>JAXITL010000005.1:0-52697 GCA_034680125.1 Chitinophagaceae bacterium
ATCAATGCTCATTTCGTAGGCGCCATCAGTACCGGTACTACCACCAATATTAGTACCCGATATTCCAAAACGTACTTCTGCAAAAGGCTTACCCAACTCGTCTTTTACAATACCCTTAATGATTCCTTTATTGCCTTGAGCAAATAAAAGGGAAGGTACCGTCAACAATAAAAATAAAAGGACAAATCGTCGGCTAAAAGGCATAGTGTGAGCATAACGCCAGAAGACGTTTTTTATTTTGAGATGAGCTTTAAATCAGCAATCATCTGTGTGGGGTTAGTTGCCGAAAAAACAGTATTTCCTGCTACCAACACATCAGCACCGGCTGCTACAATGCTGGCTGCATTTTGCAAGGTTACTCCTCCATCAATTTCAATTAGGGTAGCAGCTCCTTTTTCAACAATAATGCGTTTCAATTCCTTGATTTTGTGGAGCGTATTTTCAATAAAAGATTGACCACCAAATCCAGGATTAACACTCATCATGCACACTAGGTCTGTATCATTAATAATATCTGCAAGCAAAGAAACAGGTGTATGAGGATTGATAGCGACACCTGCCTTCATGCCTAAGGCTTTTATCGCTTGTAAGCTGCGATGCAAATGAGTAGAAGCCTCAATATGCACCGATAAAATATCAGCTCCCGCATCCTTAAAATCTTGAAAATATTTTTCAGGCTCTACAATCATCAAATGCACGTCTAAAGGCTTTTGAGCCTGCTTCTTGATGGCTTTGATTACAGGCAATCCAAAACTAATATTGGGCACAAAACGACCATCCATAACATCTATATGAAACCAGTCTGCTTGGCTATTGTTAATCATCGCTACATCTCTGCCAAGGTTCAAAAAATCTGCAGAAAGAACTGAGGGTGCAATCATTTTAAAATGTGGTTTTATTCGTTTAAGACAGTTGTTATGTTGAGGATTTACTTGCTTAATCTTTTAAAAGCCGCCTTTGCTTCGGTATAGGCTGCGTCAAACTGCAACGCTTGTTTGTAGTCACTAAGTGCCTCTGTAGGGCGTTTCAGCAACTCTTTACACACACCCCTATTGTAATAAGCCTCCGCGTTATTCGGCTCAATTTTTGTTACAAAATCAAATTGTTTTTCGGCTTTTGCCAAAGAATCTTGCTGCATCAATAACCAACCTCTATTAAAATACGCATCGGCATATTGATCATCATGCAATATAATAGTACGATATACCTCTTTGGCTTTTTCAATTTGATTATGCTCTTGGTAATACATGGCTTTACCATGTAGTGCTACCATTTGTGTTGTATCAGTTGCAAAGGCGTTATCATAATATTTAATAGCTAAATCGTCATGTTGCGCCGCATAAATCATCGCTAACTGCAATATAGCTGGTTGATATCCCGGATCTACTTGCACTGCGGTTTGAAAACTTGAAATTGACTTAGCCGTATCATTCATGTTTTTATACACCATCCCTTTTAAGAAATAGGCTTCTGGATTGTAAGGGTCTCTGCGCAAAACGGTATTAATTTCATCAAAGGACTTTTGATTGTCGTTTACAAACAACAACATTTTGGCAAATTTCAGGTGAGCAATGGGGTCTTTAGGGTCTATTTGAATAGCCTTTTTGAACCATTTTACTGAGCCTTCAATATCTTTATGTTCAAACAACAATTCCCCAATAGCAGAGAAATAAATTGCTTTTGTAGAATCTAATTGGGTGGCTTTTTTAAAATCATTTAGTGCGATAGAATCTTCATTTAAATCCCGTAGAGCCTTAGCGCGCTTAAAATACAAATGTGCCTCATTAGGATGCTCCTCTATTTCAGCAGAAACGACTGCTACCGATGGATGGGCAAAAACCCCATCTTTAGAAACTGGGCTACCCTGATTTTTTTGTACAGAATCGGTACAGGAAATAAATACAATTAAACTAGAAAGAAATAAATATAAAAATGTCTTTTTCATTGAAATAAAAGCTACTATTCAAAACCAAATAAAAACGATTTTTGAGCAGGAGCAAATATAAGGTAATGTAGGCAATGTGTCTATGACACGATTACTTTATAATTAATAATAATAAATAAAAAAGCCAACATGTTTAACCAAGTACATTACAATAGCTACGAAAAAAATATAGTCCTCCGCATATTGTGTTAGAGCATTCCTTACATTTGCGCATCATTCAAAAAAACACCTAAAACTAAAATTACAATACGCAATGACGCAGCACATAACAATGGGAGCAAATGGCAAAATCAATGTCCCCAACAACCCTATTATTCCGTTTATAGAAGGCGATGGTATTGGACCAGAGGTATGGGCTGCAAGTAAAATGATTTTGGATGCAGCAATTGAAAAAGCATATAAAGGTGAAAGAAAAATTGAATGGAAAGAAATTCTTGCAGGCGAAAAAGCTTTTAATAAAACAGGAGAGTGGCTACCTGTAGAGAGTCTTGATGCCTGTAAAGAATATTTAGTATCGATAAAAGGCCCCTTGACAACACCAATTGGTGGCGGCATCCGCTCACTCAATGTGGCTTTGCGTCAGGAACTTGATCTTTTTGTTTGTCTTCGTCCTGTAGAGTGGTTTCAAGGTGTACCCTCGCCAGTTAAGCATCCTGAAGAGGTAGATATGGTAATCTTCCGTGAAAACACAGAGGATATTTATGCAGGAATTGAGTTTAATTATGATAGTCCTGAAGCAAAAAAATTATTAGACTTTCTGACAAATGAATTAGGCGCTGGAAAAAAAATTCGATTCCCCGAAACCACTTCTTTTGGCATCAAACCAGTGAGTGTTGATGGTTCGGAGCGATTGATACGTGCGGCTATTAACTACGCCTTAGAGCACAAAAAGCCATCTGTTACCCTTGTGCATAAAGGCAACATTATGAAATACACTGAAGGCGGATTCAAAAAATGGGGCTACGAATTGGCGAGCCGCGAATTTGGTGATCAAGTCTTTACATGGGAGCAATGGGAACAAATTAAAAAAGAACAAAATGAAGATGCGGCCAATGCTGCACTTAAAATTGCAAAAGCTGAAGGCAAAGTAATTATCGATGATGCCATTGCAGATAATTTTCTACAACAGATACTTTTAGCGCCTAAAAATTATTCAGTTATTGCAACACTCAACCTGAATGGCGATTATATTTCAGATGCATTGGCGGCAGCTGTAGGAGGAATAGGTATTGCTCCCGGCGCCAACATCAACTATAATACTGGTCATGCAGTATTTGAAGCAACACATGGTACTGCACCCCGTTTTGCAGGAAAAGATATGATGAACCCCGCATCTCTATTACTAAGCGGTGTAATGATGTTGGATTATATGGGTTGGACTGAAGCGTCGAAGATGATTGTTGACTCATTAAAAATCACCATAAAGCGCAAACGCGTAACCATTGATTTTTACAACCTCATGCAAGATGCTACTTTGCTCAAAACAAGCGAATTTGCGATGGAGTTGGTAAAAAATTTGTAGGATTATTTCTTTTTAAGAAACACAAAGCAGTTACTATTAATCACAGTAACTGCTTTTTTTTCGACCGATTCATTTATCATTGTATCTATGAAATCAATATTCAATTCCTTTTTCACCTTTTCGAGAAAAGAACAATATGGGATTATTGGGCTCATTTCGCTTATTAGTTTAATTTTTAGCATCAGCTTTTTTATTAGAAATTATATAAAGCCCAAGTCCAATGTAGACGAAGAAAAACTGAACATTGCTTGGCAAAAATTACAAACCCAGCAACAAAATGAAATCACCGAAGACACAACATCAGCAAGCATTTCCGAGCCTTTTTACTTCGACCCCAACACCCTAGATAGCATGGGATTGATCCAATTAGGATTAAGCGCCAAAACCACCCGATACCTGCTCAACTGGCGCAACAAAGGCAAGCATTTTTACAAAAAAGAGGATCTAAAACCACTCTATTCGCTCAGCGAAACTGAATACAATAGGCTTGCACCTTACATTCAAATAAAGGAAAGTGAAGGCAGCCATAACTACACAGCATACGAAAAAGAAGCACCACTGCCAGCGCATATCAACCTAAACAAAACAGACTCGTCAACTTTAGTACGACTCAATGGAATTGGAGCAATTTTGGCTCATAAAATATTAGAACGCAGGCGCAACTTAGGTGGCTTTTTGAGGCACGAACAGCTATTAGAAATCTATAAATTCCCTGATAGCACTTACCTATACCTCAAAGAAAAACTAAGTATCAATCCTTTAGAAATTGAAAGAATAAAACTCAATACTTGTAGCGAAGAACAACTAACGCAACACCCCTACATTGGCCAGCAGATGGCCAAAAATATCATTTTATTGCGCAAAGGGTTAAATAAATATGAAAATATAGGCCAGCTGCGGCAAGTTCCTTTGATGAATGAGGAAAAATATCGTAAAATTGCAGCCTATTGCACAATTGATTATTAATCATTATGAACTTTACACAGACAGAAACACAATCCCAAATCGCCGAAATGATTCGCGATTTTGCCAACAAACACATCCGCCCCGAAATGATGGAATGGGATGAAAGTCAAAAATTCCCAGTAGAGGTTTTTCGCAAGCTAGGCGAACTTGGTTTGATGGGCGTATTGGTACCCACAGAATACGGAGGAAGCGGTTTGGGTTATTTTGAATATATCACCGTTGTAAGTGAAATTGCAAAAGTTTGTGGTTCGATTGGACTATCAGTTGCTGCACATAATTCATTGTGTACGGGACATATTCTGTACTTTGGCAATGAAGAACAAAAGCAAAAATACCTACCAAAACTGGCTACTGGCGAGTGGATTGGCGCTTGGGGTTTAACCGAAGCCAATACAGGTTCTGATTCTGGAAACATGCAATGTGTGGCTACCAAAGAGGGTAACGATTGGGTTATTAATGGCACAAAAAACTGGATCACTCATGGCATTACAGGAAATGTTGCTGTAGTGCTTTGCCGTACGGGCGAGCCCCGCACAAAAAATAATGTAACCGCTTTTGTTATTGAAAGAGGCACACCAGGTTTTGCTGCAGGTAAAAAAGAAAACAAATTAGGTATGCGCGCCAGCGAAACTGCCGAATTGGTTTTTGACAATTGCCGCATTAGTGATGCCCAACGACTTGGCGAAGTGGGTGATGGTTTTAAACAAGCCATGAAGATTCTGGATGGCGGCCGTATTTCTATTGCATCGCTTGCATTAGGTATTGCTAAAGGTGCTTATGAAGCCTCAGTAAAATATGCCAAAGAGCGGGAACAATTTGACCAACCTATTGCCAATTTCCAAGCCATATCTTTTAAACTTGCGGATATGGCAACAAAAATCGAAGTAGCCGAAAACTTAATTTACCAAGCTGCCGATTTGAAAAACAAACATTTACCCATGACCAAAGAATCGGCAATGGCTAAATATTATGCGTCTGAAGTAAGTGTACAGGTGTCTACAGATGCTGTTCAAATCTTTGGTGGTTATGGCTATACAAAAGATTTCCCTGTAGAGAAATACTATCGCGATTCTAAATTATGCACTATTGGCGAAGGAACTTCTGAAATTCAAAAACTAGTCATTTCAAGAGCGATACTTTCCTAATTTTTATTTTGTATAGTAGCCCTTTTAAAACCGTTGCAATGAAATATTGTAACGGTTTTTTTTGAATTAGTAATTTTAAAAATTGCCTTATCTTTCGGCCATGTTCCAATCTTTGTTTCGGAAAAAATCTATTCATCAAATACAAAAAGATGCAGCAGAAGGCTTTAGCGATGGAGAGCACGGTGGCCTTAACCGGGTACTTAGTGTGCGAGACCTTACCTTGTTTGGAATGGCCGCCATTATTGGTGCAGGTATATTCAGTACGATTGGTTCTGCTTGTTTCAATGGCGGTCCAGCAGTCATCTGGCTTTTTGTAGGCATTGCCATTACCTGTGGATTCTCAGCGCTTTGTTATGCCGAAATGGCTTCGCGAATACCCGTAGCCGGAAGCGCCTACACCTATAGCTATACAACTTTTGGCGAATTAATTGCCTGGATAATTGGTTGGGATTTAATCATGGAATACGCTGTGGGTAATGTTACCGTGGCCATTTCATGGAGTGGTAACCTCACTACTTTTTTGCACCAAATCGGCATTGATCTACCAGCCTTTCTGACCAAAAGCTTTTTGGAAGTGAAAAATGCAGAGCAGGCTTTCGAATTGGCTACATCAAAAAACGAAGTTGTTTCTGAAAGCATTTCCGCCATGCATGAACTATGGATGTCTGCACCACATATCGGCTCCTTCCCCATCATTTTAAACCTACCCGCTTTTCTAATCACTTTCCTCATAACAGCACTGGTATATATTGGCATCAAAGAAAGCCGTACAGTAAGCAATGCCATGGTCGTATTTAAGGTTTTAGTGGTGTTAATAGTTGTTATTATTGGGGCCTTTTATATTCAGCCCGAAAACTGGGTACCCTTTGCGCCCAATGGTGTGTCTGGGGTATTAAAAGGTACAAGCGCTGTGTTCTTTGCCTATATTGGTTTTGACGCATTGGCCACTACTGCCGAAGAATGTAAAAACCCACAGCGTGATTTGCCGCGGGGAATGCTGTATTCGCTCATCATCGCCACCACATTGTATATTGCCGCAGCATTGGTGCTTACGGGAATGGTGCATTATACATCGCTCAATAACGAAGCATTTTTGGCAAATGCTTTTTTACAAAGAGGAATTAACTGGATTGGGGGCATAATTGCTTTTAGTGCTTTAATAGCCACTGCTAGTGTATTGTTGGTGTTCCAATTGGGGCAACCCCGAATATGGATGAGCATGAGCCGCGATGGGCTTTTACCCAAGAAATTTTCAGAGATTCATCCTCGCTTTAAAACACCTAAATTTTCAACCATACTCACCGGTTTATTAGTGGGCATTCCTGCCTTATTTATGGATGCAGCATTCGTTACTGATATGTGTAGTATCGGAACCTTATTTGCTTTTACACTAGTGTGTGCTGGCATCATGATTCTGCAACATCGCACCGATTTACCCACACCAAAATTTAAAGTTCCCTATATCAATAGCCGTTATGGCATCCCGATATTATTAGTGGCTATCGCTTATTTGCTTTTTAAAAATAATGATGAGGGCCTCAATGAATATTCAAAAACCTTTACCACACAAGGAGGCTATGAAGTGTGGAAGCATCTAATTCCCACTTGGTTATTTTATGTGGCTTTATTAGCTGTTTGTGCCGTTGCTTGGATGCGTAAATATTCATTGTTACCGCTTTTGGGCGTTATCTCTTGTCTTTACTTATTATCCACTTTAGGCGTGGTCAATTGGATTCGCTTTATGGTGTGGCTTATTATTGGTATGCTTATTTACTTTGCTTACGGCAAAAAAAACAGCAAATTAGCCCAATCGAAATAATCAAATTTCAATTCAATTATAAAATAGAAAGCTTTGTTTGCAAAAAAAACGATGGAGGAATTGGACCGTAAATCGGTAGAAGAAATGGGACTGGCACAAAAAAACCCAATCATCATTATTCTCGACGATGTGCGCAGCATGCAAAATGTAGGGGCTATTTTTCGTACTGCCGACGCCTTTGCAGTAGAAGCCATTTACCTCTGTGGATACACCCCAACACCTCCACACCGTGATATCCACAAAACAGCATTGGGTGCCACCGAAACAGTCCATTGGCAACATTTTACCGATACAGCAAATGCCATAGCTGCTGCAAAAGATAAGGGCTATACCATTTACTCGGTAGAGCAAACACATAACAGCAGCGCCTTACAAGGTATTGCGGCATCGAAAAACAACCCTATTGCCCTAATATTTGGCAACGAAGTAAATGGTGTGAGCGATGAAGCTTTATCGCTGAGCGAAGAATGTATCGAAATACCCCAATGGGGCAGCAAACACTCCTTGAATATATCGGTGAGTGTAGGTGTGGTGGTATGGGATTTGGTAGCCAAAATGAACAGATAAGTCCATTGGGATAATTATATTAATACACAAGTAATACACAATTTGAGGGCCTGTTGTAAATATTTTTTAACCTGCGCCTTTATCTCAGCTAAATACCCTTTATTTGTACCTGTTTACTATCTCAAAATCTTTAACTAAACAATTTAAAATTTAAAATTATGGACACAAGTAAAATGATTAAAGCTTATTGCTTAAAAACAAAAGAAAAAAATGTACCAATGCACGACGCAGTAATCACTAAAACTGCACGTGGTGGTTATATGGCTGGCGGTAACGACGGTAAAGGAAACAAAATGGCTGCTATTATGAGCGAAGCCAATGCATTGAAAGCAATTGCTGACGGTGTTGCTAAAAAAGGATTCTAATTTATTGTAAATAATTTTATCCAAATAAAGCACAAACCTACTCGTTAGGTTTGTGCTTTTTCATTTAGGCTATGAGGCTAAATTATAGCCTTAAGAAACAATGTTGCCCCCAGCAGCATCTATTTATTTGCATTGATTTTTCCTTTCCTCCAATTAGGATTTTGATTGAATTATACCATTCACTAATTGCCTAATATTGTACAAACAATCTAAGAATGGTACAAACAGATTTTCTAGTCATTGGCTCGGGTATAGCAGGCCTCAGTTTTGCTATCAAAACAGCTCGCCAATTTCCGGATAAAAAAATAATCATTCTCACCAAAACCAATACCGACGAAACCAATACCAAATATGCTCAAGGAGGTATAGCGGTTATGAGTGGTCACGAAGACGATACCTTTGCCAAACATATTGAAGATACACTCATAGCAGGCGATGGTCTCTGCAATAAAACCATTGTTGAAATTGTAGTTAACGAAGGACCCGAGCGCGTAAACGAACTCATCTCTTGGGGTGCCAATTTTGACAAAGACAGCAAAGGCGAATACCTACAAGGCAAAGAAGGCGGCCATTCTGAGCACCGCATTTTACATTATAAAGACATTACAGGATTCGAAATTGAGCGCGCTTTATTGCAAGAACTCACCCGCTATCCCAATATCGAAGTGCATAACCATTGGTTTGTGATTGACATCATCACACAGCACCATTTGGGCTATTTAGTGACCAAATCCACCACCGATATTGAATGCTATGGCGTATATGCACTCAACCTTAATACCGGTAAAAACACCAAAATACTAGCCCGAATTACTGTAATGGCTTCAGGCGGTGTGGGCCAAGCATATCGCAGCACCACCAATCCGCATATTGCTACAGGGGATGGCATTGCCATGCATTACCGTGCAAAAGGCCGTATTGAGAATATGGAATTTATTCAGTTCCACCCCACTGCTATGTATCAGCCAGGTGCCCATCAAGCATTCCTCATAACCGAAGCCGTGCGGGGCGATGGTGGCATCTTACGCAACCATGCGGGCGAGGCTTTTATGGAAAAATACGACCCGCGCAAAGACCTTGCTCCGCGCGATATTGTCGCTCGTGCCATAGATAGCGAAATGAAAAAATCAGGTACAGAACATGTGTATCTTGATTGCCGAGCGATGGATCAGGAAAAGTTCTTGAACCATTTCCCTAATATTTATGAGTATTGTAAAAAGGTAGGTATTGATGTCTTCGAACAGATGATTCCCGTAGCTCCGGCCTCTCATTATTGCTGCGGTGGCATCAAAACCAACGAGCATGGCCTTTCTTCAATCAAATATTTATATGCCTGTGGCGAATGTGCCAGCACGGGCTTGCATGGTGCCAATCGTTTAGCGTCTAACTCGCTGCTCGAAGCCTTGGTATTTGCCCACCGTTGTGCGACCGATGCTGCGGCACAATTTGCACATACCAGTTTCAAAACAGAAGTACCCGACTGGGATGCAAGTGGCACAAACGACCCCAAAGAGATGATTCTCATCACCCAAAGCCTCAAGGAACTGCAAAGTACCATGAGTGACTATGTTGGCATTGTGCGCAACGATATCCGTCTCGAAAGGGCCATGAAACGACTAGACCTTTTGTTCGAAGAATGTGAGCAACTCTATCGCGAAACCACCCTTTCGCCACAGCTTTGCGAACTACGTAACCTCATTACCATTGGCTATCTAATTGTAAAATCCGCAGTGCTGCGCCACGAGAGCCGAGGCCTGCATTTTAGTACAGATTATCCGCACAAAAGCGAATTGGTGCAGAATGTAGTGTTGTAGATTTTAAAAACACAACACGGAAGCATTGTTGGAAACAAAAACAAATCAATAGTTGATGGCGTGCCCCCGTCATTTAGCAGAGCCTGTCATCCTGAGCTTGACGAAGGACGGGGTCGGGCTTTCGGCTTATAGTCCTCGCTTCGCCTTGCTTTAGCCTGAGCTTAGCAAAGGCTCGCTGTGGGCTATCGCCTCTATCCCTCACGCGGTAAGAATGTACAATAAAACCACACGCTGCTTGCCCTGATAGGTCGGTAGTCATCCCAAAAATCCACATGCTGTCATCCCGACGATAGGAGGGATCTAAACATGCTCATTTAAAAAAATCCAATCAGGATTATGTTCAGTAATTAGCTTTTCTTTCTTCTGCCTATTCCAACCTTTAATTTCTTTTTCCCTAGTAATAGCATCATAAACAAACATAAATTCTTCGAGGTGCAACAAATAGCGACAATTGTATTTTCCTGCAAAAGAATGTTTTAGGTTTTCGGCATCGGCTATATGTTCGGCAATGCGCTTTTGCCAATTATTGGTGATGCCAACATACAGGACATTTTTTTGCTGATTGCAAATAATATAAACAAAATATTTCTTCAATGCTTTGTTGTATAGTTCCCTCCTATCGTCGGGATGACAAGTTGCGGTGTGGTTTGATGTTGTTGGTGGAAATTGTGAAAAACAATTTCAAAACACCAACAACGGCGAAAGGCTAAAAAAGGTCCTTAAGCCACCCAAGTCTTAAAAATGGACTACCAACATGCGAGCCCACTAAATACGCTAAATGCCAAACAAGGACCTCCTTCTCCTTTTTATAAGGACCGAAGCTGAGGTCAATAAAACAAATAAGCCGACTCTGAAAAGAGTCGGCTTATTTAATAAAAAGGATAGTTGGAAAAACTATGCAGTTGTTTCTTCAGTATCGTTTGTAGTTTCTTCAGCAGCAGGTGCTTCTGGAGCAGCTTCAGCAACTGGCGCTTCTTCTACTACCGCTTCAGCAGTAGGAGCTTCAGCTACCACTTCAGCTACAGGTGCTACAACTTCTTCAGCAGCAGCAACAGGTGCAGCAGCTTCGGTAGTTTTAGCAGCAGAGCGGCGGCTACGACGAGTTTTCTTAGCTTCTTCTTCTTTACCACCTTTAGTGTAGATATCGTTGAAGTCAACTAATTCAATCATTGCCATTTCTGCAGCATCACCTCTACGTGGTGCTAATTTGATAATACGAGTGTAACCACCTGGACGATTAGCCACTTTATCACCAATTACGCCAAACAATTCTTTAATAGATTCTTTGTCTTGCAAATAAGCAAAAACGACACGACGGTTGTTGGTGCTATCTACTTTACTACGCGTAATCAAAGGCTCAGCATATACACGCAAAGCTTTTGCTTTAGCCAATGTAGTGATGATTCTTTTGTGTTCGATGAGGCTTTTGGTAAGGTTCATCAAAAGGGCATGGCGGTGAGCCGTTTTTCTGCCGAGGTTGTTTACTTTGTCTCCGTGACGCATGACGTTGTTATTTTTTAAAAATGATTGGCGTTATCGCCTCCGCTTACACCGTGTCAAAGAATTGTAAGTGGCTTGTGTTTCCCTACCCCATGCGGCACACATTTTTTATAAAAAACCACAATAAGCGGGAGAGCTTACTGTGGTTGTAACTTAATTAAAAACTAGAAATCTTTTGACAAGCTTTTTAAGCGAGAGATGTCCATACCGAAGTGAAGACCACGCTCGTGTAATACTTGTTCAATTTCAGACAATGATTTTTGACCGAAGTTGCGGAATTTCATCAACTCATCTTGCGTGTAGTTTACCAACTCGCTCAATGAATTAATTTTTGCAGCTTTAAGACAGTTGAAAGCACGAACAGAAAGCTCTAAATCTTCAAGCGGAGTGCCCAAGATTTTGCGCAATTGCAATGTTTCTTCATCTACTACATTCTCACGCTCTTCTTTCTTATTATCCAAGGAAATGTTTTCGTCGGTAATAATCATTAAGTGTTGGATCAAGATGCGAGAGGCTTCTTTAACCGCTTCTTCTGGGTGAATAGTACCATCGGTAACTACGTCCATGATCAATTTTTCGAAATCGGTACGTTGTTCTACACGGGTATTTTCAATCGTGTATTTAACGTTTTTGATTGGAGTAAAAATAGAATCAATAGCAATAACACCAAGCATACCATCTTTAGGACGATTTTCTTCAGATGGAACATAACCACGACCTTTACCAATCGACATTTCGATATTAAAGGTTGTACCTGCTTCCATGCTGCAAATCACCAATTCTGGGTTCATCACCTCGAAATTAGGTAATGCTTCGCCAATCATACCTGCTGTAAAGACACCTTGTTTGATGTTCAATTCACATTTGTCATGATGTACATCGTGCTCAGCAGTTTTTTTGAAGCGAACTTGTTTAAGGTTAAGGATTATTTCCGTTACGTCTTCCAACACACCTTTGATGGTTGCAAACTCGTGATCGGCACCAG
The DNA here is from genome assembly GCA_034680125.1 of Chitinophagaceae bacterium. Lineage (GTDB taxonomy): Bacteria > Bacteroidota > Bacteroidia > Chitinophagales > Chitinophagaceae > Rurimicrobium. The sequence goes on from JAXITL010000005.1 coordinate 12,629, forward strand.
CGATTTTGATGGTAGTGATTGCATAACCTTCAAGTGAAGACAGCAATACACGACGCAATGCGTTACCAATAGTAACTCCGTAACCGGGCTCTAAAGGACGAAACTCAAACTGCGCTTCAAAATCGTTTGCTTTTTGCAAAACAATCTTATCTGGTTTTTGAAAATTCAATATTGCCATATTGATATTGGTATTTTAAGTGTTCGTTTAAAAAAATTGCTGTGTAAAATAATTGATTTTGAAATAAATTCCAATTAACTATAAACACTTTTCTTATGAGTTCAAATAAACGGCAAACCAAATACGGTTTGTCGTATTTGGTTTTATTATTTAGAGTACAACTCGACAATAAGTTGCTCCTTAATATTTTCAGGAACACTCTCACGTTCTGGAGTAGCTAAGAAGGTACCCTTAAGCTCGCTCTCGCTCCAATCAACCCAATTAATTTTTGGATTTTTGGCACGAACAAGGCTAAGAATGGATGTGTTTACTTTAGATTTTGGTTTCAACTCAATAACGTCACCAGCTTTCAAACGATAAGAAGCGATGTTTACGATTTCGCCATTAACCAAAATGTGCTTGTGCGATACCAATTGGCGTGCAGCAGGGCGTGTAGGCGCGATACCCATACGGTATACCACATTGTCCAAACGAGATTCCAACAATTTCACCAAGTTCTCACCGGTTGCACCTTTGATACGTGCTGCTTCGAAATAAGTGTTGCGGAATTGTTTTTCCAACACCATGTAGGTGTATTTAGCTTTTTGCTTTTCTTTCAACTGAATAGAATATTCAGAAGCAGCTTTACGCTTTTTGCTTGCACCGTGCATGCCCGGAGGTGCACTTTTCTTTTGCAAGTTTTTGCCTGATCCTAAGATAGGCTCGCCGAATTTACGGCAGATTCTGTTTTTGGGTCCTGTATAACGTGCCATTGCGTGTTATTTAGTCGATTTTTGAATTAATTCCGAAGCGTTTCATATAAAAATCGTAAAATCAGATACGATTCGGATGTTTATCTTTAATGAAAACTTTCGATTGAAGCACTACGAATAGGCTTCAATCGAAAGAAAATAATATAATTATACGCGGCGTTTTTTCGGAGGACGGCAACCGTTGTGAGGCATTGGTGTTACGTCTTTGATAGAAGTAATTTCCATTCCGATGCTAGCCAAAGAGCGAATAGCTCCCTCACGACCAGAACCTGGGCCTTTTACGATAACGTCTACTTTTTTCAAACCAGCGTCCATTGCTTTTTTACCACAATCCGCAGCTGCCATTTGTGCAGCGTATGGAGTATTTTTCTTTGAACCACGGAAACCCATTTTACCAGCAGAAGACCAAGAGATAACTTGACCAGCCTTGTTGGTAAGGCTCACGATGATGTTGTTGAATGTAGCGTTGATGTGGGCATCTCCGTGTACATCAACCTTCACGATGCGCTTTTTAGCAGCGACTTTTGCAGATGATTGTGCTTTTGCCATTTTGTTTTGAATAAGGTAATCGTTAATAAATTTATGCTGAGTGTTTCAGCATTGTAACATCCCTCCTTGCAGCACCAATGGGCAGATCTGGCGATGATACGAATAGTATTGCTACTATTTTTTTGGTGCTTTCTTTTTACCTGCAACAGTTTTGCGCTTACCTTTACGGGTACGGCTGTTGGTACGGGTACGTTGACCGCGAAGGGGTAAACCTTTACGGTGACGCAATCCGCGATAGCAAGCGATGTCCATAAGACGCTTGATGTTCGTTTGAACTTCAGAACGCAATTGGCCTTCTACTTTAAACTCACTGTTGATGATGTTACGAATAGCAGTTTGCTCTTCGTCGTTCCATTCCATCGCTTTTTTATCGTAGCTAATGCCCGCTTTGTCGAGGATGTTACGAGCAGTTGTGCTGCCAATACCATAAATGTAAGTTAGCGCTATCTCGCCACGCTTTTGTTTGGGTAAATCTATACCAGATATACGAGCCATTCTTTCTTTTTAATTATTAATTATAAATTATTAACTCTTAATTATCCTTGGCGTTGTTTAAAACGAGGATTTTTTTTGTTGATGATAAATAGTACCCCTTTGCGACGTACAATTTTGCAATCTGCACTGCGTTTTTTAATTGCTGCTCTTACTTTCATTGTTATTCTTGTTTAGAAAAAAATAATTAATTATTTGTAACGATAAATGATTCTACCTCTGCTCAAGTCATAAGGACTCATCTCTACACCCACCTTGTCTCCTGGCAATATACGAATGTAGTGCATGCGCATTTTGCCCGAAATAGTAGCTAAGATTTCGTGTCCGTTCTCAAGGCGCACGCGGAACATAGCGTTCGACATCGCTTCACTTATTGTACCGTCTTGTTTGATTAAGGACTGTTTAGCCATATTTTAAAAAGGATTGCAAAAGTAAGGACATTTTATGAATAAAATAATTTTTTTTTCAAAAATTTGAATTGGTCGTCGATAAAGCAAAAAACCAGAAGCGATTTAACGTTGCTTTAGGATTCAAAAAAGGAAAAGACACTTGAATGTAAATTTTTATCTTATATAAAATATTCAATTATTAAACTAGCTGTTATGAATAGCAGATGAAAGACTAATAAGCGCTAAATGGGCAGCGCTCATGTAGCAGACTCACAACAAACAAATTCTAAACAATTACACATTAGAGGAAGCCAGAAACATGGGCCAACAGATGCCAAAAAGTGGAATGCCCCCCAAACAATAAAATTGGAGGGCATTCCTACCTGTATTTTTATTACTTAATTGATTTCTAAAACTTGGGTTGGCTCCATACTCGCATTGCGGATAGAGACATTCTGTGCCACATTGCGGGCCAATTCCAAGAATTTTTCGCGGGCGGGAGAATCTTCATCAACCACTGCTGGTATTCCCATATCACCGCCTTCGCGGATGCTCTGCACCAAAGGCAATTCGCCCAAGAAAGGCAATTCAAATTGCTCAGCCATTTTAACCGCTCCGCCTTTACCAAAAATGTAATATTTATTGTCTGGCAACTCGGCAGGGGTGAAATAAGCCATATTTTCAATCACACCCAAAATCGGAATCTTGATATGCTCTTGCTTGAACATCATCACTGCTTTGCGTGCATCGGCTGCGGCCACCGCTTGTGGTGTAGACACAATTACCGCGCCCGTAACAGGTATGGTTTGGGCAATCGTCAAATGAACGTCACCTGTACCAGGAGGCAAATCAATCACTAAATAATCTAATTCGCCCCACATCACATCGGTAACAAATTGCTTGAGTGCAGAGCTGGCCATGGGTCCGCGCCAGATTACCGCTTGCTTCTCATCGATCAGCAATCCAATGGACATTACTTTGATACCGTATTTATCAATCGGCACTATCATTCCTTTACCATTCACCTCAGTCATTTTTGGGCGCTCATCGCGGATGCCCATCATTATCGGCACAGATGGACCATAAATATCGGCATCCATCAAGCCCACACTTGCACCTTCGGCAGCCAAGCCTAAGGCTAAATTTACCGCCACGGTAGATTTACCTACCCCACCCTTGCCAGAGGCAACGGCAATGATGTTCTTTACGCCAGGCAGAACGTCTTTGCGGTCTTTGCGGTTAGAAACAACGCGTGCACTCATGGTAATATCAATTTCAGCTTCTTTGCTCACCATTAACTTGACTGCATTGACACAAGCCTTTTCTATCATTTCCTTCATGGGACAGGCCGGAGTGGTCAGTTCAACTGTAAAAGCCACTTTATTCCCGTCTACACTCAGGTTTTTCACCATACCAAGGGTCACAATATCCTTATGCAAATCGGGGTCATCAACATTACCCAATGCGGCTAAAACTGCTTCTTTCGTTATCATCAAAAACGTTTGTTAAATTGAAAAAAATATGTGCAAAACTAAGCGATACGGTTTTCCTTTGTAGCATTAGTTAAGAATTGTTTTTTTATGCGCACATTATCAATATTGATTTGTGGAAAATTTTCAAATAATCATTTATGTCGAAAGGTTTGTTATATACATGTTTCATTTTTTTTGTTTGCCTGAGTATGGCTTCGATTATTGCCCAAGCACAGGTTGCTCCTGACCGATTGATACAAATCAATGGTGTGGTCATGACCAGCGATAGCTTGTATGGCATTCCTGACGCAATTGTAAGTATTAAAAACCAAAATAAAGGCACCTATACGAGCGAACAAGGCGTATTTGCATTGGTATGTTTTAAAGGCGATACGGTTCAATTTAAGTCTTTGGGCTTTGAGGCTAAAGATTATGTGGTGCCCAACGATATTAAAGGCAATACCATTTCTTTAGTCCAACTTTTGAGCCAAGACACCTTCTTTCTCAACGAAACCATCATACACGCCTTACCTTCAAAAGAGCAGTTCAATTTTGCTTTCCAAAACTTGAACATTGACGACGACAAATACGAACTAGCAAGGCGCAACAGCAATATAGCAATGATGAGAATGCTGAGTACCATTATGCGCCCCGATGGCAGGGAAGGACAGGCTTTTGCCCAAAAAGATGCTGCTTATCGTGCGGCCTATTCAGGGCAACAACTGCCTATGAACATCCTCAACCCTATTAAATGGGGGCAATTTATTGAGGCATGGAAAAGAGGGGATTTCAGGAAGAAGAAGTAGATTAGGCAATGGGGTAATTCGGAGATTTGAAGATTTGAAGATTCCTCCAATTTTAAGCCCTGCATCATACTTTAAGGAAGGAGCTTAGAATGTTGTGCTATTTTTGGAACAATTTTGGATGTTCCCTTCCTGTGCTCAAAAAAAAATGTACACTTTATTTATTCTGCTTTCTTGTGCTGACCATGCTGTCGCGCGGTCAAAGTATTACCCAAGATTGGAGTAATCTAACCCATAAAAAAATCGCCGTATCGGATAGTCTAAAAATAGATTCGGTTGCCATTAGTCATTTCAAAATGCGAGGAATAGATTCGAGCGATTATATCCTCTACCCCACTCGTTCTATTTTGGTATGGCGCAAGAAACCAAATACAGACTCAGTAAGCATTTCGTACCGAAAACTTCCTATTGATTTTGGCAAAATCTATAGCCACAAAAATCGTTCTCTAGTAGATTCGAATTATATTTTTTCTTCATTATCCTTTATTAAGGATAAAAAATCGAGCGACCCATTTGTTGATTACAAGCAACTCGAACTCAACGGAAGCTATGGCCGCAGTATCTCTTTGGGCAATAATCAAGATGTTGTTTCCAATTCAAATTTCAACCTTCAAGTAAATGGCTATTTGCTAGACAGCATTAAAGTTGAAGCAGCCATTACAGACAACACCGTACCTTTTCAACCGGAGGGCAATACCGCCAATTTGCAAGAGTTTGACCTCATCTCTATCCGCCTAAGCAAAAATAAACGGAGTCTTCAATTGGGCGATTACAACCTAAACAAACCAGATGCTTATTTCCTAAATTATACCAAACGGGTGCAGGGTTTGTTTTTTGAAACAGAAGATAAACTCAGCAAAAACATACAAAACAAAGCAGGCTTCAGTGCATCCATTGCCAAAGGTGAATTTGCTCGAAATATATTTATGGGTGGCGAGGGAAACCAAGGCCCATATAGGCTTGTAGGCAATAATGGCGAACAATTATTTATAGTCCTTGCCGCCACCGAAAAAGTCTATGTCGATAATGTGCTGCAAGAACGAGGGGAAAACGCGGATTATATAATCAACTACAACACCAACGAAGTGCGCTTTATGCCGCGACGTCCTATCAACCAATTTTCGAGAATACAAATAGAGTTTGAATACCGAACCAACAATTACCTCAACTCTCTATTATACGCTTATAATGCGCTTTCGATTGGCAAAAAATGGCAAATCAAAATGAATGCCTATAGCAATCAAGATGCCAAAAATCAACCATTTCAACAAAACCTCACTACTGAGCAAAAGCGCCTATTAGCAGGGATTGGAGACAATATTCAAAATGCCCTTATACCCAATATTAGCCCAGATACCTTTGCATCCAATAAAATTTTGTACCGAATAAAGGATAGCCTGATTGCGGGAACCCGAATAGACTCTATTTACGAATACAGCGCCAATAGAAGCGTGCAGCTTTTTTCTGTTTCTTTTTCCTACACAGGAAGCGGCAAAGGAGATTATCGTGTTTCGGGCGAAAACGCCAATGGACGAGTGTATCAATGGGTGGGTCAAAATCAAGGTGATTACCGAGCGGTATCGCTGATCATCACGCCCAAAGCGCATCAGGTGCTTACATTGGCGACACAATACCAAATCGATTCTTTCAAAAAAATCTATGTTGAATTAGCCAGCAGCAACAAAGACCCTAATACTTTCTCTGCTATCGACAATCAAAATCATCAAGGTTTTGCCTCAAAAATAATGTACCAAGAACAGCGCTTTTTGGGTAAAAAAGATAGTTTGAATAGAAGTCTTTGGACGCTGCAAAACAATGTGCAGTATGAATATGTTCAATCAACATTTAGCGCCATTGCCCCATATCGCGCAGTAGAATTTGGCCGCGATTGGAATGTACCCTTATCAGGCATTAGCCCCGATGAAAATTGGGCAAGCTTTGCCACAAAAGTGGGCCACCGAAAATATGGCGCCCTCGATTATGCACTGAGCCATTACACAAGAGGATACGATTATAAGGGTTTAAAACATGCGCTTGGGTATAGCCTTAACAACAGATCAACCAATACGGGCTTCAATTTTAGCCTGATGAATGCCAAAGATTCAATCATTACTTCAGAATTTTTCAAACCCCATATTTTTGCCGACTATACTTTTAAAAAACACCTTAAAAGCACCATCGGTGCTAGTTATTATGCCGAACGAACAGTAGCCAAATATGTACGCTATGATAGCCTTCAAAACGGATCTTTTCATTTCGATATCACCACAGCTTTTTTACGCAGCTACCAAACAAAAAATTATAATTATGCGGCCACTTATTTTAGACGAAGGGATTTATTGCCTTTCCAAAATGAATGGCAACAACAAAACCACAGCGATAATTATTCTGTGCAATTTGGTTTAGGTGATGGCAGGCCTCATCGTTTATATTTTACGGGATCCTACCGACAATTATTTGTAGATAACACAACCCTTATCAATAGCAAAGCAGAGCAAACATTATTGGGTCGATTGCAATATGATGGCAGCATTTGGAACCAAGCTATTTCACTCGCCACTTTGTATGAATTGGGTACAGGACAAGAACAAAAAAGAAACTTTACCTATGTACAAGTACCCGCTGGACAGGGCATGTACAATTGGATAGACTATAACAATGATGGTGTCCAACAGCTTAATGAGTTTGTGATTGCACTCTATCCCGACCAAAAACTATTTATTCGCATCTTTACGCCCAGCGATGATTATGTAAAGGTGAATAATGTCAACTTCAACCAAACTATCGGATTTGAACCGGGGCATTTTTTCAAAAAAAACAAAGGCTCATTTCTTGCAAAATTCAGTAAAATCATATCCAACCAATTTGCCCTACAAGTATCCAACAAAATACTCAATAGTGCCGGCATAAATTCATTTAACCCAATCCAGCAAAATTATAATGACAGCGCTATTTTAATCACCAACACCGCACTCAACAATACCTTTTATATCAACCGAAGTAGCGCTAAATGGGGATTGGATTATAATTATCTGAACAATTCAAGCCAACAGCTGCTGAGCTATGGCCTCAACTCTACCAGTAGTAAACAACAATTGGGCAAATTGCGTGCAGCCTTTTCAAAATCCCTTAGCGCCAATTTAATAGGACGAATCGGCGAACGCAGCAACCAATCGGGTGTGGCAGACGGCAATTCCTTTCTTCAAAAATATTGGGCAACAGAACCGGTATTGATTTGGATGAATCGCTCCATATGGCGCATTACCACATCAGTAAAATATGAGCAACGAGTCAATTCACCGGAATTTGGCGGAGAGAAGGCAGCAATACAATCGGTAAATATGGATGGCCGCTATAGCCAAAATACAACAGGTATTATACAATTAAGAGTAAGCTATAGTAAGATTGCCTACACTGGATTATGGAGCGCACCAATAACATATACTATGCTCGACGGTTTGCGACAAGGCGACAATTTACTGTGGTATATTAACTGGCAAAGGCGCGTGGGCAAAGGCATTGAACTATTAATGGAATACGAAGGCCGTAAGGCAGGCACAGATAAAGTAATCAATACTGGACGAATGAGCTTAAGAGCAATATTGTAATCATTGTTCTAACTTTCCTATTCTAGTCTTTTTATTTCTCTCCATCCAAGTATAGACATGGCCTACCACCACACTAAAGGATTTACCATTAAATACGGCCGTTTCATCTCCAAATTTGGTGCTCAAAAACACTTCATAATGTTGTTCATTATCTAATGTAAAAGTGCAGTCATACTGTTCCAAAATGCGCCGAAGTTTTATGGTTGATTTCATATATCCCTAGATTTTAGGCCAATTCTGGATAAATTAATTGATCGAGGGATGCAATACCCGGTATATTAACCGAAATAAACCCTTCGCCATATTGGGTGCCAATTCTTTTACCCAACAAAGCATCTTTATATCGAAGTTGTTCGGCAAAGTTTTGTGTGGCTATATAAGTTGTTGGTTCGTCAGATTCGGCATTGAAAAACTGGCTACTATAAGCCATAATGGCTTTCATTTTTGTTTCAAATTCTTGGCTAATATCCACTATAAATGTGGGTTCTAATTGCCTATCCTGAATTAAAGAAAAGACACGCTTAGGGCGCCAGGCTGCTTGTGGACTTCCATCTTCATTAAAGGTTTCAATCTTTCTTAATCCGGCCAAAAAACAAGCATCACTCACTAATTGAAAACCCCTTCCATGATCGGGGTGACGATCTTCGGGTGCATTAGTAATGACTATTTCGGGCTGAAATTTTCGAATAAAATAAATGATGCGCTTTTGATGCTCCTCATCATTTTTAAAAAAACCATCTCTACATTTTGCATTCTCACGCACGGCCAAGCCAATAATAGAAGCTGCTTTTGCCGCTTCAGCATAGCGCTCGGCTACAGAGCCACGCGTGCCCAATTCTCCTTCGGTTAAATCCACAACACCTACTCGCTGACCCATGGCAGCATGCTTAATTAATGTGCCTCCACAACCCAATTCAATATCATCGGGATGCGCAGCGATGGCTAATAAGTGTAGTTTATTAAGGTTCATTGTATTTTCATTTGTATGTTTAGAAAAACAAAAACGCAAAGCTGATACATACAGGCTTTGCGTTTTTTACTATTCAATAATCGTGCTATTATTGAGCAAAAGACAAAGCTTTTTCTACCAATTTTTTTGAACCGATATAAATGGGCGTGCGTTGATGAAGTTCTATAGGTTCGATGTCCAAGATACGCCCAGCGCCAAAATCAGCAACACCACCAGCGGCCTCCACAATAAGAGCCATTGGATTACATTCATACTGCAAGCGCAATTTTCCAGCAGCATTTTTCTTATCAGCAGGATACATAAAGATACCGCCTTTGATTAGGGTACGATGCAAATCGGCTACCATAGAGCCAATATAGCGATGAGAATAAGGGCGACCTTCTTCTTTATTTTCTTCCATGCAATAATTCAAGAAGTCTTTTACACCTTGCTCGTATTTGTTGGTATTGCCTTGGTTAAGCGAGTAAATTTTACCATTCTCGCTGCATTTCATATCGGGATGTGAAAGGCAAAATTCACCAATTGAAGTTTCGAGTGTAAAGCCATTGACACCAATTTTTGTAGCATAAACCAACATCGTGCTCGAACCATAAATGACATATCCGGCGGCCATCAATTTATTCCCTGCTTGTAAAAAATCGGCCTCAGTGCATGGATTGCCCAAGGGACTTACGCGGCGGTAAATGGAAAAAATAGTTCCTATTGATGCATTCACATCAATATTACTAGAACCATCCAAAGGATCGAACAATACAACATATTTGGAATTGACAGAATACGCATCATCGAATGAAACAAACTCGTCATTTTCTTCAGAAGCAATACCAGCACACTCAGCGCTATTTTGCAACACATTGATCAAGGTTTCATTAGCAAAAATATCCAATTTCATTTGCTCTTCACCTTGTACATTGGTTGCGCCATGCTTACCTAAAATATCCACCAAACCAGCTTTATTGACTTGCTTGTTGATAATTTTACAAGCCAAAGCGATATCGCGCAAAAGCGAAGACAATTCGCCAGTGGCGTTGGGAAACTTGCGTGTTTCCTGAATGGTAAATTCATCTAAGGTGATGAGCTTTCTCTTTTTCGTATCCATAGTTGATTTCAATAAAAATGCTGGCAAAAGTAATTAAAAGAAAATTGTGATGCAGCATTAAGATATAAAAAAGGGGATAGACAAAACTTGATTTAACTTTACTGCCAACAATGCGTATTCAAATTTTACTACAAGAGCATTTAGTACACCAAAAATAACGAACAAAATCCATGGACTTTAATACCCAAATAGCATCCAATAAAATAAGGCAAGTATTGTTTTTGTGCTCCATCCTATTGTTAGGTGTTTTACTGTTTCTGCAGATGACTTTTATGCTGAGTTCCTTTTTGGGAGCCATAACCTTATTCATGATTTTGCGGAAACCAATGTACCGACTGGTGTATGAAAAAGCTTGGAAAAAATGGGCTGCAGCAAGTATTTTAATGACTACTTCCTTTTTAGTGATTGTTATACCATTCGCTTGGGTGGGCTATATTCTAGCCGATAGGATTAGTCCCCTGTTTAGCAATCCCCAAATCTTAACAGATGTGGCGCACAAAATTCAGTCTTATCTCAACACGCGCTTTGGAATGGATATTTTATCGGCTAAAAATCTTGAAAAGGTCACTTCCACCATTACCGAAATTGTGCCGCCCTTGATCAGCTCAACAGCCAATGCATTCATGAACATTGTTATTGCATATTTCCTGCTTTGGTTTATGTTGGTGAACGCGGGTGATATAGAAAGGTGGTTATTGAGAAAACTGCCTTTTAAGCCCGAAAACAGGAGTATTGTTTTGGGCGAAGTGAAAAAATCTGTCATGAGCAATGCTATTGGATTGCCGATAATGGGCCTGATACAAGGCGTATTAGCCGGTATAGGTTTTTGGATATTTAATGTGCAAGACCCCGTAATCTGGGGCATTGTAACCGGTATCTGTTCTTTCATTCCCTTTGTAGGTACAATGGCAGCTTGGGTACCTATTGCTTTACTCACATTTGCTAATGGTGATATCAATAATGGTATTGGAATCACCCTTTGGGGGCTCATTGTCATCGGCTTGAGTGATAATGTGATTCGTATGATTTTGCAAAAGCACCTTGGTGACGCTCATCCTTTACTCACCGTATTTGGTGTAATCGTCGGCTTAAATATGTTTGGCTTTTTGGGTTTAATATTCGGCCCATTAATCATTTCATTATTCTTACTGCTGGTTAAAATTTATGTCAAAGAGTTTGTGCCTGATACGGAATAAAAAAAAGGGTTTCGATAATATCGAAACCCTTTGCTCTATTAAAATAATGCCCTTTACACTTTTGCCAAAGAACCTTTCAAAAAGTCAATCACTTTTACTTCAGTGGCATCTACTTGGCGCAGCTTCGCTAACTCGGTAGAAATATAATCGGTAAGATGGATAAAGTAAAAAATACGCTCCCAATAGCTTGCGCCTTTTGAGTATATTTCTATAATGTTGGGCGTGTATTGTTTAATTATTTTTTTATTGATTTCCATGCGCATTTGCACGCGTTCATAGTCATTTTCATTGCGCAATATCAAAACTACCTTATTAGGATCCTTGTCCTTCCATCCTACCAATTCGTTGTGGTTCATCTCAGGAATAACGTGATGCCAGCAAAGGATTTTGCTGTTTTCATTTAATTGTTGACGAAAGCGAATGGCCATACCTTCATATTCTGATGCGGAATAAATAACAGGTGTTTTTCCGAATAGTTTGGCAGCAATCGTTTTTGCTTTTTTACGAATATTTTTTTCCTCGGCATCAAGCAGAGCCACAGCAGGTTTTACTTCATGAGCAATCGCATTTTTGATGCAACCAAAATGCTCCAAAATATTAATGACTTGCAGCATGGAATAACCAATGCAAGAGCGAGGAGGCATACCTGCTGGCAACAAAATGCAATCGATATTTTTCTTTTTAGCGATGTCTGCAATTCGCCCACCCGAAGTAATGCATACAATAGTCGCCTTCACTTTGATGGCTTTTTGAAAAGCAGCAATGGTCTCTTCGGTATCACCCGAATTAGAAGAAACAATAACTAAAGAATCTTTATTGACAAAAGCAGGAAGGAAATAATCTTTATTAACGATAAAGGGAAAGGGACATTTATCAAAAACATAGTTTTGAACAATAGAACCGCCAATACCACTACCACCAAGACCAGTAAGGACTATATTTTTAAATTGCGTTTTTTTCGGTGCAATGAATTTGTAATTTTGGATAATCTCCAAAGATTCACGCATTTGGGTTGTAAAGCGAATAATTAATTCTTCCATATTATTATTAGATGCTCAAACATACTGAAATAGGCACAAAAGGCGAACTTTTAGCTGCTAATTTTTTAATAAATAAAGGATACACTATTCTTGAAACCAATTGGCGTACAGGCAAAAAGGAAGTAGACATTATAGCCGAAAGCAGCGACAGTATTGTCTTTATAGAAGTAAAGACTAGAAGCAATTTTGATTTTGGATTTCCCGAAGAAGCCGTTACGGAAAGCAAAAAAAAATTACTCAAACAAGCCGCTGAGGAATATTTTGATCAAAAAAAGCCGTTAAAAAATCTCCGATTTGACATTATCAGCATTTTACAAAAAGGCAACAATACACTAGAAATTATCCATCTCGTCGATGCATTTTACTAAAAAAACTAACTAACGTTTGTTAGTTTCGGAAATTGTATTATTTTTGAATCCTAGATGCCTAGTGTACCCAAAATATCCAAACGAGCCATAATTCTAAGAGAAGCAGCAAAGCTTTTTAAAGAAAAAGGCTTTGGTGGTGCCACCATGAGGGATTTAGCAGAACGAGTAGGTATAGAAGCAGCCAGTATTTACAATCATATTCGCTCGAAAGATGAGCTATTAGAAGAAATTTGTTTTGGAATTGGCAGAAAATACGATGAACAACTCAGTGAAATAGCAGCAAAAAAAATAAGCTATCCTGAAAAAATCGAAGCCGTTATCGCTTTTCATATTCAAATGATTATTGAAGATGCTAATGCCGTTTCGGTATTGAATAATGATTGGAAATTTTTAAATAGTGGGCAAATGATTGAATTCAAAGCCATGCGGAATGAATATGAAAAACATTTAGCAGCATTGATTTCAAAAGGAATAGAACATGGTGCCTTTAAAAAAATAAATGTTTCGGTTGCTTTGTTTACCATTCTTTCTTCCCTGCGTTGGGTAGAACTTTGGTACAAGCCCAGCAGAGGTATCAGTAAAGAAGATTTAGCAAAAGATATTAGTGCCATTTTAATGAATGGTGTAAAAGCATAAAACAACATATGAGTACAAATTTCTACCCCCTTAAAGTAAAAAACATCCGACGCGAAACACAAGACTGTGTTTCGGTATCCTTTGATGTGCCCGAAAATATGGCAACAGATTTTGCTTTTAAACAAGGTCAATATTTGACCTTCAAAAAAGAGCTAAACGGAGCCGAAGTTCGCCGTTCGTATTCACTATGCAGCAGCCCGCTCGATGGAGAATTGCGCGTGGCGATTAAGCAAGTTGAAGAGGGTATATTTTCTACCTACATCAACAAAGAATTGAAAGAAGGCGATGTCTTGGAATCCATGACGCCACAAGGTTTATTTACTAGTCCGATTGAAGAAGAAGCGAGCAAAAACTATTTTTTAATAGCAGCTGGAAGCGGCATTACGCCGATATTATCGATAATCAAAACGGTTTTACAAAGCGAGCCTAAAAGCAATATCACATTGCTGTATGGCAACAAAAATAGAAGTACCATTATTTTTAAATCTGATCTTGAAGCACTCAAGAACAAATACATGGAGCGCTTGAGTGTCTATCATATTCTGAGCCGTGAACAAGCAGATACTGATTTGATGTGTGGTAGAATAGACGCCTCTAAATGCAATTATTTCCTTGACAAAATCATTGACCCTAAAAATATCCATGAGGCATTTTTGTGCGGCCCAGAGGAGATGATCTTGACCGCAAAAGAAAGTTTAATCGCTGCTGGAGTGCCCGAAAATAATGTACACTATGAACTTTTCTATTCGGCAGTGGCAGCACAAAAGCAACAAGAACGTAAAGAAAAAAGTGTGAACACGGATACCATGAGTACCGTTTCGGTAACCCTAGATGGCACAACAACCATTATCAGCCTAGGCTATAATGGCGAGAGTATATTGGATGCAGCCCTCGAAAACGGCGCCGACCTCCCTTTTGCCTGCAAAGGGGGCGTTTGCGCTACCTGCCGTTGTAAAATAGAATCCGGTGTGGTAGAAATGGATGTCAACTATTCTTTAGAAAAAGACGAAATTGAAAGAGGATTTGTTTTGGCTTGCCAAGCACATCCGCGTAGTGAAAAGGTAGTAGTCAATTTTGACGCTCGATAAATAAAGATTCAAAAAATATTTTTTAAACCTTACAAATAACACAGTTTTATGAGTCCTCAAATCAATCTCGAAGAAGAGTTTCAGGCCAAAATTGATGCCGAAATAAAAATCGAACCCAAAGACTGGATGCCGGATGCTTACCGTAAAACGCTGATCCGTCAAATATCTCAGCACGCACATTCTGAAATTGTTGGCATGTTGCCCGAAGGAAATTGGCTAACACGTGCCCCATCTTTAAAACGCAAAGCAACGCTATTGGCCAAAGTGCAGGACGAAGCTGGACACGGATTGTATTTGTACAGTGCGGTGGAAACACTTGGCGTGAGCCGCTTACAGACCATTGAAGATTTACTGTCAGGCAAAGCAAAATACTCCAGTATCTTTAACTACCCCACCCTTACCTGGGCCGATATGGGTGCTATTGGATGGCTAGTAGATGGTGCTGCCATTATGAATCAAGTACCGCTTTGTCGTACATCATATGGACCCTATGCCCGCGCAATGGTGCGTGTATGTAAAGAAGAGAGTTTTCACCAACGTCAAGGCTATGAGATTATGATGACCTTGATGAATGGTTCGGCGGAACAAAAAGAAATGGCGCAGGATGCTATGAACCGTTGGTGGTGGCCTGCCATAATGATGTTTGGACCAATTGATGCAGAATCATCGAATACAGAACAATCAGTAAAATGGAAAATCAAACGCCATACCAATGACGAGTTGCGTCAGAAATTCATAGATGCCACTGTGCCCCAAGCAGCGCATATTGGATTGACCATACCCGACAAAGATTTAAAATGGAATGAGGACAAAAAATCTTATGATTTCGGTGCGATTAATTGGGATGAGTTTTGGAATGTAGTAAAGGGTAATGGTCCTTGCAATAAGCAAAGATTAGAAGCGCGTAACAATGCCCATAACAATGGCGCTTGGGTGCGCGAAGCAGCGACTGCTTATGCCGAAAAAAGAGCGAAACGCTTGGCAGCAAAAGTCGAAGTGGCCTAATTGATTTGGCAATTTGGCAATTTGAGGATTTGAAGTTTGCTTAAAACGCGTCATTGCGAGGAGCAAATTTGAAAATTTGAAAATTGCTCCACATGCGTCATTGCGAGAAACGAAGCCATCTAAACAAAGGAATGGCAGCACTCGATAAGCAAAGCTGAAAGAGAATTAAAAATGTTGACGGTGCGACGCCTGCAAAAGCTGGTAAAACAAGCAAAAGCTGACAAACAAAAAAATTAAAAGTTTTATAAAAACACAGAATTATGGAAAATAAAGATTGGCCACTTTGGGAAATATTTATCCGTAGCCGACAAGGATTGGATCACAAACATGTAGGCAGCCTGCATGCTACTGATGCGCAAATGGCCATTGAAAATGCGCGCGATGTATACACACGCCGTATGGAAGGTGTAAGCATTTGGGCTGTAGAATCTAAATTTGTACACGCCTCCAACCCTGACGAGGCAGGTGAATTTTTTGAACCGGCTGAAGATAAAGTTTATCGCCACCCTACTTTTTATGACATTCCAGAGGCTATTGGCCATATGTAATTTATTATGACAAACATCGCTATTCATACCGATACGCAAACTGCACTATGCAACTATGTGCTGCAGCTTGCAGATACTAATTTAATACTGGGTCAACGCATCTGCGAATGGTGCGGACACGGCCCTGTGTTAGAGCAAGACATTGCCTTATCCAACATTGGACTGGACTTGTTGGGTCAAACACGCAGCCTCTATCAATATGCTGCTGAGCTGCAAGGAGCAGGAAAAACAGAAGATGATTTAGCTTTTTTGCGCAGCGAAAGACAATTCAAAAACTTACTACTCGCAGAGCAACCTAATGGTGATTTTGGCTATACTATTGTTCGTCAATTTTTATACGAAAGCTTTCAGCAATTATTACTCAAGGAGTTGAAAAATAGCAGCAATAAGCATCTTGCTGCTATTGCAGAAAAATCATTGATAGAAACCAATTACCATTACAAATGGAGCGCCGAATGGGTAATTCGTTTAGGTGATGGTACGGAAGAAAGCAAGAGCCGAATCCAAAAATCAATCAACGA
This sequence comes from Chitinophagaceae bacterium, assembly GCA_034680125.1. Lineage (GTDB taxonomy): Bacteria > Bacteroidota > Bacteroidia > Chitinophagales > Chitinophagaceae > Rurimicrobium. Next base: position 29,343 of record JAXITL010000005.1, read on the forward strand.
AATATGGACCTATAGTGGCGAAATGTTTATTCCTTCGGCAGAGGAACAATTATTAGCTCAGTTGGGTATTATACCAGATGTTAGCAGGCTTGAAAATGCTTGGATGCAAAAAGTAAAAGCAGTTTTTGAAGAAGCTACACTTACAATGCCGGATCCCATGTACATGCAGCGTGGAGGCAAAACGGGCGTCCATACAGAGCACCTTGGTTACATGCTTGCAGAAATGCAATACTTGCAAAGACAATATCCCGGCCAAACATGGTAATGAATGAAAAGGACATTTGGGCCTTGTTAGAAACAGTGCCCGACCCAGAAGTTCCCGTGCTGAGCGTAGTGGATTTGGGTGTGGTGCGTGCGGTGTCTATTGAGACTTCTTCTTCACTAGAGCCGACAAGGGTAGAAACGGATTCAGATGCGCTCGGCTTGACCAATGATGAAACAAACCTAACCATAACCATCACGCCAACCTATTCGGGATGTCCAGCAATGGATATGATATCAATGGGCATCCGAATGGCACTCTTAGAAGCTGGATATAAAAAAGTACATATCGTACAACAACTAAGCCCCGCATGGACAACCGACTGGATGAGTGAGGCAGGCAAAAGAAAACTCAAAGAATATGGAATAGCACCGCCATTGAGTAATAAAATAGTGGACGAACTTTTTGGAGAAGACCACAAGATTCAATGTCCGCAATGCGACTCAATGAACACCGAACTAGTGAGCCAGTTTGGATCTACATCTTGCAAAGCATTAAATCGCTGCCTCGACTGTAAAGAGCCATTTGATTACTTTAAATGTCATCGCTAAGACAGACGAATTAAACTAGCCTTATCTCTATCAAAAGGAACGCAGAATCAAATGACGCTGCGTTCCTTTTTTCTTAAAATCCTTTCAGATCAATTATTTAATAATTTTATTGCCGCTAATAATGCGCAACAATACTGCCACTACAGCGATTACCAATAACAGGTGAATGATGCCACCTGTTTGGTAGCCAAAATATCCTACCGCCCACAGGATAACCAAAATGACGGCCACTGAATAGAGAAGATTATTCATAATTGCAAGTTGTTTTTAATTAAGTGAAAGTGTGATGTAAAAGGTAAAGACACCGTTATGTGCATCTGGAAAAGAATACCTAGTCGTACCTAAAAAAGTACTTTCTTTACCCACTTTCTGTACACCATAGGCATATCGCGCACCTAAGCCAATGGCTCCGATATCAATACCCGCGCCAGCTGCAAGACCTACATCAAATCGGTTATAATCATCAGTATTGATGTTCTTTTCAAAATCAAAAAGACTAGTTGAATTTTGGTTTTTTACATCGCCACTGAGCATAAATGCTGCATATGGACCGGCATGAATATTGAAATTCTCATTTACATTAATGACTACCAAAATGGGTAATTCGAGGTAATTAAACCTGAACTTTGCAGCTCCTTGTACAAATAGGTTATTGTATGTTAGCTCTGCCCCTTTTGTGATAAAATACAATTCTGGCTGAATAGCTATTAATTTAGAAATGGGCAATTTGGCAAATAATCCGGCATTGAAACCGAGCAATGATCTTTGCTTGGAAACATTATTGGCATACAAATTAGAAATATTGACACCACCTTTTAAGCCTAAGCGAATGGTTCTGGTGCCTTGTGCATCATTATTTTCTTGAGCACTTGCCCTTGTTTGTGACATGAGCAAAAGCGCTGCAACAGCGGTTATAAATGCTATTTTTTTCATAGATATTTAGTTTTTCACTCCCCAAAAATTAGGGTGCGTATTTTATGGAACAAAAGACATTGATCATTTATAATGCCAAGCCTATTCCTTTTTAAAAAATTTGATTAGTCACAAAGCGTTGATAATGCTATATAATTGTTCCTTTGTTTTACCCAATTTTATGTGCATTTTTTCAAGCATCTCGTCCTTTTTTCCCGGTTGAAAGTTTAAATCGCTATCCGTTATTTGTGCATATTTTTGCTTGAGTTTGGCCTTTTGATCTTCCCAATTACCAGTAATTGTTGCATTGGTTTGTTGCTGTTCCATAATCGAATTTATTGTTTACCTGCAGAATTATTTCTACAACACAAAGGTGGAAACTATTACCCAGCAAAGCATTACAGGATTCAAAGGTATTTTTACAAGATTCTCACATAGAGGATAGCTTATTATTTATGTCTCAATTCTAACAATTGCAAACTGATGCTTTCTAAATAATCTTCGTACTCGTCATTGCTGACCTTAGTATCGCTATCTTGTTTGTAAAGGGGTGTTTCGGATAGCAATAAATAGGCAGCAAAAAAGTCATCAGAAATTTCGCTTGACACCTCAATGATTTCATTGGCCCACAGGTTGGATTGATACATTATTCGTAACCACTTTTAATAATACTTTGAATCATTTTGAAACGGCCATTGGGCTCTACATAATTCGATGTATGAGCCGGGATAACAATAGATTCCCCTGTTTGCAGAACATGGGATACACCTGCTATAACAATCTCTGCTTGCCCATCAATGATTTGTACAAAGGTGTCAAAGGCAGTTGACTTTTCGCTAAGCCCCTCTCCACTATCAAATGACATCACACTAATATTACCCGTAGATTTATTGAGAATCGTTTTCTTAACCACCGCATTGGCTAAGTACTCGATGATTTCAACAGTAATATGCGCCTTTGCTTTTTCAATTTCTTTAGGGTTTTCCATTGTTTATAACATTTAAGGAAATAAAAAAATGGCGAGCTTTTGCCCGCCATTTTGAATAAGGGTATCAAACCTATTTTCGGTTATTGGCACCCATGTCTATTATTGCTTTAGAGATGACTTCCATATCAGCATCATAGGCTCTTTTGAAGCTGGCCCAATCACTTTGGCTCGTTTCATAATCATTCACTTTAGCCTTAATGTCTTGGTTACTTTTTTCCAAGGTCTCGATGCGCTCTTTGTAGGAGGCATCTAGCACAACACCAGGTTTCTTAAGGCTCATTTTTAATCGAGCTATGGCTGCTTCATTATTTTGAATTTTTGTTTCAGATTCAATTTTAAACAACTTCCATTCTTCAACTGTAGCCGCTTTAGCAGCACTTACTGCAGCATTTTCTTGTGCGGTTGCAAGCTCGTCTTTGGCTTCTACAACTTCTTCTTTCGCATCAACAATTTCTTCCTTCGCATCAACTAATTTTTCTGCATTATTTGCACAGCCGATTGATGCACTGGTTAGGGCAATGGCTGCAATGGCAATGGTCACTATTGATTTTTTCATCCTGTTTGTTTTTAATAATAAGTTTTATAAAATGAGTTTGGCCTAAGACAACAAAAAGAAGGCTATAGTGCAGCAATAATTTGATGCAATTCTTCTTTTGTTTTACCCAACTTTTTTTGGATACGACCCATCATTTCATCTTTTTTACCTTCAGCAAACAATAAATCATCGTCTGTAAGTGTAGCAAACTTTTGTTTGAGTTTACCTTTTTGTTCATTCCAATTTCCGGCCATTTCTGTAGTGTTCATAACGCTGTCCTTTATTTTTTGCAACAAAATTATTGCAACACAAAGGTGCTCCACTATAGTTTGTACATTGTTACAATATCATGAATAAAGATTACAACATTTACATATTTTCGAGCATTTGGCGCCTTTTAACTTTCAAATTTTTAAAGAAAGTGGGGGTTAAACCTGTTACTTTTTTAAACTGGGTAGACAAATGCGCCACACTGCTATAATTAAGCAAATAGGATATTTCCGTAAGGTTCAACTCATCGTAAATGATTAATTCTTTGACACGCTCTATCTTGTGCTGGATAATAAATTGCTCAATGGTAATACCCGTTGCCTCGGAAAAAAGATTGGCCAAATAGGTATAGTCATGTTGAAGGTGAGAAGCAATGTATTCGGAATTTTTCAGTTTGGGAAATTCATCGGCATAATGAACCATTTCAACAATTACATTTTTGATGCGCTCGATTAAAACTGCCTTTTTATCTTCCATTAACTCTAGTCCAGAACAGAGAAGAGCATAGCGAAAAGACACTTTTTGTTCTTCGGTCATCAAATCGGAAGTATCGACAACGCCTAAATCTACATTGCAATGGTGTAAGCCTAGTTTATCCAATTCTGACTTGACAAACAACTTGCACCGAATGCTCACCATGTATTTTATGTATAACCTCATAACATTATATTGAATTCTAAGAAAATCACTAAATACTGTTATTTACTTTAGGGCATATCTACTCAAAAGTACTATTAAATACACGGCCCATCATTACATAATTTTCAACGTTTTTTATACTATTCACACATTAATCAAAGATCCTTTAAACAAAAAAAATGCGCTACAAATGATTCGTAGCGCATTTTTTGGGGTAATGTTACCCTATTTATATAGCATTAGAATACTTTTTTAAAATAATCCCAAGTTGCTTTTAAACCTTCTTCGCGACCAATTTTAGGCTCCCATCCCAAAAGGCTTTGCGCTTTTGTAATGTTAGGTTTGCGTTGTTTAGGATCGTCTTGAGGCAAGGGCTCATACACAATTTTTACCTGTGCGCCGGTTAACTTTAATACTTCCTCAGCAAAATCTTTCAAGCTAATCTCTTCAGGGTTTCCGATATTAACGGGCAAATGATAATCAGAATGTAACAACCTAAAAATACCATCCACCAAATCGCTCACATAACAGAAAGAACGGGTTTGTGAACCATCACCATATACCGTTATGTCTTTACCTTGTAAAGCTTGATTCATAAAAGTAGGAAGTGCACGGCCATCATCTAGACGCATACGCGGACCATAAGTATTAAAGATGCGAATAATGCGCGTTTCAACGCCATGGAAATTATGATAAGCCATGGTAATACTTTCCATAAAGCGCTTGGCTTCGTCATACACCCCACGAGGGCCAATAGGATTAACATTACCCCAATATTCTTCAATTTGTGGATGCACCAAAGGATCTCCATAGACCTCTGATGTAGAAGCCACTAGTATACGAGCACCTTTTGCTTTGGCCAAACCTAACAAGTTATGAGTACCTAAAGCACCCACTTTAAGGGTTTGAATGGGCATTTTTAAGTAATCGATAGGACTAGCTGGTGAGGCAAAATGTAGGATATAATCGATAGAACCGGGTACGTGTACAAATTTTGTCACATCGTGATGGTAAAAAGTAAATGCGGGGTTGGGAAATAAATGCTCAATATTGCGCATATTGCCCGTGAGCAAATTATCCATGCCTACCACTTCGTATCCTTCAGCTATAAAACGATCACATAGATGTGAACCTAAAAAGCCCGCTGCTCCTGTTACTAAAATTCTTTTCTGAGACATAATTGTTTTTAAGTGACTGTTTATTGAAAATCGGACACAATTAATTTAAGCGATTGTTCCGCGGCCCATGCTTTGATAATGAAAGCCCAATTCTTTCATTTTTTCGAGTGCATAAACGTTACGCCCATCAAAAATAATTGGCGATTTGAGTGTTGATTTTATTTTATTAAAATCTGGATTTCGGAACTCGCTCCATTCTGTGACAATGACCAATGCATCGGCATCAGTAATAGCATCATATTGATTTTGTACAAATTGAACCTTGTCTCCAAAAAGGGCCTTTACATTGGGCATTGCTTCTGGATCAAAAGCTTTGACGATTGCCCCATTGGCCAATAAAGTTTCGATTAAATACAATGCTGGTGCTTCGCGAATATCATCCGTTTCGGGCTTAAAAGCCAAACCCCAAATAGCAAAGGTTTTTCCCTTAATATCACCTTGGTAATGCTTCAATATCTTGTTGCCCAAGATCAACTTTTGACGATCATTAACTTCCATTACCGATTTCACAATCTGAAAATCATACTCATGTTCGTCGGCTGTACGAGCCAAGGCTTGCACATCTTTTGGGAAACAACTACCACCATAGCCCACACCTGGAAACAAAAAGCGCTTACCAATGCGGCCATCACTACCCATACCCATCCGAACCCAATCAACATTTGCACCGGCACGTTCGCACAAATTGGCCATTTCATTCATAAAAGAAATACGCATAGCCAAGTAAGAATTGGCTGCATATTTCGTCATTTCCGAGCTGCGCTCATCCATGTAATAAATAGGATTTCCTTGGCGAACAAATGGTTGGTACAATTCATCCATTAGCTTTTTGGCCTTTTCTGAGGTGGTACCAATTACCACACGATCTGGCTTTAAAAAATCTTCAACGGCAACACCCTCGCGCAAAAACTCTGGATTGCTGACCACATCAAATAAAGACGGATCCAGATGCTCCAACATTACTGCTGTGGTCTTTTCTGCTGTACCCACAGGCACCGTACTCTTATTGACAATTACTTTGTAGCTGCTGATAATTTTGCTTAAATCTTTGGCCACACCCAATACATACTGCAAATCTGCTGCCCCATCCTTACCTGGCGGTGTGGGCAAAGCCAAGAAAATGATTTGCGCATCTTGAATACCCTCAGCCAATGAGGTGGTGAAAGTGATTCTTTTTTCTTTGATATTTCGCTCCAACAAGACATCTAATCCTGGCTCGTAAATAGGTGTTTCACCACGACGAAGTTGGTTGATTTTGTCTTCATTTATGTCAATACAGACTACATGATTACCTGTTTCGGCAAAACAGGTACCGCTTACCAAACCAACATAACCTGTACCAATAATTGCTATATTCATAATTAAGGTATACTAATAAAAATTGTGGCGCAAAAGTAACATTTGAAAGGCATTTATATCGCCTTATATGATTTTTATTTCTGCCCGGCATCCAAATCAGCTATTTATCAATTTGCCGAATTACATTTGCACACCTTTTATTAGAACATTACTTATTTAAAATAAGAATACTGTAGCATGAACATCATTATACCAATGGCCGGCATGGGCAAGCGTATGCGCCCACATACACTGACAACCGCAAAGCCTTTAATACCCGTAGCAGGCAAAGCAATTGTGCAAAGACTGGTTGAAGACATTGTAGCGACTTGTAATGAACCAGTAGGCGAAATAGCATTTATCATTGCGCCAAATTTTGGCGAAGCCGTTGAAGCACAATTATTAAAAACAGCCGAAAGCTTGGGTGCAAAAGGTAAAATTTGTTACCAAGAAACCCCATTAGGCACTGCACACGCCATCCTTTGCGCTGCAGATTCCTTAGTGGGCAATGTTTTTATTGCTTTTGCCGACACATTATTTGATGCAACCTTTAGTATAGACACCCAAAAGGATGCGATAATATGGACACAAAAAGTTGAAGACCCCTCTGCTTTTGGAGTAGTCAAATTAAAGGATAACAAAGAAATAGAGGCCTTTGTAGAAAAACCAACAGAATTTGTTTCAGACCTTGCCATTATTGGTGTTTACTATTTCCGAGATGGTGCTGCCTTGCGTGGCGAATTACAACGCCTCATCGATCAGAACATCATGATGAAAGGCGAGTACCAAATTACCGATGCCATGGAACATATGTTACAAAATGGTGTAAAATTTTATACCGATCAAGTTTCAGAATGGCTTGATTGCGGCAATAAAGACGCAACCCTTTATACCAATGAACGCATTTTAGAATTGAAAAAAAATAAAGAAACGCTCATTGATGCATCAGCAGTAATAAGCAACAGCACTATTATTGAACCCTGTTTTATCGGCAAAAATGTACGCATCACCAATTCTGTAGTTGGCCCCTATGCGTCACTTGAATCGGGCGTAAACATCAGCAATTCCGTAATCTCAAACAGTATTATCCAAAGCGATAGTGTTGTTACTCATGCCTGCATTGATAAAAGCATGTTGGGCAAAAATGTAACCTACAACAACAAACCCAATGAACTAAGTTTGGGAGACTTTTCGACAACCCTATGATGAGTAATAAAGGATTTCCATTTTATGTAAGTTTTATTGGATTATTGCTTTGCTGTAGTATTGGTTATGGTCAAGTTGCCGAAATCAAACCACCAGATACCAGTACCAATGAAAACGCGACAGCTATTAGGCTTTTTGCTGATGCTGTCAAGGAAAACCTATTGGGAAACAGCAAAGAGGCGGAAGGACTTTTTACGAGATTTATAGAAACTAGACCAAATGAAGCTGCAGCCTATTATGAATTGGCCCGCATTCATGTAAAAGAAAATAATCCTGTAAAAGCAATTCAGAATATAAGTAAAGCCATAAGCTTAGATACGAGCAATAAATGGTATCAAGAATTGTATGCCAATATCTTAGCTAACACTCAAAAAAATGCTGAAGCAGCCGAAATTTTTTCGAAGATGGCCGACAAGTATAGCCCAAGTGAAGAGTATTTGTCCAAATCAATTTTTCTTTTTTTAAAAACCAATAATTACGAAAGGGCCTTAATTGACCTTGAAAAGTCAATAAAACGCAAAGGGCCTCAAGAAGATTTATTGATGCAAATCCACCAAATTTACCTCAAACAAAACAACATTGATAAAGCGGCTAAAACACTACAGAGATTAATCGACGCCAACCCTAAGGAAGGTCATTATTACGCATTGCTTGCCGAAATGTATTTGAATAATAATAACGAAAGCAAAGCGAAAGAAATTTTAGAAAAAGCGGAACAAAAATTTCCCGACGACCTCTCTATAGGCCTAGGCTTAGCTAGCTTATACAAACAAAAAAAAGACACTGTACAGTATACAAGCTATATCAATAAATCCATTAGCAATCCAACAATCGATGCCCAAACCCAAATAACTCTTTTAGTTTCTTACTTGCAAGATATGGGCAGTGATTCAGCAGCGAGAATGAATGCCACCAAGCTTACCGAAAAACTATTGACAAAAAAGCCTGAAAATGCCGTATTACTGGCTTTGTATGGAGATTTATTATCAACACAAGACCATCCAAAAGAAGCGGCAGAAGCGTATAAAAAATCCTTGAAATTAGATAATAATAATCTCAACGTTTGGCAACAACTCTTATTTGCACTTAGTGATAAAGCAAATGCTGATTCCCTGATTTTTTATAGCGAAGAAGCGCTTAGTTTGTTTCCCTCCTCTGCCTTAGTTTATTATCTTAACGGAATAGGGCACATCAATAAAAACAACTTTAAGCAAGGTATCAAATCCATTGAAACGGCGATTGATTATCAACCAACCGAGAATAAAGCTCTTTTGGCCGAAATGTTTGCCTCTTTAGGAGATGCATATAACTCTTTAAAAGATTATACAAAAGCAGATAAAAATTTTGATGAAGCATTAAAACTAACACCCGACAATGCTACCGTGTTGAACAATTATGCTTATTACCTTTCCGTACGGAAAGTTCGTTTAGAAGATGCTGAAAAAATTTCTGCCAAATCTTTAGAGATTCGCCCAGGAGAAGCGAGTTTTTTAGACACTTATGGTTGGATATTTTACCAACAAGGCAAATTTGAAAAAGCTAAAGAGTTGATAGAATTGGCTATTTTGAAAAATGGTCAAAATGCTGATGCCACACTCTATGAGCATCTTGGCGATGTTTATTTTAAATTGAAAAACGAATCAAAAGCGCTTGAAAACTGGAAAATAGCCTTAAGCAAAGACCCCAAAAACGAGCAAATAATCAAAAAAATAAAGACCAAACAAATTGATGAATAAACTGGGTTGGAGCCTTATGGCCATCTTGTTGCTTTCATTTAGTGTAACTTCTTGTAAGTACCTCAAAAGAAAAACAAGTAAAAAAGAAAAAGCTGCGGCATTGAAAACAAAACAAATGGCCGATTCTATCAGCCTGTCTATAAAAACTGACCTTAACAATGTGGATTCGCTAATTAAAAACAAAGTAGAGCAAGACAGCGCGCAACTAATGGCACAAGCACTTTTAACCCAAAGTGCTCCTATTTGGCAGCGAAAAATAGAATTTACCACCATGAGTGCTAAGGCTAAAATGCATTATGAAGGTGGCGATAAATCCCTTGATTTTGTAGCCAATATCCGTATGCACAAAGACAGTATTATATGGGTATCCGTAACAGTAGCGGGCATAGTTCAAGTAGCTCGAGCCATCATAACCCCAGATAGTTTTAAGGCAGTATTATATACCGAAAAAGAGGCCTACGAAGGCCCAATAAGCCTAGCCCATAAAATATTGCCCGAAGGAATCAACTTTTATTCTTTACAAAATTTATTAATAGGCAATCCAATATTGAGGAACCAAGAGGCTATTAGTGCAACACAAGATTCTGAAAATTGGATTATCCGTTTTGTTGAAAAAAACTACATCGAACAAGTCCAATACAAGCGCAGCGATAGTTCCTTATACAGCAATCAATTACTCATGCAAGGAAGCGGCAACCAATCGCTCACGCATTTGTTGAGCAATTTCGGATTAGTCAATAACCTAAACATAGCAACAGACCGAAAGCTAAGTATTGTAACGGATACGAGCACCATGCTTGTAGATATGAATTACTCCAATATTACCATCAATTCCGAATTGACTTATCCCTTTTCAATCCCCAAAAATTACACGATTAAATAGTGTACATTTTTTTGCAACATTTCATTTAATTTCACCGCAAAATTTTTAAAAAAACCAAGCAATTATCCAAACATGCAATCTCTTTTCGAAAAAGTAAAACAGATGGGACACGAGCAAGTTGTCTTCTGTCATGACCCCAACTCTGGCCTTAATGCAATTATTGCAATTCATAATACAACATTAGGTCCGGCACTTGGTGGAACACGTGTATGGAACTACAACAGCGATGAAGATGCCATTATTGATGCCTTGCGCCTAAGCCGCGGCATGACTTATAAAAATGCAATTAGCGGACTTAATATTGGCGGAGGTAAAGCGGTAATTATTGCAGACCCTTCAATGAAATCAGAATTACTTTGGCGCAGATATGGTCGTTTTGTAAATAGCCTTAATGGTAAATATATCACTGCCGAAGATGTAAATACCAACACTTCGGACATGGAATTTGTTTCTTTAGAAACAAAATTTGTCACAGGTGTACCAGAATATGCTGGTGGTAGCGGAGATCCATCACCCTTTACCGCTACAGGTGTTTACATGGGTATGAAAGCCTCTGCTAAAAAAGCATATGGAAATGATAGCCTTGTAGGCAAAAAAGTATTGATACAAGGTGCTGGTCATGTAGGTCAATACTTAATTGGCCATTTAGTAGCCGAAGGAGCAAAAGTGATGGTGAGTGATATTGACCCTGCAAAAATCAAATCAGCCGTTGAAAAATACCGAAATATTGAAGTGGTAGACAACGCGGGAATCTTTGATTTAGATATGGATATTTATGCCCCTTGTGCACTAGGCGCTACACTAAATGACGACAGCATAAAACGCTTAAAATGTGCTATCATTGCTGGAGCTGCCAACAATCAATTGGCCGATGAAAATGTACATGGACCAATGTTGGTAGAAAAAGGCATTCTTTATGGTCCAGACTTTTTAATCAATGCAGGAGGTGTCATCAACGTGGCCGCTGAGTTAGACGGATACAATTTGGGTAAAGTAAATAGTGCTGTTGAAAAAATATACGACCGAACTCTAGACATTTACGCCCTTGCAGAAAAGGAAAATACGCATACCCAAGCAGCAGCTATGATCATGGCGCAAAAACGCTTGGATAATATTGCACAGCTCAAAACAAGAATGTAATTATTACAAAGAAACAGATAATGAATAGTCCAAGCCCAATAGCTTGGACTATTTTTTTACCCATATAAACTTAGCCTTTATCTAAACATAACAAGAGATTACAGCGATATCAAGCGCTCTACAGGCCAAACAAATTGACTGTAAATAATCATAGAAACTAAAAAAGAAATTAAGATAAGGAGCGCTGAACTCGGCTGTACATAAAAATGCTAATAGCACAAATCACTAAAATAAAATAGCCCACTTTATCGAAGTTTTGCAAAGGACTGTGCGCCGATTCTTGTTGCACAATCATACCGCCAATGGCTGCGGCTACCCCACCCGATATCTGTTGTAAGGAGGAATTGATACTCATAAATGCCCCACGATCCTGCATGTCGGGCAATGCCGATGTAAGTGCCATTGCAGGAACCATTCGCGCCATCACGCCCATCATCATCAATGTATGTATGCCCACTACAATAAAAAAAGCACTGACGCTAAGATTGGTATAAGCAATTACCGCGATTACCATCCAAGTAGTCGCAAAAGCAAAAACCTTTAACTTACTAACCCTATCTGCTAACTTACCAATAATAGGCATCATCACCAGAGAAAAAGCCCCAGAAACCATGAACATTATAGGCAATTGTTCTTGTCGTACCCCTAAATTATTAATAGCATAAGCACTGCCAAAAGGCATCATCATAAATCCACCCAAAGACAACAAAGCTGTGCCTAAAAAACCTACTCTATAGCGGCGTTGACGCAAGACATGCCACAGATGAAGAAAGGCATTTTTCCGTTCTTCATTAGGCGTCACCAAATGCTGTACTACAGGTTTCATTTGCATAAAAATAATGAGCCCAATGATCAGCGCTAGGCCTACAATCATTAAAAACGGAGCCTGCCAACCCCAAATATTGGCTAAAAACAAACTGATAGGAATACCTAAAATTTGGCTTGCCCCAAAGCCCATTTGTACAAAACCCATTACCCTGCCCCGCTGCTGTAAAACAAATAAATCAGCAATAATGGCCATAGAAATTGAACTTATTACCCCTCCGAACAAACCAGTAATTATACGCGCAATAATCAATAAGGGATAGCTATGAGCCAATCCACAAAAAAGTGTACCCATAATAAAGCCCATATAAAAGAACAGCAGTAGTTTTTTTCGGTCGAAACGATCCGCAAAGCCTGCGGTGAGAATACCCGATATACCCGCACTAAAAGCATAACTAGATACAACAAGCCCAAACTGTGCCGTATTCATATCCATAGATTTCATAAGCATATCTCCCAAAGGGGACATAATCATGAAATCAAGTACAACAGTAAACTGAGTAAGAGCAATCAGGCCAATAATTATTTTTTGATAAGCACTAAAATGTTGCGTTTGGTTTTCCATAAAAGTGAACAAATGTACTATTTAAAATAGCTAAACCACTTTTGTAGAATTCTCCTAATTTTACTTTTTGAGTAAGTGAAGTATAAGCTATGAAAGAGATCATTATCTGGCACAATAAAACATGCAGTACCAGTCGTAAAGCAATGGAACTTTTACAGGGCCATTCCAAAAGTCTACAGATTCGGGAATACCTTAAAAACCCACCCAGTATTGCGGAAATAACAGATGTGCTCCATATGATGGGGCAAGAACCAAGTTATATTTTAAGGAAAAAAGACAAGGTATTTCAAGAACGTTTTGCTGGTAAAAACTTGAGTGATCAAGAGTGGATAAGTGCGATGAGCCAAAATCCCAGCATCATAGAAAGGCCCATTATTATTATAGGAGATAAAGCCTATTTAGCCCGACCATTTGATGCATTTGCAAACTGGTTTGCCCAGCTTAAATAATTAGAACAAATAAATATTTCGCAGTACTTTTGAAAGATCATTCAAGTTTTCAACATTAAAATTACTCCTCCAAAATGGCTGTTATTCCACCACTCAACCTTAACAAATGGATCGACGAAAATCGACACCTTTTGAAACCACCAGTAGGCAATGCTGCGGTGTACCACCATACAAAAGATTTCATCATTATGATTGTAGGCGGACCCAATAATCGTAAAGATTTCCACTATAACGAAACAGAAGAACTTTTTTTTCAAATAGAAGGGGACATTGTAGTGCGCATCTTTGATGAAGGGGAAATAAAAGACGTTACCATAAATGAAGGAGAAATGTTTTTGTTACCGGGCGGCATACCCCATTCACCGCAGCGTGGGCCCAACACAGTGGGTTTAGTTATCGAAAAAGTGCGTGGTGGCGCCAAACAGGACGCTTTCTTATGGCTTTGCGAAAATTGTAGTGAGAAACTACACGAACATTATTTGGGCGTCACAGATATCGTATCGCAATTACCCCCCGTTATGAATGCATTTTATTCGGATGAAGAAAAAAGAACCTGTAAGAAATGTGGGCATGTAATGGAGCCGCCTGCACCAAAAAAATAAACACAAAGCACTTAGCTTTTTAAAAACAAAGATTTATCTTCGCATCTTCAATATCTTCAAAAAAATAATTCTACCAATGTCACACGATAATCACAATCATCATCACGAAACACACAACGACAAACCAACTGTTGAGTTTAAATCAGCTTTTTATTTTGTAATAATACTTGCAGGTCTTTTTTTGGCTAGCATAAGTTTTGTACAATCAATGAGCCACGACGAAGCTGGCCATGGCGGCCATGGCGCACAACATAGCGAAGCAACAAGCCACGATGCAGCTGCTGGGCATGAAGCTGCAAAACATGAAGAAATGAAAAACGAAACTGAAGCGCACGATAATGCGCATCCTGAAGCAGAGCATAAAGAAGCTACACCAGCAGCTCACTAATGTTTCTATTCAAATATAAAAACCCAAAGCAATGCCTCAACAGCATTGCTTTCTTTTTCTAAAAAAAACTAGATGTACATGATGAAACAGGACGAAACAATTGTCATCACAGGCGCTGCAGGCTTTATTGCCAGTGCGCTTGTAGGGCAGCTCAATAAAGATGGATTCGAACATTTAATTCTAGTAGACGATTTTGCCGACGAACATAAATCAGAAAATCTAGCACATAAGATCTTCGAAGCCAAAGTACATCGTGAACAATTTATAGAATGGCTAAAAACACACCCCAATAAAGTTCAGCATATTTTCCATCTAGGAGCTCGTACAGATACTACCGAAATGGATTATGAAGTCCATAAAAAATGGAACCTTGATTATAGCAAAGACCTTTGGGAAGTGTGCGCCGAGCAAGGGATACAACTTGTTTATGCCTCATCAGCTGCTACTTATGGTAATGGTGAATTTGGCTACAAAGACGATAATACGCTGTGCGAAAAATTAATGCCCCTCAATCCTTATGGCGTATCTAAAAATGAATTTGACATTTGGGCATTACAACAAAAGAAAGCACCTCCCTCTTGGGCTGGAGTCAAATTTTTTAATGTGTACGGGCCCAATGAATACCACAAAGGGCGTATGGCTTCTGTAATATTTCATGCCTACAATCAAATTAAAGAAACGGGAGCGGTTACCCTTTTCCGTTCGCACAACCCCAATTACAAAGATGGAGAACAACTGCGCGATTTTATTTACGTGCAAGACATCATCCATATCGTTACCTGGTTGATGAACAACAAGCCCGAAAATGGCTTGTACAATGCAGGAACAGGACAGGCTCGCACATTTCTTGATTTGGTAAAATCTATTTTTAAAAGCCTTGATTTGCCTGAACATATAAATTTTCGCGATACACCCGAAGACATTCGCGACAAGTATCAATATTTTACAGAAGCCGACATGCATAAGCTTCTTGATGCAGGTTTCAACAAAACATTCAACAGTCTAGAGGAAGGAATCGACATCTATGTAAATGGCTTTTTGAAAGAGCATAAGTACTTATAAAATATTGCCCCAAAAGATTAAATGGTCCTGCAATCATACATTGCAGGACCATTTAATTATTACAAAGACTTGGGCAGCTGTGAGCTCCCCAAAAAAGCACTATGCCTTTTCAATCACCACCGCATAACCCTGCCCAACACCAATACACATCGTTACTAATGCGTAGCGTTTGTTGCGTTCTTGCAATTCAATGGCAGCCGAGTTCAGGATACGTGCACCACTCATACCTAGAGGATGACCCAATGCAATAGCACCGCCATTTACATTGATGCGAGGGTCGTTATCGGCAAGGCCAAAGCCACGAATGACCGCTAAACTCTGCGCAGCAAAAGCTTCGTTGAGCTCTATAATATCGATATCGTTTAAGCTAAGACCTGCTTTCTTTAATGCCATCATCGAAGCCGGAACGGGACCAATACCCATAATGCGAGGCTCTACCCCTGCCACACCCGAGCTTACGATGCGTGCGCGAGGTATAAGATTGTGTTCTGTAACAGCCTTTTCAGATGCCAGCAAGAGTGCTGCTGCGCCATCATTTAGGCCAGAAGCATTACCTGCAGTTACCGTTCCGTCTTTTCTAAAAGATGGTCGCAAAGCGGACAAGCCCTCAAGGGTTGTATGGGGTTTCACAAATTCATCTTGGCTAAACATTTTGGGATCACCCTTTTTTTGCGGTATTGCAACTGTCATTATTTCTTTAGCCAAACGACCACTTTGCTGCGCCGCAGCTGCTTTTTGTTGGGAATGAAATGAAAATAAATCTTGATCGGCCCGAGAGATAGCGTCCCTATCGGCAAGGTTTTCGGCCGTTTCCCCCATGGAATCTACACCATACATTTCTTTCATTTTAGGGTTAATGAAACGCCATCCAAAGGTGGAGTCGAAAAGCTGGGAATCACCTCCAAAAGGGCTCGCAGACTTGGACATAACCAATGGCCCACGCGTCATATGTTCAACACCAGCAGCAATCATAAAATCGGCATCACCAACTTGTATAGCCCTTGCGGCAGAAATAGCAGCAGATAAACCTGATGCACACAAACGATTAAGGGTTTCGCCCGGTACGGAATGAGGCAATCCTGCCAGCAATAATGCCATACGTGCAACATTTCTGTTGTCTTCGCCCGCTTGGTTGGCACAACCCATGATTACATCACCGATTAAATTAGGATCGACATTTGGGTTACGCTGCATCAATTCTTTAATAACCATTGCCGCCAAATCGTCTGTGCGAATAGCGGATAATGAACCTTTGAGGCTGCCTATTGGGGTACGAATACCATCTATAATAAATGCGTTATTCATTCTACTAATTTTTAATGTTCTATTTATAAATGAATTATTATTGCTGTGCTACTTTATTGCGAATCCAAGGGCTGGCCCGGTAGCGATCCTCATGATAATAATGATACAAATCATCTAATTGTTGCAAAATGTTTGCCCATCCAATTTCATCTCCCCAAGCCATTAATCCTTTGGGGTAATTCACACCTTTGGTCATCGCAATTTCTAGATCTTCGCGTGTGGCAATGTTGAGAAAAAGCGCATCAGCGGCCTCATTGATGAGCATTGCCAATATTCGATTCACTATTTTTTGCTGCAAAACACTGTCTTCGACCGGCTTGATTTGTTCTGCACCGGCGGCATAATCATAAAAACCACGACCCGTTTTTTTACCGAAATAGCCAGCCTCAAATAAGCGCTTTTGGCTGAGAGAAGGTTTGAAACGAGGATCATAAAAAAAAGAGTTAAAAACAGATTCGGTGACGCGGTAATTCACATCATGGCCAATAAAATCCATTAATGTAAAAGGCCCCATTTTGAATCCGGGGACATTGATCATAGCAGCGTCTATCGTAGCACAGTCGGCCATACCTTCTTCATAAATACGAATGGCTTCACTGTAAAAAGGACGGGCTACACGATTAACAATAAAACCAGGAGTGTCCTTCGTTATAACAGGTAATTTACCCCAACTACTCACCCAAGCTTTTACTTCTTCGGCCAGACCCACGCGTGTTTGCACTGCCGGTATAATTTCAACCAATGCCATTATGGGCGCGGGATTGAAAAAATGAATGCCCAATACACGTTCGGGATGAGCACATGAAGCAGCAATAGATGCAATGGAAAGTGAAGATGTATTTGTTGCTAGGATGCAATCTTCTGAAACTACTGCTTCAATATTTCTAAACAACTCTTGTTTAACAGCCAGATCTTCAACAATGGCTTCAATAATAAGATGCGTATTCTTGAGCCCAGCTAAATTTTCGATAAATTGTATATTAGCAAGGCATTCTTGAGCCTTGTCTGTAGTCAATTTCCCTTTTTCAACAAGCTTATCAAAACTGCTTTTTAATGAAGATTGAGCCTTATTTAATGCCGTAGGGTTCGTGTCAAAAATGACTACTTGATGACCTGCACTTGCCAAGACCTGTGCAATGCCACTTCCCATAGCGCCGCTGCCTATAATACCTGTTTTCATATCTATTTTCAAGAAAAATTAAGAAGCTCAAAAGTAATTAAAAAACAAGGCAATCATATTAGTAATGATAAAAAGAAACCAATCGGAAATAATTCAACTCTTCTGACTTAAGCGGTAATTTGATTTTCATCAATCGACCAAGCTGCTTTATTCTACTGCGATTGCGATAAATAATACCCATTTGCCAAGTAATATTGTAGTAATGATATCCAAGGCTGTTTTTAAAAATGATACTACGGGTATAATAAGTAGGCAATACGTCCTGAACCCCATCTGGCCCCTCTGAAAGCCAAGCCACATTGCGATGTTGTTGCCTCCAAGTAGAGTCTGTTCGCGTATGCTTTGTTTTGTGGTAATAACTTTGTTTGTCGATAATATTAGATACTTTATCCCAACTGTTTTTTTCGATGGCAGCACAAAAAGTACAGTTTTTAGGACAGTACATTGTAGGTGCAAAAACCTTTTGAACACTATTTTTTTCAACAATATTTACCCTTACATAATTGCTATTAAGCGCATTTTCTGGCAAATTGATTTTATCTGGATCGATAGTTCTTTCGGTTTTAAAATCAGATACTTTATGGTACACATATTTACTGAGCGAATCTCCCCAAGGTGAATACCAAACGAGTACTTCATATTGACCGGGCGGCAATGGCGGCAGAGGATGATTGGCCTCGGTATGCTTTTTATAATTAACCCTATCGTTTAAAAAAAGAGGAATAGTTGTACTCCCTTTTGCCTCTAATCTTTTAAAAGTGCTTGAGCCTACTTTGTCTGTATTCATATCCAAGAGGGCCGACTCGCGATACACTTCTGTATAAAAATTATTCTTAACAGAATAAAATGAAAAATGAATCAACTTAGGACCCTTGTTTTGGCTACCGGGCAATAAAATAGACCGTTCTTTTTCAGTGGTATTCGATATTGTCAGGTTAAATTGAACAATATCTCCTTTAGTAAAAGTATTATGCGGACAGTCCAACTTTAAGCTAAGACCATACATAAACAAGTCTGCCTTGCTGTTATATGATAGCAGCAAGCATAAAATAAGGGAGCTAAAAAACCGAAGGTATAAACGCAATAGTTATTGGTTTGTTGCCGATATTAAGATAGAAAGCTCTTTCATTATTTCATGGCCATCATCCTTATTGTACCAATGCTGCAATTCTGTTTTAAGGGTTTCCAAGTTTACATTCTGGGCTTTTAAATCGTCAAAAAAAACTTGACAAGCAACCGGCCTAGGGCCCCATACAGAAAGATCTTCACCCATTTCGTTTTGAATAATCAACTTAGGAATAGATTTACTCTTACCATTGGTCAAATAATGTTCAATTCGATTGGGTTCGCTATCTCGTAATTCATATTGCACATTTATGTTGACATTTTTCTGAGCAATCATGTCTATAAAGGGCACAATATGCGCCGCATCTCCACACCAAGGCTCGGTGATGACAATCCAATTTTGCTTATTTTTAATCGACGCCACAACACTGATAATTTCTGAGCTAAGTTGTCCCATTTTCAACCAGCGATTCATACGACTCCAATTCAGTTTGGTATAATTAAAATAGTCAGGATTATCGTAGGGCGCACTTGGTGATGCTTGGTGTAGTATATCTTGGAAGTATTGCTGGTATTGCTGGAAATTCATCGTGTGGGTACAATTTTAAGAGCCAAAGGTATTGCAAGCTTGTCATAAGCAAAAAACCAAATTTGAATAGAATTCTATTTATAGCTCAAACAACAAAGCAAAGCCGAAAAATAAACCTAATTTTAGCCTTCAAAATTTCCATTTCATGAAGCACCTTTCATTCAAAAACCTTAGGATAATGGCATTTAGTTTACTCGCTAGCCAGGCTACTGCACAAGAGCAATCGAATAAAGTAAGCAATCCTTTATTACAAAAAAGCAGCCTGCAGTACCAAGCCCCAGCTTTCCATCTTATCAAAGATGAGCATTTCAAACCCGCATTTGAGTATGCACTGAAAAAGCATGATACTGAAATAGAGAAAATAGCTACGAATAACAACAAACCGACATTTGAAAACACTGTGTTAGCCATCGAGACGAGTGGCGAAGACCTAAATAGAGCCATGCTCGTTTTTAGTAATCTAACAGGCTCTAATACCAATCCTACCCTACAAGCCATAGAGGAAGAATATGCCCCTATTTTTTCTGCACACAATGACAAATTGTACCTGAATAGTACCATCTACCAAAGGATAAAATCTATAGACCAAAGCAAACTTAAAGGGGAAGATAAACGCCTTACCGAATATTACCTGCAGCAGTTTGAAATAGCCGGGGCCAATCTTGCTGATGACATCAAAGAAAAGGTCAAAAAGATAAACGAGGAAATGGCCACCTTGAGCACTCAGTATAGTAGTAAATTATTGATTTCTCGTAAAAATGCAACGGTTTATTTTGATAGCGAAGCCCAATTAGAAGGGCTTTCGAAAGAAGAGATCGCTGCCGCTCAAGAAAAGGCCAACAAAGAGGGCAAAACGGGTAAATATGCCATAGGTATCATTAATACTACCCAACAGCCTGTTCTGCAAACAATGAAAAACCGGGCATCGCGAGAAAAAGTATTTAAAGCTTCTTGGACACGTGCCGAAAAAAATGATGAAGGCGATACCAGAGCACTATTGGAACAATTGGCCAAACTTCGTTTGCAAAAAGCACAATTACTCGGCAAAAAAAGTTTTGCAGAATGGAAAATCCAGGACCAAATGGCACAGACTCCTGAGGCAGCCATGAATTTGTTAGCGAAAATTGCAACACCAGCAGTTGAGCAAGCCAAAATCGAAGCAGCAGTCATTCAAAAATTAATCAATGAGCAAAAAGGCGGATTTACAGTAGAGCCCTGGGATTGGGACTTCTATGCCGAGCAGGTTCGCAAAGCCAAATACAACCTAGAAGAAAGTGAGGTAAGGCCCTATTTTGAAGTGAATACAGTACTTGAAAAAGGGGTGTTTTTTGCTGCAAAACAGATGTACGGCATTACATTTAAGGTGCGTAAAGACTTGCCCTTATACCATCCAGATGTGGTGGCCTACGAGGTGTTTGATCAGGATGGAAAAAGTATGGCCATCTATTACTTAGATTTTTATACCCGCGACAATAAAAACGGTGGAGCATGGATGAGTAATTTTGTCAACCAATCGCACTACCTCAAGCAAAAACCCGTCATTGTAAACGTATTCAACTTTGCAAAACCAGCAAATGGCAATCCCTCTTTGATCAGCTTTGATGATGTAACAACAATGTTTCATGAGTTTGGGCATACCCTTCATGGCCTTTTTGCCAATCAAAATTATGTTAGCCTTTCGGGCACCAATGTACCACGCGACTATGTTGAATTCCCATCTCAAATTAATGAACATGCAGCACTAGATCCTCTTGTGCTTAAAAATTATGCACTTCATTACAAAACAAAAGAAGTAATCCCCCAAACCTTGATTAATAAAATCAAAAAAGCAGAGACCTTCAATACCGGCTATACCGTTACAGAATTATTAGCTGCTGCAACACTAGATATGGCTTGGCATATGGTCGAAAAAGAAACCGACTTCAAGCCCACCCTTGAATTTGAAAAAGAAGCTTTAGAAAGATATGGCTTATTGGTCAAAGAAGTGCCTACGCGCTACCACACACCCTATTTTGCACATATTTGGGGAGGAGGTTACAGTGCAGGATATTACGCCTATACTTGGAGTAAAACCCTCGATTACAATGTAAACGATTGGCTGAAGGCGCATGGAGGAATGACAAGAGAAAACTGTGATCGTTTTCGAAAGTATATTCTTTCTGTAGGGAATAGTGTAGACCTCAACAAAGCATTTGTAGAAATGATTGGCCAAGAAATGAGCATCGAACCCTACCTCATTAACGCTGGCCTAAATGGCAATAAATAAATATAATGACCCTGATTCTTTAAAAAGTGTAGCCCAACGGCTACACTTTTTTTCTTTGTAAAAAATCCGTTAATACGGCTATTGGGCATAGCTTTTAACATTTTTTAAAAATACTTGTTTTTTATTTTTGAAGGAACAAAATAAAGAACAAGCTATATGAAAAACAACATCATCCCCGTTGTGCTTACAGCTGCACTTACTTCAGTTGGCACTTTGTTTGCTGTACAGCATTTTTCAAAAAACAACTTTTTACTAGATACTTATCAACCACAACAGATTCCCGTAAACCATGTTCATTATGCTAGTGACAAACAAGTATTGAGCGCCCCACCTATTGATTTTAGAAATGCTGCTGAGGGGAGCGTAAAAGCTGTAGTGCACATCAAAACAACCATTAATTCAAAAACGGTACTTGCGCGGGACCCTTTTGCCGATTTGTTTGGCGATCATTATTTGCGCCAATATCGCACTCCAGAGCAAATGGGATCTGGTTCGGGCGTTGTGATTTCTCCAGATGGCTATATTGTAACCAATAATCATGTGGTAAGCGGTGCCGATGTAGTTACCGTAACCTTTAATGACCACAAAACGGCCCAGGCAAAAGTCATTGGCACAGACCTCTCTACAGACCTGGCCGTTTTAAAGATTGAAGAACAAAATTTACCCTTTATGGAGTTCGGAAATTCCGACGAGGTACATTTGGGCGAATGGGTATTGGCGGTAGGTTACCCCCTTAGTTTGGATGCCACAGTTACAGCAGGCATAGTCAGTGCAAAAAGCCGGAGTATTGGTATCAACAGTCAAAAATCACGTTCGGCAATAGAGTCCTTTATCCAAACAGATGCAGCAGTAAACCCTGGAAATAGTGGTGGACCATTAGTCAACAGTATCGGACAATTAATTGGTATCAATTCGGCCATTGCCTCACCTACGGGGAGTTATGCTGGCTACTCCTACGCCATTCCCGCCAACCTTGTCAAAAAAGCAACAGCAGATATTATTCAATACGGAGCAGTACAAAGAGGCTTTTTAGGGATAGAGCCTAGGGATTTCAAAAATGCTAGCGCAGCGGAAATTAAAGCCTATAAACTCGAAGAAACAGAAGGCGTTTTAGTAGCGAATCTTGCTCCCGATGGGGGCGCAAAAGCTGCAGGAATATTAAAAGGAGATTTGATTACAGCTGTCAATAATGTGCCCATCAGTAGTATTCCCCAACTCAATGAGCAAGTATCCCGGTACAAACCTGGTGACCATATCAACATCAGCTTTTTGCGCAGTGGCAAAAAAATGACGGCAAATGTGGAATTGAAAAATATCAACGGGACTACAGGTGTGATCAATGAGAAGGCCAGCATGAACTCGATGGGGGCTGTATTAAGGGCCTTGAGTAAAGAAGAACAATCCAAATATGATCTAAAAAA
>JAXITL010000006.1:0-49548 GCA_034680125.1 Chitinophagaceae bacterium
AAACGAACCACTATTAGTTATTCAGAAACAGGTGCAACAACTTTGCCCGGATTTTTAGATTCAACGCGCCAATTGGGTATGAGCAGCAGTGCAGAACCTGGCTTGGCTTATGCAATTGGCTATCAACCTAATCTGGCATG
This sequence comes from Chitinophagaceae bacterium, assembly GCA_034680125.1. Classification (GTDB taxonomy): domain Bacteria; phylum Bacteroidota; class Bacteroidia; order Chitinophagales; family Chitinophagaceae; genus Rurimicrobium. The sequence goes on from JAXITL010000006.1 coordinate 141, forward strand.
GTTAGAGGAAAAAGGAAGAACAGGTATATTGAGCAGGGATACTTTGTTTAATGCACAGTTTACCCAGTCGTACAGCCAAACACTTAATCTTACTGCACAAGTAGAACCCCTAAGTGATTTGAGGATCGACGTGACATTAAATCGAACATTCAATAAAACCCATAGCGAGTTATTTAAAGACACTACCTATGCGGCTAATCCTGATTTTAATCATCTCAACCAATTTCAAACAGGAACTTTTACCCAAAGCTATAATTCACTGAATACTTTCTTTAAGCCTTCAACAGCTACCACTGGTACTTTTGCTGCATTTGTAAACGGACGCCTAACCATATCGGAACGTTTAGGTAAAAGCAATCCTTATACAAATGGCGCCCGCGATCCTATCGATAATCGTTATTACAAAGGCTATTCTGGATATTCGCAAGAGGTATTGATACCTTCATTTATAGCCGCTTATTCTGGCCAAAATGCGAGCAGTGTTGCCTTGTTAGACTATCGTAATAAAGATAAACTCTATAGCAATCCTTTTAAATTTATTTTACCTAAGCCCAATTGGCGCATCACTTATAATGGTTTAAGTAAATTGCCTTTGTTTAAAAAGCTATTCAACAATGTAGTGATTAGCAGTTCCTATAACGGTACTTTGGCCATGAACAGTTTTAATTCTGCACTCACTCATAGAGATTTGCTGGGTGTAGGTTTCCCTTCTTTTATAGATTCTAACTCGGGTAACTATGTTCCCTATTTTCAAGTACCCAACATTACGATTAGCGACCAATTAAATCCATTATTCTCCATTGATGTTGCGCTTAAAACCAACCTTACAGCCAAGTTTGAAATCAGAAGAAATAGAACAGTCAGCTTGAGTTTGATTGACTATCAAGTTAGTGAAACAAAGAGCCAAGAATTTGTTTTTGGTTTGGGTTATAGGGTTAAAGGTTTGAAATTACCTTTCCCCATAGGGAAGGGCCGTATTCTTAAAAACGACCTCAATGTAAAAGTGGATGTGGGTTTACGCGATGATAAAACAACCAACACTTATATTGCCAACCTACAAGACATTGTCAGTCGTGGGCAAAAGGTGCTGACCATTTCGCCAACTGTAGACTACCTAGTAAGCCAAAGCTTAACGCTACGTTTCTTTTACAACCGTAGCCAAACAATTCCCTACGTGTCCAATTCCTTCCCCATTACCACCAGCAGTGGAGGACTCACGCTGCGCTTTATGTTTGCGCAATAGTTGCTTTGTGTCGCTACAACCTAATTTTTTCGCAGATTTTTTCATTTAGGAAGGTCATAATAAAGAAATGAATGGAGAAGACTATTCTTAAACCATGTTGAATTTTCAATTTTTCGATTTCATTTCACTTAGCTTTGCCGTAATATGAAATTTGAGCAATACAACATTTCCCCGCTGATAAAACAAAGCCTTGAAGAATTAGGGTTTAAAAAGCCTACAGACATTCAATTCAAAGCCATACCTTCTATCCTTAAAGGTGATGATGTATTGGGCATTGCCCAAACCGGCACGGGAAAAACAGCTGCTTTCGCGATCCCGATTTTGCATATGTTGATGCGGCGCAGTCATCACAACAAATACAATCAGGTAAAATGCTTGGTTATGGTGCCTACCCGTGAATTGGCGATGCAAATCGCGCAGGTGTTTAAAAACCTGGGCAAGCACACAGACCTTATTATTATGGGTTTGGTAGGCGGGGTAGATCAAGCACCCCAAATTAAAAAACTAGATAAAGGTGTCGATATCCTCATCGCTACACCCGGTCGTATGTTCGACCTCGTAAGCCAAGGGCATATCGACCTAAGTAGGGTAGATATTTTGGTGCTTGATGAGGCCGATCATATGCTCGATTTGGGTTTTATCAAAGACATTCGCGATGTGCTTCGTTATTTGCCCAGTCGCCACCAAACGCTTTTCTTTTCGGCAACGATTGATGAGAAAATCAAAGACTTAGCTTATTCTATTGTGCGCAATCCTATCCGCATTCAGATTTCGCCTAAAGATCCTGTATCCAAGAATGTAACCCATTCTGTGGCCCATGTGGCAATGGATGATAAGCGCTTTTTTCTCGAACGTTTTATTAAAGAATATCCCGACCAAAGAATATTGGTTTTTGTGCGTACTAAGGTGCGCGCTGAACGTGTATTTGCAGCCATGCAACGTGTTGGTATTGAAACCCTAACCATGCACGGCGACAAAGAGCAGGCCGATCGCTTAAAGGTGATGAATGATTTTAAAATGGGTTTTGTAAAAGTGCTTATTGCTACCGACGTGAGTGCAAGAGGTATAGACATTCAAGGAGTAGATTTTGTTGTTAATTATGATTTACCCGATGTGCCCGAAAACTATGTGCATCGTGTGGGACGCACTGGCCGGGGTGTGAATAAAGGAAAGGCAATTTCTTTTTGCAGTCCCGAAGAATTGCCTGTGCTCGAAGCCATACAAGCCTATGTAGGCAAGCCCATCAGCGTGATGACCATTGACAAAACAGACTATTTGGAGACGATCACTTTTACCGAAGATACCCCAAATGACAATTGGCAATTGCTCTTAGATGAAGCCAATGCCGAAGATGCTGTAAAAAAGAAAAAGAAGAAGCGATAGTTTATGAAACAGTTATGTGTACTCTTTTTTTGTTTGTTTGTAAGTGGCTCTATTTTTGCCCAAAGCAAAGACGAGCAGCAAATTCGTGCTATTTTAAAAGCCCAAGAAGCTGCTTGGAATCGTGCCGATTTGCGTGCTTTTATGAAAGGTTATTGGGAAAGTGACAGCATGTTGTTCATGGGTAAAAAAGGCCCCACATATGGCTACGCTGCCACGCTCAATAATTACCTCAAAAGCTATCCCGATACAGCACATACAGGTCATTTTACTTCTACAATTGTCAGTGTGAAAAGACTGAGCAAAGTGTATTTTGTGGTGGTAGGGCAATGGCAGCTAAAGCGCAGTGCGGGTGATGTGGGTGGTTATTATAGTTTGCTTTTTCGCAAAATCAAAGGCGAATGGCTGATTGTTATGGATCATACTTCCTAGGCATAGTCCGTCATTATTGTATTCGATTTATGATTATCTTACAGCTTGCGCGGGTTTTTAAACTCGGGCTTGATTAAGTTTTTTTATAAATAATCTATTCGAATTATGCGTAGGTTTCACCTCCTTATATTTTTATTGGTTTGCTTATGCACTTATGTTTCAACAAAGGGACAAGCGCAATTTAATCAGTCTGTAAAAGTAAATCATTTTGACTGTGCCTTAAAGGCTGATATACCAAAATGGATCCGTGAAAATGTCTCTAGTACTGTTGGCAAAAAGAAGCAAGTTGTCTTGCTTGTGGGTACAATTTTATCGGCAGCAGACAAACAAAATTTATCCCTGCAGCACATTGAGATTTTAGAATATTTAGGCGATAAGTCTTATTCAGCAATGGTTTCAGCAAAATCCAATTTTTCGGCATTTAAGCTTATAGTTGGCATTGCCGAATTTTTACCTCAATATAAAATCAATCCTTCTATTCTAGAAAAATCCAAAACAAGCAAAAAAATTACTTGTTTGGTTTCATTTCATAAGGGCATTACTAGCGAAGAAATTAGTGCTTTTTTTATTTCAAAAAATCTTTCTGTTATACCCAATACTTGGCAGAAGAGGGGTTTGTATAAAGTTGAATTGCTTTCTGAAAAGTTATTGGCTTTCGCCTCTTATGAGCGCATTCAATATATCAGCGAAGTGTCCGGTAATGTGCCTTTAGATTTAGATTCAAAAGGTAGCCAAGGCGCTTCAATACTCAATATGCCCAATACACTTGGTGGCAAAGGCTTGCACGGAAAAGATGTGATGGTGGGCATCGGTGACAATACTTCGGGTATTTATCATATCGACCAAAGCGACCGAACCATTAATTATAACAATGGCGATAAAACGAGTCACGGCGTTTTTGTACACAGCATTGTTGGTGGCGATGGGATCATGGATTGGGCCGGACAAGGTATTGCAACCGAAGGTACCTGCATCAGCCTATTTTTTGATGCCGTAATTTTTTTAAAAGAAGAATTGTACAAAGGTTTCAATATGACCCTCACGAACAATTCTTATGCATCGGTTGTGAATAATTGTAGCTATTCAGGTACCTATGATAATATTGCTCAAAACCTAGATTCCTTGGCCTTTGATGCCAATAGAGAACAACTTGATGTTTTTGCAGTGGGGAATGATGGACGATTAGCCTGTGGTGCTTATCCTGCAGGGTATTATAATGTTTGTGGCGGTTTTCAAACTGCTAAGAATATTATTTCAGTAGGCGCAACGTCCCGCGATTTAGTATTGGGTGCTGGTTCTTCGCGCGGACCATTAAAAGATGGCCGTTTGAAGCCCGAAATGACCGCTGCGGGGATTGATATTTTGGGGGCTATCCCAGAGAATACCTATCAAATCAATAGAGGGACAAGTTTTGCCGCACCCCAAGTTACCGGTATGCTTGCCTTGTTGACTGAGCGTTACAAACAACTCAATAGTGGTGCCAATCCTAAAAGCGATTTGCTAAAAGCGATTGTGATTAATGGAGCTATTGATTTAGGTAGGCCTGGACCAGACTTTCTTTATGGTTTTGGTTTTTTGAATGGGCTTCGTTCCATAGAAATGATTGAAAATAATCGCTACCGACGCAACATCATGAGCAGTGGTGGCGCAGCCCAAAGTTTTAGTATTACAGTACCAGCCAACACAGCGCAGTTAAAGGTAATGCTCTATTATCACGACCCTATGGCCAGCGCCTCCTCAAGCAAGCAGCTCGTTAATGATTTAGATCTTACGGTTACCGAGTCTTTGACCTCCACTGTGCATCGTCCCTTAGTTTTGGATAATACGCCATCTGGCGTTGCTAATAATGCTGCTGAAGGTGTCGATCGATTGAACAATATCGAACAAGTAACAATTAACAATCCTATTGCCGGTAATTATACCCTAAGCGTTTCTGATTTTGCAATTCCTGAAGGGCCTCAAGAATATGTTGTAGTGTATGATTTTGTACCCAATGAAATAAAATTGATGTACCCTATAGCAAATGCTGCGGTGGCTGCTAATAACGATTTGTATATTTATTGGGATGCACCCTTTGATGCTTCTGAAACCACCAAGATTGAATTTTCGGATAACAACGGTAGTACTTGGACAACCATAGCCTCTGCGGTAGCCGCCAATCAAAAATATTATTTATGGCCTGTACCTTCCATCAATTCACATGTATGTAGGATTAGAATTACTCGTGGCTCCTTTACGGATGAGAGTGGACCATTTGTTATTCATCAAAAACCTGTGATTAATTTATCCACCCTACAATGTCCAGGCTCTATAGCGATCAATTGGACAGCAGTGCCTAATGCAGATCAATATTATCTTTTGCTTAAAAAAGGGCCCCACTTTCAGAAAGTAGATTCCGTTTCTTCTAGTACACTTAGTTATGTTTTTAAAGGTTTAAACACGAGTGCTGATTATTATGTTTCAGTTCAGCCCAGCTTAGCAGGGAAAGAAGGATACAGAAGTAATGCGGCATCTCGAAAGCCCAATACAGGTAATTGTGTGGGTTTTGCGGATGGTGATATCGCCTTGGATGCTGTTGTTTCTCCCTCTAATGGGCGACGTTCTACAAGTTTAGAATTAAAAAAACGCAGCCCCATTATTATTCAAGTTCGCAATCAGGATAATGATCCTATAGCCAATTATAGTGTCAGTTATCAAGTCAATGGTAGTGCTTGGAAAACCTTGACAGGATTTAGTATTGGCTCGAACATTAGCGCTCAAGTCCTAGTTGATTCCTTTGACTTTAGCGATACTATTGCCTACCAGATTAAAGTAGCGCTAAATAATTTCGACAAAGCAGACCCGGTTTTGACGAATGATACCTTAATGAAAAACATCAAGCATTACCCCAATAATATAATTGAGCTTACAAGTACCCTTAACAATGATTTTGAGGCTTTGCCCGACATGACCTTGAATAGAGACACTGTTGGTTTTAGTAGGGATGGTTATTGGGATTATGCTACTACCAATCAAGATACGGGGCGCATGCGTACTCGTATTCCGGGGAGTAAATTGGTCAAATCTAATCGGTCAATAAGTCTAGATCTAACTGTCAATAATGAATCCACTGCTAATTTTCTTACCGGGACCTTCAACCTCAGTAATTACGATACATCCATAGATGAAGTGCGCTTTGATTTTGATTATGAAATGCGCGGAATGCCGGTTTTAAGAGATAGCAATAAACTGTGGCTTAGGGGCTCTGACCTGCAGCCATGGATTCCTGTAATGAAGTATAGTAATGTTTACACTGCTGATAAAATGAACCATTCAGGCACCATTTCATTACGCGATATATTGAGGTACAATAATCAAAATTTCTCCACTAGTACACAAATTCGCTTTGGACAATTTGATACAACCTTGATCGTTGATGATAATTATGGTGGTGGATTAACGATTGATAATGTCCAACTCTATAAAGTACTTAAAGATGCACAATTGACTAGGCTTGTTTCTCCATTACCTAGTGAATGTGATATTTCTTATTCGGATGTAACCGCCGTTATTAGAAACGGAACCGTTAATACGCTAAAAGGTATTTCGGTAGGCTATACCTTTGATGGAGGACCTGCATTTGTCGAGTTTATACCGGATAGCTTAAAGGGTGGAGATAGCATTCTGCATACTTTTTCAAAAGGATTGACGAGCTTAAGCCAAGGCATGCATAGCTTAAAAGTATGGCTGCATGTTGATGGGGATGATTTTTTATCGAACGATACTATTGCTAATTATATCTTTTATAATTCGAATCGTATTGTCTCCTTCCCCTATTTAGAAAATTTTGAAAAGGGTACTGGTGGATGGTATAGCAAGGGGCGAAATGCTAGCTGGGCACATGGGATACCTAGTGGTACACAAATTAATACTGCCGCAAGTGGTAGAAATGTTTGGAAAACCAATCTTAATGGTTCCTATAATAGCAATGAGTTATCCTATTTGCTATCACCCTGTTTGGTTACAATAGGTCTCGCAAAGCCAATGTTGAGTTTTAGTACTGCCTTTGATATTGAAAGTTGTATAGCGCCCTGCGACAGGGTTTTTATTGAGTATTCAGCCGATAACGAGATGAGCTGGACGAGGCTTGGTATTAATGGTAAAGGAACAAATTGGTACAATAATGGGGTTCATAATGTATGGAATGGTGAAGCAACAAGATGGCATGTGGCCTCTTTCGAATTGCCTCGTGCTAGTCAATTGAAATTAAGATTTGTATTAGCAACAGATTTAGGCACCAATTTAGAAGGTATAGCCATTGATGATATTCACATCTATGATTTGCAAAACCCCATTGTTGCTTTAAACAGCAGTTCAAAAGCAGCATCAACCAGCCAAGAAATTTCTGGTAATAAATGGTTGAATAATGTTAGTGGTGATGGTGTTTTTTCAGCAATTAATCCTCAAGGACAAAACTTAGGGATGCTCTCTAGTTCTGTTTTTGCACACCAATCAGTTACCGATCCTGTTCAAAAGCAATATGTTTTTCCACGTAGTTTTTTGCTGCAAAAGCCAATTAGTTTAACGAATAATGTTCAGCTACGCTTGTTCATAAGCGACGAAGAATTGCAGCAAGTTTGGACTGATACCACTTGCCCAAATTGTACAAGAGCTGCAGATATTTACCGCACCGGGATTACGCGATTCGTTGATAGCAGCAATCGTTATGAAGATAGTAGTTTAGCCAATAATGATGCCAAAGGCAAGACATTTTATAACTACAAAAATATCCAATGGGTGCCCTATGATAATGGATATTATGTCGAATTGCCCACTAATCAATTTGGAGAATTTTGGCTTAATGATGGTGGGATTATCGGAACCTTAGCTGCCAATACAGATTATGTACAGCTAAAGGCTATACGCTGGAATGATCAAAAAGCAGAGCTTTCATGGCTGTGCAACATCGATACACAAGTAGTTTCATACAAGATTTTAAGATCTTTAGATAGTGTGACTTTTACGGAGATTGATGAGGTGGTATCGCTACAAAAAGACAAAAACAACTATTTTTATTTAGACAATCCAAAGCCACAGCTTGATCAAAAAGTATTTTACCAACTTTTATGCACCGCAAAAAATGGCAAAACATTTTATTCCAATATCGTCTCGGTACAATGGACAAAAGGCAATCAACTGTTGGGCGTATATCCTGTGCCCTCAGTTGATGGCAATATAAGCCTAAAATGGACGGCTGCTGTTGGTTCAATTGCATCCTGCAATCTTACCGATATTGCTGGCAAAGCGGTTTGGAATAGTGAAATTAAAGCGGTTAATTGGCTTAACGAAACGATTTTGCCATTGGGCTTTTTAGCCAAAGGAATGTATTTTCTGAAGATACAAATTGGCGATAATCAATATCAAGAAAAAATAATCTTTAAATAAAACACAATACCTTGAATTGTATGTTTTTAGGAGCGTGCTTTTGCCTATTTTCGCCAACTCAAACATTCATCTAGGATTATTATGCACGAAGCGATTGAATTTTTAAAAGAATTAATGAACGCGGATAAATTAGCCGCATTGGTTACCGCCTATGGCGGATTGTATTTGGTAGCATTCATCATTTTTGCCGAAACAGGCCTTTTTGTGGGGTTCTTCTTGCCCGGTGATTCTTTGCTTTTTGTAACCGGCTTAATGATTGCTAATTCACTTGCTCCTTTTGATAGTAATTTGGTTAACGTGCCTTTTTGGATCATTTTGATATCACTGGCAGGCATTATAGGCAACGCTGTAGGTTATTGGTTTGGTAAGAAAACAGGACATCTCATCTTTGAAAGAAAGGATACTTGGTTGTTCAAGAAAAAACATATTCAGGATGCCCATGATTTTTACGAAAAGAAAGGGGGTGTGGCCATTATCTTGGCAAGATTTTTACCTATCGTGCGCACTTTCGCTCCCATAGTTGCTGGTGTTGTAGATATGGACCGAAAGAAATTTTTCCTCTATAATGTTATTGGTAGTGTTCTTTGGGTTTCTAGCATGATTTTAGCTGGTTTCTTTTTAGGCGAAATACCTTGGGTAAAAGCAAATTTTGAAAAAATTGTAATTGGCCTAGTTGTTGTAACCACTGCTCCTGTATTGTTTAAAATGTTTTTTAGCAAGCAAAAGGTCACCGTTAGATAATCAAAGCCTAATGAAGCAAATCATTCATAACCTTAATTCTGGTCTTACTACATTGATAGAAGTGCCTACGCCGACGGTTATGGAAGGTCATTTGCTCATTCAAAGTTCCTTTAGTTTGGTGTCTTCGGGTACCGAAAAAATGTTGCTCGATTTTGGCAAAGCCAATTGGTTGAATAAGGCCCGGCAGCAGCCAGACCGTGTACATATGGTTTGGGATAAAATCAAAACCGATGGTCTACAAGCCACTATAGCGGCGGTTAAAAATAAAATCAATACACCTATTCCACTGGGCTACTCCAACGCGGGTACCGTAATCGCCCTTGGCAAAAACGTCTCAGGATTTGCAATAGGGGATAGGGTTGTGTCTAATGGGGCACATGCCGAAATAGTACAAGTGCCCCAAAACTTGGCGGCAAAAATACCTGATAATGTAAGTGATGAAGCAGCAGCCTTTACGGTTGTGGGGTCTATTGCCTTACAGGGTATTCGCTTGTTGCAACCAAGTTTTGGCGAAACTGTTGTCGTCTTTGGTTTGGGTTTGATGGGGCAAATGGCTATACAATTATTGAAAGCCAATGCTTGTAAGGTCATTGGTATTGACCCTGATGCCAATAAATGCAGATTAGCAGAAAGCTTTGGTATTACCGCTATTTGTGCCCAATCTAATACCGACTTGTCTTCTGTCGTTTTGGATTTAACAAAGGATAATGGCACGGATGCGGTATTGATTACTGCTGCTGCTCAGGATGATTCTATTATAAGTGATGCGGCTAGAATGTGCCGCAAGCGTGCTCGGATTGTACTTGTAGGTGTAGTCAATCTGAATTTGCGTCGTAGTGATTTCTACGAAAAAGAATTGAGCTTTCAAGTCAGTTGCTCCTATGGTCCGGGGCGATATGATTATGATTTTGAAAAGAATGGCAAGGACTATCCCATTGGTTTTGTAAGATGGACAGCCCAGCGAAATTTTGAAGCCGTGCTACAAGCAATGGCCTCAAGGCAACTTGATGTGGAGCCCTTGGTCAGTCAAAAAGTTGTGCTCAGTGATTTTTCAAAAGTATATGCTGCTCTTACTGATGCTAGCACATTGGCCTCTCTTTTTAAATACGATACTACGCTAAAACACAAGAGTAGCATTCACTATTCCGAGAAAGTACCCTTATCAAATAATGCAGTAGCCCTAATCGGTGCCGGCAATTTTGCCTCCAAAGTGATGTTGCCCCTTTTAAAAAAGAACAAAACTAATATTCAAGTTATAGCAAGTGCACATGGTCTTTCTGCTGCGCAACTCGCCAAACAATTTGGTATTGCTGAGGCAACTACAAACTTGGATGCCCTTTGGCACAATGATGCCATATCTTCTGTGTTTATTGCCACGCAACACCATACCCATGCTGATTTGTGTATTCAAGCATTGCAAGCGGATAAGTTTGTTTTTGTTGAGAAGCCTTTAGCCATTAATAGGCAGCAATTAGAGGCCGTTAAAGATGCTGTTCAGAAGGCTAAGCAGCATGTAATGGTGGGTTTCAATCGTAGGTATGCTCCATTGGCTCTACAAATGAAAGAATTGCTGGGCGAGCACGGCACAATGAATATTGTAATGACTATTAATGCGGGTAAAATTCCGAACAATCATTGGTTGCAGGACACTGCTGCAAGTGGGGGGAGAATTATTGGTGAAGTTTGCCATTTTATAGATTTTGCCGCTTTTTTATCGGGCTCATTTGTATCCTCTGTGTGCACCAATCGTATGGCCAGTAGTGATGAAGACGTATCTATAATGTTGCGTTTTCAAAATGGAAGTACAGCTAGCATTCACTATTTCAGCAATGGACACCAAGCTCATGATAAAGAACGCATAGAAGTCTATAGTCTTGGTAAAACCTTGATATTAGAAAATTGGAAACGCTTAAGGGGTTTTGGTTTTAATGGCTTTTCTTCGATAAGTGCTCGTCAAGATAAAGGGCATGCCCAACAATTTGCACTATTGTCCAAGCAGCTTAATGGAGCAGGATCACCATTCATTCCTTTTGATAGTCTTTACAATACCAGTTTAACTGCGATTGCCGCAACAGAAAGCCTCTTGGAGCGTCGTTGGGTGGAAGTCTAGCAGAGTCAAATGCTTTAAAAAAACAATATTGAAAATGTCTTTTACTATTTATTTACTACCCCTTATTTCAGCATTCATAGGTTGGTTTACCAATTGGATAGCTATTAAAATGCTTTTTCATCCCAAAGAACCCAAACGTATTTTAGGCATTACTATTCACGGTGTTTTCCCAAAGGGGCAAAAGCAATTTGCTCAAAAGTTAGGCGTATTGGTTGCTTCAGAGCTCCTACACTTTGATGAGATTGCCAAAAAAATTGCGGACCCCGCTCAGTTGCAAGAAGTAAAGCCATTTGTCGAAAAGCATATTGATCATTTTTTGGAACATAAACTCAAAGAAAAATTGCCCGTCATTGCTCTGTTTGTTGGTGCGGGTACGCTCGATAAAATTAAAGAGGGTTTGCTTGAAGAGATCGATGCCCTATTGCCTCAATTGATGCAACAATATGCAGAAAATCTAAAATCTAAAATTGATATCCAAGCAATGGTTACAGAAAAAGTGGCTCATTTTTCCTCTGATAAATTAGAAGAAATTTTGGTTTCTATTATGAAAAAAGAATTCCGCTTCGTTGAAATTATTGGCGCTGTTTTAGGTTTTGTAATTGGTATGTTACAAGTCCTCATCACGATATTATAATTTACTATTCACTCAAAAAATTCAAGTCCATGCAGCCTATTATTTCGCTACAAAATGTTTCAAAACAATATGGTGATAAAACCGTTTTGAACAATGTGGATCTGGATATTTTTCCCGGTCAGATCATTGGGTATATAGGTCCTAATGGTGCCGGTAAATCGACTACAGTAAAGATTCTTACTGGTGTAATACAAGACTATACAGGCGCTGTTTTACTCAATGGAAAAGACATTCGTGAAGATATTTTGGGGCTCAAACAGATGATTGGTTATGTGCCCGAACTGGCCGAATTGTACGATTTATTGACGCCTAATGAATACCTTCATTTTGTGGGAGCCTTGTATAATTTGCCTGACGCCATTATTAAAGAAAGAAGCACCAAAATTCTGCAGTCTTTTGGTTTGTTCGAGCATATCGACCAACGTATGGATAGCTTTTCGAAGGGTATGCGTCAAAAGGTTTTGTTGACTGCAGGTATTTTGCACAACCCTTCTATTGTGATTCTTGACGAGCCCATGAGTGGTCTCGATGCAAATGCAGTTATTGTAGTTAAGGAGTTGATGCAGGTATTGAAACAAGAAGGGAAAACAATTTTTTATTGTTCGCACATGATGGATGTGGTAGAGAAAGTATCCGATAGAATTGTCTTGATCGATAAGGGCAGTATAATTGCTAACGATACCATTGAGGTTTTGCGAGAGGGTAGTACCCATTCACTCGAGAAGATATTTGCTCAAATGACCACCAGTGAAAATCTAAATGAAACAGCTGGCAATATTGCTCAGGCCATGAACGATAAATAATTGACCCCCTCCTTTTCTTTCTTGAAATGAACAAAATATTATTATTCCTTTTTTTACTGCCGAAGGGCTTGTATCGGTCTTTGGGCGCCGATATCAATCATCTTAAAGCCATACTCAAAGTAAAGTTGATGCTTGATGATAGGCGTCCTTTTTCAATGGGTCGTGCCCCACAAGCAAAGAAAAAGCCTATACGGTTCATGACTGCATTGGGTGTTTTCATGTCCATGATTATCGGTTTTATGTACATCATTCCGCTGATGCTCGAAGATATCTTCATGGGCTTATGGTTATATTCTACTGTTTTTTTATTGATGTTTAGCTTTATGCTCATCAGCGATTTTTCCACGGTATTATTTGATACGCGCGACAAAACAATTTTATTACCTCGACCCATAAGTGAGCGTACCCTTTTATTGTCGCGATTGTTGCACATGTTTATTTATTTGTTTCGCATTGTATTTCCTATGTCGCTTGCTGGATGGATATTCATGGGTGTAACAAAGGGTTGGCTTGCGGCTATTTGGTTTCCGTTTTTAGTGTTGATGCTTACCATTGTTGCTTTGTTTTTGGTGAATTCATGTTATTTGTTGATTTTACGCTTTGCTAAGCCCGATAAGTTCAAGGACATTGTCAATTATTTTCAAATTGCCTTTTCTATATTTTTTTTCGCTTGTATTTATTTATTGCCAAGAGTTATAGACAGTCAAGATTTTCATTCGCTAAAGCATACTGATTTTGATTGGGCATGCTTAACACCTACTTATTGGTTAGCAGCTTCCTTTACGTGGATTGAAGCAGATAAATTATCTTCAATAACCAAGTGGATAAGCATTCTTGCTGTATTGGGACCAGCTATTTTGGTTTGGCTAACAATTAAGTATTTATCACCCAGTTTTGCAAAGGGGATAGCCAATATGGATACGGTAAGTGTAGAAACGGAAAGGGTCATCGCCAAAAAGGCAAAAAAATCAGGTTCTGAATTGTACCTAAAACTAGCCAACTGGCTTAATGCGTCGGCAATAGGTAAAGCTGGTTTTAGTATTGCTTGGTTGCAAACCAGTAGAAGTCGAAATTTTAAGATGCGGGTTTTCCCTTCTTTTGGTTTTGTGCCGGTTTATTTTTTCTACCTCATTACGATGAACCATTCAAGGTCGATAGGCGAAACCTGGGATCAATTGCCGGACACGAAAACTTTTGTTTTGCTCCTATACATGTCCTCCTTTGTGGTCATGAATTTGTTGACTATGCTGGTGCATAGTGACCAATATAAAGCTTCGTGGATATACTATTCCAGTCCTATTGCTCGGCCAGGCGAAGTTATGCTGGGTGCCTTCAAGGCTGTTTGGGTTAAATATTTTTTACCCATGTTTGGTATCGTTAGTTTGTTTGTATTGTATGTTTGGGGGCCAAAGACCTTATTAGATATTGCTTTGGCTTTAACGAATATTACTGTATTTGCCCTTGGCATTTTGAGGGTTGCTTATCGAAAATTACCTTTTTCCTCTCTTGAGCTGATGAAGGAGAAAGGTAATCGGTTTTTTAAAACAATGTTTATTATGCTATTGCCGACGAGCTTGGGTTTTGGACATTATTGGACAACGATTACCCCTTGGCTTTGGTGGATGAAAATTGTTTTCATTATTTTGTCCTCCATCTTACTTTGGCTCCTTTGGGATAGTTATAAAAATACCAGTTGGGACGAGGTTAAAAAGATGGATTTGAGTGCCTAATTTTTCTACACTATAAAATACTTAAAAAAATGGCTATACATAATTACCAACATACTACCGCAGAAAGATTGATGCGTTATGTTCAAATTGATACCCAAAGCGATCCTAATTCGCCTACACAACCCAGCACCGAAAAGCAAAAAGATTTGAGTCGGATGCTAGTGCAAGAGCTTTTGTCATTGGGTATTACAGACGCTGAGCTTGATGAGTTTGGCTATGTATATGCCACTATTCCTGCCACTGTTGAGACCGATATCCCTACGATTTGTTTTTGTTCGCATGTAGATACAGCGCCCGACTGTAGTGGAAAGGATGTTAAGCCAATATTGCATCAACATTATGACGGTTCAGATATTGTTTTGCCCGATGATCCATCTATTGTTATTACTACAAAGAATCATCCTTATTTACTACAAAGAATAGGTGATGATATCATTACCGCTTCGGGTAAGACTTTACTTGGTGCCGATGATAAAGCGGGTGTGGCCATTATTATGGATTTGGCGCAATACTTAATGGAGCATCCAGAAATACCCCATGGCAAAATCAGAATTCTGTTTACCCCTGATGAAGAAATTGGTCGCGGTGTTAATGCTGTAGATATGCAAAAGCTTAATGCCCAATTTGGGTATACGCTTGATGGTGGTGAACGTGGGCATCTTGAAGGAGAAAATTTTAGCGCAGATGCAGCAATTGTTACCTTTAATGGGGTAAGTGCACATCCCGGTTATGCTCAAGGAAAAATGGTCAATGCTATGAAAGTGGCAGCCTTATTTTTAAGCAAATTGCCTCTTGATGAATGGTGTCCAGAAAGCACTTCAGGAAATGAAGGTTTTGTGCATCCCCTCGCTTTAGAAGGAGAATTGGAACAAGCCAAAGTGACTTTTATTGTTCGTGATTTTGTGAGTGCAGAGCTGATTCATCACGAAGATCGATTGAAAAAACTGGCTGCAGAGGCAGTTGCTCAATTTCCTGGTTCGTCTTTTGAGATGACAGTCAAGGAGCAATACCGAAATATGAAGGAGATATTGGTCCATCATCCACAAGTAATGGCCAATGCCGAAGAGGCCTATCGTCGCGCAGGTATTCATCCTGAGAATATTAGTATTCGAGGCGGTACAGATGGTTCCCGTTTGTCTTTTATGGGTATGCCTTGCCCTAATATTTTCACTGGCGAAATGGGCATTCACTCCAAACAAGAATATGTGAGTGTCCAAGACATGAATACAGCAGTTTCTATTTGTGTTCATTTGGCACAGGTGTGGGCAGGTCAATAATGGGCTACAATGATTTGGGATGATGTCCTTTGCTGTTTATATCCGCTGGTCTTAAATGCCCCTCATAAAGGCCTTATGTCCAATTGTGAAAAGCATTTCCTTCTCCATTCATTTGCAAGCCCTTAATGGCTTGAGGCGCATCCATATTTGCTTACATAACTTTTGAAGTAAAATCACCGATACATCATGAACGAAATTGTTTTGGCCTCGGCCAATAAAAAAAAGATTGCAGAGCTACACGAATTGTTAGAAGGCTTTACCGTGCTTTCTTTGAAGGATATAGGTTTTGAGCAAGAAATCGAAGAGCCCTTTTTTACTTTTCATGAAAATGCTTTTCAAAAGGCCAATACCATTCATCAGTTTTGTGGTCAAAATGTTTTGGCCGACGATTCAGGTATTTGTGTTTCGGCCTTAAATGATAGGCCCGGAGTGCTCAGTGCAAGGTATGCTGGTGAGGGAGCAAATGACCAAAGCAATCTCGAAAAGGTATTACAAGAATTACAAGGACAGTCCAACCGAAGAGCCTATTACAAAGCCGTTCTTTGTCTTATTTGGAAGGGCGAGGCCCATTATTTCGAGGGCCAGTGTCATGGAACTTTAATCGAAAATCCTATTGGGGATAATGGCTTTGGCTATGACCCTATATTTGTACCCGATGGCTATAGCGAAACCTTTGCGCAATTATCTGCTACAGTAAAACAACAAATAAGCCATCGTGCCCAAGCGATGCAGCAATTGGTTGCTTTTGTGCAGCAAAGTTTACAGGTCTAATTAAGGGTGTTTTCAAATGCTGTCCACTAAGATTTATTTGAATCATTATCTTGTTTGAACAATGATTCTGTTTTTAATTTCTGTTGGCCATAATCTTAGGTTCGATTTATTGTCCATTCCAACAAGCTCTTTTCTCAAAAAAAGCTATCTTGCCACAGCAATTTTTTTCGACCATCTTACAACGCGTTTTTCATGTCTATAATTATCAAAGCTTGTAGCTCTGCTGCCGATTTTAAGGCCTTTGTTCAATTTCCATTCGATCTTTATAAAGGCAATCAATATTGGGTACCCCCTTTCAAGAAAGATGAGTTAAAGGCTTTGCAAGCCGCTACCAATCCTGCCTTTCAATATTGTGAGGCTCAGTTTTGGCTTGCCCTTAATCATGGTCAAGTAGTAGGTAGGGTAGGGGCTATTATCAACAAAATCCACAATGAGGCTACAGGTGAGCAACTATGTCGTGTAAGCCGTATTGAGTTTATGGACGATGATAAGGTCAGTGCAGCCCTATTGCAAACGGTAGAAGATTGGGCTAAAGAAAAAGGTATGCAAGGTGTGCATGGGCCATTGGGTTTTACCAATCTCGATCATCAAGCCATCATGATTGAGGGTTTTGATCATTTGCCTTCCATTGCTTCGGAGTATCATTTGTCTTATTATCTCCGTCATTTCGAGGCAGCAGGATATGGTAAGGAAATGGATTGGGTAGAATTTCGCCTAAAGCAAGAAAAGGAATTGCCCGCAAAAGCCCTAAAACTTAACGATATGATACGCAATCGTTACGGACTTAAAGTGGTGCATTTTACGAATCGTAAGGAGCTAAAAGCTTATGCCAATAAGATTTTTGACTTACTCAATATCGCCTTTGGTGAATTATTTGGGTTTGTAAAAATGGACAAAACCCTTGCCGATTTTTATATCAACAAATATTTCAACATTCTTAACCCTAAGTTTGTAAAAGTGGTCGAAGATAAAGACGCTCATGTTATTGGTTTCATCATCAGTTTGCCTTCTCTAAGCGAGGCTATGCAAAAGGCTAATGGTTCTTTATTTCCCTTTGGTTGGTGGCATATTGCACAAGCCCTCAAAAAACCCAAAGTGGTTGATTTATTATTGACCGGCATACATCCTAGCTGGCAAGCTCAGGGGGTAAGCGCTTTGCTCATCACCGAATTGAGTAAAGTATTTATAGATCATGATATAGCGTTTATAGAAACAACAGGCATGTTAGAAACGAACGAAAAGGCTATCAATAATTGGAAAACATTTGACCATATTCAGCATAAGCGTAAGCGATGCTTTCGTAAGATGTTCTAGTTTTTTTAAGCCACTTTAGTGCATTTGCCAAGCTTCTTGCTGTTTATCCTCTGCGCATACGATGGAATTACTCTGGATTATCGCCTTTTTCAACTATGCTATTTGTGTTTAAAGCCCCATTTTTATACTACTAATGCCCCGTTATTTTATAGAGGTTCAATACCTTGGCACAGCCTTTCATGGATCGCAAATACAAGGCGAACAAATAACGGTTCAATATGAACTCAACAAGGCTTTATCTACATTTTTAAGGCATCCAGTGGAAACGCTCGGTGCTAGCCGTACAGATGAGGGGGTGCATGCCTTGTGTAATTTTTACCACATCGACCTTGAAGAAGTATTGGACAAAAAAGTATTGTATAATCTTAATGCACTATTGCCCAGTTCAATGTCGGTAAAAAACATCTATACCCTTAGCAATCCTTCTGCCAATGCACGTTTTGAGGCTACAAGCCGTCAATATCGATACCGGATTTACACCGACAAAAATCCTTTTTTGTTTCAGCGTGCCCTCTTATTTCCTTACGCAATAGACAGGGCTATTTTGGATCAAACCGCATCGCTTTTATTGTCCTATAATGATTTTGAAAGCTTCAGCAAAAAGAATGCACAAAGCAAAACATTTCAATGCACTTTGTACAAGTCAGAATGGCAACAAGTGGGCGATGAATTGCATTATGTAGTTTGGGGCAATCGTTTTTTGCGTGGTATGGTTCGAGCGCTAGTGGGTACACAATTACGTGTTGCTCGTGGTAAGTATTCTTTCGATGAATTTCAATCTATTATTGAATCTAAAGATTGTAGTAAGGCAGATTTTAGTGTTCCTGGATTTGGTTTATACCTAGAGCAAATCAATTATCCCGAGGGCTTACTTCTTTCATTGCCCTAAAAATTTTACAAGAGCAAATCCCTGAAAAACTTCTCTGATTTTTTGCTGATCAGGTTGCGTTTTTCGACATAGCCATCAATCTTATCCTTAGGCATTCTAAACTTGTATTCTTTTTCTGGGTAAAGGTCTAATACAAATAATTCGTAGTCGGGATTCCATTTGTTGAGCAAGTGTTTGTCTATCTGCAATTCTTGTTCCATTACCTCAATACTCAGGGGTTCGTTCAGGGTAATGATGGCCATATTTTTAAGTTCGGCCTCCGTAAAGGTAATTTTGGGTTTTACTTTTTTGAGCTCACCTTTTACGGGGGCCATTTCGGGGTGCATGATATAATCTTCAGGAATCTTACCTGCATAGATAAATTTTTTCATGTTTTCGAAAATGGATGCTGTGGCGATAAAGGCCATTACATGTCCCTGTGTTTCGCGGGGCAAATAGGGTTTTATATCCCAAAAATTTCTACTTCCTGTTTTTTCGATGGCTCGTTTTACAGGCGTTGGGCCACAATTATAGGATGCAATAACCAGCAGCCAATCTTGCATTTCGGCATAGAGGTAATTGAGGTATTTGGCTGCTGCTGTGGTGCTTTTGAACCAATCGGTACGGTCGTCTCTCTTGCCATTTACGGTCAAACCCATGAGCCTACCCGTTTCAGACATAAATTGCCAAGGCCCAACGGCCCCAACTGGAGATACCGCATTATTGTTTAAGGCAGATTCGATAACAGCTAAGTACTTGAGTTGATGGGGAAGGTTGTTTTTTTGGAACACATTATCCATCATCGAAAATTTCGTTTTCGATCTTGAATCGACAACTGCCAATGTTTTTTTGTGCGATTCCATGTATTTGCGCACAAAGTCCATCGTGTAATCGTTCATTCCGCCAAAATAGCTTTTTTGGCCAGCAAGGGGTACCAAAGCTTTTTGTCTTTGGTCGCGGTTGGCAGCCAAGGCCATAGCGATGATGGTTCTTTGTTCTTCCTCTTTGCAAAACTGCTCATGAGCCTTTGCCGAATCAACTTTATTCTTTTCTTTTTTGACATCTTTGGCTGCTACTTTTGCCCTATTGGCAGGCAGACGCTCTTTCCAGTATTGCCCATGCGCAATAGAGGAAAGCGAGATAGCTATAAGGAAACAGAAGAGATATTTTAAAGCCATGAGGGGGATATCCTTTTTCAATAATCATTAACCGATAATCAGGTTGACATTAATTTTTTTAGGGATAAAGAAGTACTCGAAATGGTATAGAATGGAAATGATGCAAAACAGCATCAAAACTGCGTTTGCATCATTAAAGTATGGTGAAGATTTCGTTTATTTTTTTTCTACTTCTTTGTTGTTGATACCTGATTCAATATCATTTTTTACGCCTTCTTTAGCGTCGTTAAATTCTCTAATTCCCTTGCCAATACCACGTGCTAGTTCAGGGATTTTTTTACCACCAAATAATACAATGACTACCAAAAGAATAGTAATCCATTCGCCACCACTGGGCATTGAAAACAAAATTTGAGGCATTATGCTTGCGAGTGTCATTACTTTATGATTTAACTGTGTGAAACTTGTGACAAATATAATCACTTATGGCAAATGCCAATCATGAAATTGTTTTTTTGATTGTTAAACTTCTTTTTTTGGGGAATGGATATGCCCTGATTCTTCTGCAAAAAAAACATAAAAATTGATGAAGCCGATAAGCAGCTGGGTAAATGGCTAATTATTCTTAAAAGGTGCGATCAGCTGAAATTCTGGAATAGTAATATTCATCTGTTTTTTGGTAAAAAGGTCTTCCATGGTATAGGTACCAAACATTTTGCCCATATCACTATTGAGGTTGCAGGATGAGATATATTGATAATGCTCTCCAGGTGCTATTGTTGGTTGTTGTCCTACTACCCCTTCTCCTTCTACTTCGCGCATGTCCCCGTTGCTATCAATGATATGCCAATGGCGGCGCAATAATTTTACAGGCACTGCACCTAGGTTTTCGATGGTGATACGGTAGGCAAATAAATACTCCGATTCCAAAGGGCGGCTTTGTACTGGTTGATAAAATGTTTCAACCACTATATTCACGTCATTGGTTACTTTATGTACCATATAGCTTAAAGGGGTTTTTGTAAATGTAGGGAATCTTTTGAAAGCTAGATGCTAAATATATTTTTTGATCATTTCTGCTATTAATTCCTGCTCATAACCTTTCTGACTGAGGTATCTCTGCAGTTTGGCTCGCCTTGTAAATAGGTTTTTATCCTTCATATACTCAGGAATTTTCCGCTCGGTTAAGCGTTCTAATGTTTGCAGGTATTCTTCATCATCTATTTCGCTCAATCCCTTTTTGATGCAGTATTCAGATATTTGATCTTGCTTTAATTCAAATATGATTTTACGTTTGCCCCAGTTTTTGATTCTAAATTTTCCTCGAGCAAAATTTCGTGCATAGCGCTCTTCATCAATTAATTTTGATTCAATTAATTCTATCATTAATTCTGCTACTTCGTCTTTACTGGCACCATTTTCATAGAGCTTGTTGCGTATTTCTTTTTGGCAACGGTCTTGATATTGGCAATATCGGGTAATCATCGTTCGTAAATCCATATCATTGAGCAGTTATCGTTTAAAATAGTATAGTCATGAGTAATTGCTCATTCACATTAAATAAGTATTATTTTTTTCGGGAAAAAAAGGATGATTTTAATACCTTCGCGCTTCGAAATTAAAACCAAGTCTTTACAAAATAGAGTCTTTATTTTTAACCATAAAAAAATTAAAAGCAAGAAAATGGCATCTGTTACGCGTGAAAATATTGCAAAGCTACAAGATAAAATAACTGTGAAAGTAAAGAAAGAAGACTTTATGCCTTCTTTTGAAAAATCTTTAAAAAATTATGCCAAAACAGCCAATGTGCCTGGTTTTCGTAAAGGAATGGTGCCTGCTGGAATGGTCAAAAAAATGTATGGACAATCTGTATATAATGAAGAAATTATCCGTACAGCTAGCCAACAATTAGAAGACTATTTAAAAAATGAAAAGCTGGCCATTTTTGCAAAACCAATGTTGATGGCAGAAGCGGCCCCGCAACAATTGGATATGAATGCCCCAGCTGATGTTGATTTCGCTTTTGAAATCGGGATTAAGCCCGAGTTCAATATTACTGCCATTGATACCAAAGCCGCCTTGACCAAATACAAAATTGAAGTGAGCGACACCATGCTTAACGACGAGATAGAGCGTATTGCTCGCAGGTATGGTAAGCCCGAGGATAAAGATTCTGTGGAGTCAAAAGATGATGTAGTATATACTACTTTCCAAATGGCTGAGGTAGATGGCGCCGAAAAATTGGAAGATACTGCTTTAGTAGAGCGTTACCCTTTGCAATTGCAAGCTCAGTTACTCGGTAAAAAGGCTGATGATGTTATCCGTTTTCGTCCTTCAGAAGTTTGTGCTGCCGAAGAGTTGCCTGGCTTCTTGAAAAATACTTTGAAAAACGAATTAGCAGCCGAAAC
Organism: Chitinophagaceae bacterium; assembly: GCA_034680125.1. GTDB lineage: Bacteria > Bacteroidota > Bacteroidia > Chitinophagales > Chitinophagaceae > Rurimicrobium. The sequence continues at coordinate 22,394 of JAXITL010000006.1, forward strand.
GCTTTACCAATTAACGATTACAAAGGTAGCCAAGATTATTTCTGCTGCCATTGACGAAACGCTATTTACACAAGTTTTTCAAGGGGCTGAGGTTAAAGATGAAGCCATGTTCCGCGATATGATTCGTATAGAATTAGGTAGAGAATACGAACGCATTACCTTGGAGCGTTTGAACAATGAAATTTATGAAATGTTGGTACACAATACCCATTTTGATATTCCTGTTCCTTTTTTGAAACGCTGGTTAAAAGAAGGGCAAGATAAATTGAAGACAGATGCTGAAGTAGAGCAAGAATTTCCTGCCTTCGAGCATCAATTGCGTTGGACTTTAATCTCAGAAAAAATAATAAACGACAATAAAATCAACGTTTCCTTTGAAGAGGTAAATGAAGATATTAAATCACGCGTTTTGGCTTATTTCGGTATGCAGCCTGGAGATGAGGCTCCTTGGATGGATGGCTATATGCAAAAAATTGCAAAGGATGAAAAGACTTTAAATGAAACCTATCAGCGTTTAATGTTCGATCGTTTGTTTCAGCATTTACATACTCAATTCAGTATTAGTGAAACCTCTATTGCAGAAGAAGCCTTCTTTGCATTGCAAGATCCTCATGCGACACACCATCATCACGCACATTAATGAATAGGTGGTATTTATTCTGTAAAAAAAGCAACATCATTTTGAGATGTTGCTTTTTTTTAGTGCTTGAAAATATTTTCTAGCGCTTTTGCTTTTAAGCAGGTTTCTTCCCACTCTTGCTCAGCAATACTATCTGATGTAATAGCCCCGCCCGTTTGATAACTGAGGTGTTGACTAGTGGCATTATAAAAAAGACTACGGATCACCACATTAAAGTCAAAATTACCATCAGGGCTGATATATCCTACACAGCCCGAAAATAGTTCTCTGCGTGATTTTTCATATTGTTCGATTAATTGCATCACCATTATTTTGGGTGCTCCAGTCATACTGCCCATCGGGAAGGAATATTTTACAGCATCAAACAAATCAAAGTCAGCGTGTAATTGCCCACTAATCGTGGAAATCATTTGGTGGACTTGGGGAAAGCTATAGATACCCAAAAGTTCATCAACGTTTACGCTATCTATTTCGCAAAAGCGCGCTAAATCATTGCGCATCAAATCCACAATCATAATGTGTTCAGCACGCTCTTTTATGCTATGGAAGAGTGCCTGTTTTTGTTGCTCATCTTCATCAATATTGTCTTTACGGGCTGCGGTACCTTTTATGGGTTGGGCAATAATTTTATTGCCCTCTTTGCGCAAATAGCGTTCTGGCGAAGCGCACATCAAGTATTGTTCGTCAAGTTTGTAATAGGCCGCAAAGGGAGCTTTGGAATGCGTATTTAATTGTTCAAAGCAAATTAAGGGATTGATAATCGCATCGTGGCAATAGGCCTCATTGCAAAAGTTTATTTCATAGCAGTCACCGTCTTTTAGGTGCTTTTTCAGTTGTTCAATGATTTGGATATAGTCATCTTTATCACTCCTTTTTATGAATTCAATTTTATTAAGATGCGTATCCTGTATTTCTATTTTTTGGTTCTGTATCTCTTGCCAAATGTCAAAAGGATTCAGCGTAATACTTTCAATACAGATTTTATTAGAACCTCTAGGAATGTAACAAACTATTTGGGGGCAAAAGAAGCTAAGTTCTGCGAAATGGAATTTTTTGGGATGATTGGACTGAAGCTGTTCTAATTTGTTTTTGAAATCATAAGCGATATGACCAAAAAGCCAATCTTTTTGCTGCATTTGATGTTTTTTTAATGCAGTAAAAGCGCCATCATCATTGTTGATCATGTCATGCGCTCCTACTGCCATCAAGCACTCGTAAGAGCCAATGGCATTAGTGTAATTATTGCTATCCAAAAAAAGAAGAATGTTGTGTTGGTTAGCCCAATACAACATTCTTCTTTTTATATTTTCCAATTCCTGTATCGGAAAGGGAAAACTTTCTTTTATTCGATTCAAATCCTTGATTATTTAAAAATCATCATCATCGTCATCACTGAAATTTTCTTCTGTAAAAAAGCCTAAGTCTTTGAAATCATCATCAAAATCATCGCCACCTTTACTTGGTTTTTTTGCAGCTCCTCCCGATTTTGTTTTGGATTTGGGTAGGTCGAATTCTTCAAATTCTTTATCAATATCAAACTCGTCTTCTTCCTCTTCAAAGTCATCGTCAAGGTCGTCGTCATGGTCATCTATGTCGTCATCATCGTCATCATCATCGCTTTTCTTTTTTGATTTTGTCGTTGTTTTTTTAGCTGCGGCTTTCTTCGGACTTGTTTCTAGGTCCAGCTCTTCTTCGTTAAAATCATCCTCATCTTCTTCAGTTGATTTCTTTTTGGTCACTACTTTTTTTGCAGTAGACTTTACTGTTGTTTCGGCTGATTTTTTTGTTGCCGTTTTTTTTGTGGGGTTCGATTTCATAGCTTGTTCTTGATGCCGTAAAATTTTAAATGTTTCTCGAATTTGCCAAATTTATTTTATAGTTTTTTACGATGGGGTTACCAAAAGTTGGTCTCGTCCCGTTCCGTTAGATATGAATGCAATTTTAGTACCTAAATATGATTCTACAAAATTGCAATATTCTTTGAATGATGTAGGTAAATTTTCAAAGCTAGTGCAGGTGCTGATGCTTTCATCCCAACCTGAAAACGTTTTATAAATGGGTGTAATGTTTGCATTGCAAATATCAAATGGGAATTCCATAGTTTCTTCCCCATTTATTGAATAGGCAATGCCGGTTTCGATTTGCTTAAAACCATCCAATACATCTGCTTTGGTAAGAATGATTTTGGTAACACCACTCAACATAATGGTGTACTTGAGTGCCACGAGGTCGATCCATCCACAGCGGCGTGAACGGCCTGTTACTGCACCAAATTCATTTCCTGCTTTACGCAGGGCTTCACCGATTTCATTGTCTAGCTCGGTAGGGAATGGTCCGCTACCCACTCTTGTGCAATAGGCTTTTGAAATGCCGTATACTTCACCAATACGCGAAGGGGCCACACCCAGGCCATTGCATACGCCCGAAGCAATCGTGTTGCTAGAGGTAACAAATGGATAAGTTCCATAGTCGATATCTAACATACTTCCTTGTGCTCCTTCTGCTAATATTTTTTTGCCATTTTTGAGTTGCTTGTCTAGCCAATACTCTGCATTGACAATTTGCAAGCTGCGCATATATTCGATAGAATCTAAGAAATCCGCTTCCCATTCTTCCCAATTCACCACGTCTTTATATTGACCCAGCATGGCAATATGTTTTTGCTTTAACTGCTCGTACTTTTTGGTGAAATCTTTGCTCAAAATATCGCCTACGCGCAGGCCGTTTCTTCCGGTTTTATCCATATAGGCAGGTCCAATTCCTTTCAGTGTAGAGCCTATTTTATCGGCGCCTTTTGCTGTTTCTGAAGCAGCATCCAATGCGCGATGTGTTGGTAAAATTAGATGTGCTTTTTGGGATAAAAATAATCGACTTAATACATCTGGTCGTATGCCTACCAGTGTTGTCAATTCTGCTTTTAGCGCTACGGGGTCTATTACCACACCATTACCTATGAGGTTCAGGCAATGTTCTTGGAATACACCTGAAGGAATGGTGCGCAATACTACTTTTTGGCCATCTACATACAAGGTATGGCCAGCGTTAGGACCTCCTTGAAAACGGGCTATGATATCATAGTGCGCCGCTAGGTAATCCACTATTTTACCTTTCCCTTCATCGCCCCATTGGAGGCCCAATAATACGTCTATCATGTTCTTTGAGAAAAATTATAAAAGGCGAAAATAGTATTGAATTTCCATATCACCATTCCAAAATTTTATTTTTGAGCAATAAAAAATATTAACTTCAATTTCTTAACCCTAAATGTATGATTAGCTGTACATTTGAGCTTTGGTTTTTTTAAAAAAATCAAACTTATTTTATTATGAAAAAAATAATTTTACTTGTTGCCTTGGGGCTTGTTGTTGCTCCAGCATTTGCACAGAAATCAAAGAAATCTGGAAAGTCTAAAGTTGCTCCAGCTATCGAAGTTGCTCCCATAGTAAATCCTGAAGAGAGCCTTGCAAGAGCAATACAATCAGAGAGCAGAATGATGGGACCCATGCATCATCTACTTGTGCAATGGTCTGGACATTGGCGTGAAGAAATAAAAATTTGGGCAACCCCTAACACAAAGGAGCCTACCACTACTCCTGCCATTAGAGACGGTAGGATGGCGGCAGAAGGTAGATTTTTAACGTCTACTACTGTTGGTCAAATCGGCACATCACCCTATGAGGCCCAATCTGTAATGGGTTTTGATAATGCTAAAAAAGTTTTTGTGAAAACTTGGTTTGATAATTTAGGCACCAGTATTCTTGTACTAGAAGGTACTTATGATGAGAAAGCCAATGTGGTTGATTTTGTTGGCTACACTACCGATCCACTAACACGCAAGGCTGTTAAGGTGCATCAAATAATGAGACTGATTGATCCCAGTACCCAAGTATTAGAAGTATTTGTAGAATTGAAAGAGGGTAAAGAAACGAAATCTATGGAAATTACATCTATCAGAAGTTAATACCTTTTACACCGAACAACGAATTTTAACTCAAAAAATAACCCATTATATGCAGATTTGGAATGATTATTTGGCACAAAATAAAGACCGTTTTTTAGAAGAACTACTCGGCCTTTTGCGCATCCCATCTATAAGCGCAGATAGCGCCTACAAGGCGGATGTGGCTCGTTGCGCTGAAGCTGTACAGCAAAGTTTACTCAATGCAGGTGTAGATACTGCTGAGGTATGCCTTACCTCAGGACACCCCATTGTTTATGCCGAAAAAATTATAGATGCTTCCCTTCCCACCGTTTTGGTGTATGGTCACTACGATGTACAACCTGCCGATCCTCTAGAGTTATGGCATAGTGGTCCATTTGAACCCATAATTAAAGAGGGTAAAATATTTGCCCGCGGCGCTTGCGACGATAAGGGACAAATGTTTATGCACGTTAAAGCATTTGAAGTATTGGCCAAAACCAATACGCTTGCTTGTAATGTGAAATTTATGATTGAAGGGGAAGAGGAAGTAGGTTCAACCAATTTGGGGCCTTTTCTAGAACAAAATAAGGAAAAATTAAAGGCGGATATTGTGCTGGTTTCGGATACCTCTATGATCAGTATGGAGCATCCAAGTCTCGAAACAGGCTTGAGGGGCTTAGCCTATATGGAAGTGGAAGTAGTAGGGCCTAATCGCGATTTGCACAGTGGTGTATACGGTGGCGCTGTAGCCAATCCTATCAATATTTTGTGTAAAATGATTGCTTCTTTACACGACGAAAATAACCACATAACCATCCCTGCTTTTTATGATAAAGTGGAAGAACTGAGTGATGCTGATAAAAAAGCCTTGAATGCAGCTCCCTTTGATTTAAAAGAATATGCTGATGAACTAGGTGTGCAAGAAGTGTGGGGCGAAAAAGGTTATTCTACACTCGAGCGCACTGGCACCAGGCCTACACTTGATGTCAATGGTATATGGGGTGGCTATATCGGCGAAGGCGCCAAAACGGTGCTGCCTTCTAAGGCTAATGCCAAAATTTCAATGCGATTGGTACCTCATCAAAGCTCCCACGAAATTTCTGAAATTTTCCAAAAACATTTTGAAAGTATCGCGCCCGCAAATGTAAAGGTAAAGGTAACTGCCCATCACGGCGGTGAACCTGTTGTTACCCCAACCGATTCTGTGGCCTACAAAGCTGCTGCCAAAGCCATACAAACCGCTTTTGGCAAAGAGCCTATTCCCACAAGAGGTGGAGGTAGTATCCCCATTATTGCTTTGTTTGAGAAAACGCTGGGTCTGAAAACTGTTTTAATGGGCTTTGGTTTGGATAATGACAATATTCACTCGCCCAATGAAAAATATGATGTAGCGAATTACTTCAAGGGCATAGAAACCATTCCTTATTTTCATAAGTACTTTGCCGAAATGAGTTAATCTTTTTGAAGCTTAACAAGATTGTTTTTCAAGGCTTAAACGATTATCGTTTGAGCCTTGGACTTTTATGAATAAGCTGTATGCGGATAGAAGTTATTTTTTCTTTTCTAAAACAAAGCGCACCAGCAAATATCCACCCATTGCACCAGTAAAAATAAGTAAAGAGTAAAGGAATAAATGATCAGAAATGTTCTGCATTAAAAATGCATTAAAGCCTGCTTTGTCTTGGTTTTGGATTAGGGGATATACAGATGGGTTTTTATAGAGCATAACCAAACTCAGTATTGTGCTGGCCACAAAAATGCCCATAAAAAAGGATAATACGGTAGCCAAAATCCATGCAAGTGGTTTTAGTCCACGTGCCTTTGCTTTTCGAGCAATACTCGTACAAGAAAATAATAAAAATAATAAAATAGGTATAAACATAATTGAGTGGGTAGGGCTATAAAAAAGAGCATTTCAAAATCTTGAAATGCTCTTTTGTTTTTGTGGAAACTTAGCTGCCAATGCGGTGCTTGAGATCATTTACTTGCTGATTCCATAGTCGCTCTGCATCTTTAAGGTCATTTTTTTCTGCAAAATCAGTAATCTTAAAAATTGTTTCGTTTGTTACCGGGCTTTGTTCAATTCTAAACTCGAAAAATTCGTTGGCTTTATAATAGTCCCATCTAAATCGGACATATTCATTTTCAAATTCTTCCAAAAGTTCGGCCTCGTCAATTGATCCATTCCAAGTAAAGCTAAATTGATTTTCACGTTGGTTGACCTCATCGGCAAACCATTCTTGCAAGCCCACAGGTGTTGAGATAAAATCGAACAGTATTTGGGGTGAGCAGCGCAGCGGAAACTCAAGTGTGTACATTATTTTCGTCTGTTTCATGTTTTTTTGCTGAAAATTTATTTTTGTTCAGCCATAGTGCAATAATATAAAATAGCACCAATAATCAAAATTATTTCTGCTAAAAAAAAACAAACAAAGCCCCAAATGCCTTGTAATGCCCAATAATAGGGTGTTAATTCTTCCTTAATTATTTTTGGTTGTTTAATTTCAACCACTTAGATTTGCTTTACCCTACTCCAAAAACGCTATGAGTACAATTCTAAGTTAACTATCAACAAAACTAAAAACAACTACGTTAGATTATGTCAATGCGTCAACTAAAAATCACGAAATCGATTACCAATCGTGAGAGTCAGTCTTTAGAAAAGTATTTACAAGAAATAGGAAAAGTAGATTTAATTACTCCAGAAGAAGAAGTTCAATTAGCTATACGAATCAAACAAGGTGATCAAAAAGCACTTGAGAAATTAACCAATTCCAATTTGCGTTTTGTGGTATCTGTTGCTAAGCAATATCAAAACCAAGGGCTCTCCCTTAGTGACTTAATTAACGAAGGCAACCTTGGCCTCATTAAAGCCGCCCAACGTTTTGACGAAACACGTGGGTTTAAATTTATTTCCTATGCGGTATGGTGGATTCGTCAATCAATTTTACAAGCCTTAGCCGAACAATCTAGAATTGTACGTCTACCGCTTAATAAGGTGGGACTTTCTAATAAAATCATCAAAGCCTATTCTCAATTAGAGCAAGAATTTGAGCGCGAGCCCTCTACCGAAGAATTGGCCGAATTGCTTGATTTGCCAACCGAAGAAATTGAAACCACTTTAGGGGTAGCTGCGCGTCATATTTCTGTTGATGCACCTTTTTCGGATAGTGAAGAAAATTGCCTATTGGATGTTTTGGAAAATACAAACGCTGATTCTACCGATAATGAAATTGCTCATAACGATTCTCTACGTTGCGAAATAGAGCGCTCCTTGAGTGCACTTACAGAACGCCAACGCCAAGTTTTGAAATATTATTTTGGTATTGGGGTTGAAAATGCTTTGAGCTTAGAAGATATTGGAGAGCGTTTTAGTCTTACCCGCGAACGTGTGCGTCAAATCAAAGACAAGGCCATTCTTAAATTACGGACTACCAATCGTTGTGATTTATTAAAAGCATTCTTGGGGTAAAACTTTACCTTATTACATACATAAACGCCGCTGCAATTTTTTTGCAGCGGCGTTTATGTCTTCGTTATTATGTGGAGCTTGATTACAAAGCGGCCTCGTAATGTTTACTTACTTGTTCCCAATTAATCACATTCCAAATGGCTGCAAGGTAGTCAGGGCGCTTGTTTTGGTATTTTAGGTAATAAGCATGTTCCCAAACATCAATGCCTAAAATGGGTGTACCTGGGCATTCTGCAATATCCATTAAAGGATTGTCTTGGTTGGGGGTAGAGCATACACAAAGTGCTTTGTTTGCATCTACGCAAAGCCATGCCCAACCGCTACCAAAACGAGTAGCGCCAGCTGCAGCAATTTTTTCTTTTAAAGCATCAAGCGAACCGAATGTATTGTTGATGGCCTCCGAAAGTTGTGCACTAGGTCCTTCACTTTTGCCCGATGGCATTAGTATTTGCCAAAACATACTGTGGTTATAATGACCACCACCATTGTTGCGCACAGCAGGGCTGTGTTTACTCATATTAGCCATCAAACTTTCAATGCTTGCATCAGCAGCTTCGTTACCCTCAAGGGCTTTGTTTAGATTGTCTACGTAGGCTTTATGGTGGCGGCTATGGTGTATTTCCATAGTTGCAGCATCAATAATCGGTTCAAGCGCATCAAATGCGTAGGGTAGGGCTGGAAGTGTAAATGCCATATCGATATTTTTTTAAAAAATTAAGAATGATTAAAATGAATGCCAAAGGTAAGCTTCTGGCTCATTAATAAAATGTCAAATTATATTACAAGCCTAAATTCATATAACTAAACAAAAAAAAGCCTCAAACTTCAGTTTGAGGCTTTTTATCTAATCTAATATTTTGTGCAATAAGACAATAAACACAAATATCATGGGCTGAATCAAGTGTTCTATAATTTCATGGTATACTTAAAAATCTGCATTTTTGGGTGTGCGTGGAAAAGGAATGACATCACGAATGTTTGTCATTCCGGTAACGAAAAGCACCATGCGTTCAAAGCCAAGACCAAATCCAGCATGTGGTGCCGTGCCAAAGCGGCGTGTATCTAGGTACCAGTACATCTCATCGGTAGGGATATGCATTTCCTTCATGCGCTGTTCTAATTTGTCCAAACGTTCCTCGCGTTGGCTACCACCTACAATTTCACCAATGCCCGGTGCTAAAATATCCATTGCCGCTACTGTTTCTCTGCCTGCCTCGCAGCCATCATCTTGTCGCATGTAAAAGGCTTTGATGTTTTTGGGATAATTGGTGACGATAACCGGTTTCTTAAAGTGTTTTTCTACCAAATACCGTTCATGCTCACTTTGCATATCGATACCCCAGCTCACATCATATTGAAATTTCTTCTTTTTATAAGCGGGGCTTTGAAGTAAAATGTCAATCGCTTCGGTGTAAGTAATGCGCTCAAAATCGTTCTTGGCAACAAATTCCAGTTTTTCAATTAAGCCCATTTCGCTGCGCTCATTTTGTGGTTTTTGTTTCTCTTCTTCTTCAAGGCGCGTTGCCAAAAAGGCTAAATCGTCTCGGTTATTTTCTAGCGCAAACTGGATGAGGTATTTGATAAAATCTTCAGCCAAATCCATGTTTTCTTTCAACGTATTAAAGGCTACTTCTGGTTCAATCATCCAGAATTCGGCCAGGTGTCGTGTCGTGTTTGAATTTTCGGCACGGAAGGTTGGTCCAAAGGTATATACCTCTGAAAGCGCCATGGCAGCTAGTTCTGCCTCTAATTGGCCACTAACCGTAAGGTTGGTACTGCGACCAAAAAAGTCTTCTTCATAATTAACGCTTCCGTCTTCGTTTCGTGGGGTTTGGTCGAAGGGTAGGGTGGTAACACGAAACATTTCGCCAGCACCTTCGGCATCACTAGCGGTAACAATAGGGGTATGTAAGTACACAAATCCACGCTCGTGAAAAAACTTATGAATGGCATAAGCTAAAGAATGACGCACCCTGAAAATGGCGCCAAAAGTATTGGTGCGGAAGCGCAAATGTGCTTTTTCTCGAAGGAGTTCAAGGCTTGGTCGGTTTTTGAGTTGCAGTGGATATTCATCTCCAGGGCATTCGCCCAAAACTTCGATTTCAGTAACTTTTATCTCTACTCTTTGTCCTTTTCCTTGCGAAGCGACTACCGTCCCCTTGATGCTAATAGCCGCACCATTGGTGATTTTACGGATGATTTGCTCGTCTGTTTCTAAAGCAATTACGGCTTGAATACTATCGAAACAAGAACCATCATTGATGGCAATAAATTGATTATTGCGAAAGCTGCGCACCCAGCCTTTAACCGTTACGGTATACTCTATTTTTTCGTCGGCAAGAATGTGTTTTATTTTTGTACGGATCATAAAGGGAATGTTCTGTTTGTTTGTTCAAATTTCTTGTGAAAAAGATATAATTAGTTACTTGTTTGAATAATAAAAAAGAGTGATAGCGACGCAATGAATATCCACAATAATACGCCTTGTACAAGGGGTTTCAAACCTACTGCGCGTATTGTTTTGATGGACAAACTGGCACCAATGAAAAATAGCGTTAATACTAGACCCGATTTGGCGATCGTGACAAGATAAGGACTAATATTTTCAATTCCAGGTACATAAGTATTGAGTAGTAAGGCCAAGATGAAAAAACCGATAAAATAAGGGATTTTAATTTTTTGTTTCCCATTTTTAAAAAACAATGTTGTAAGCAATGCCAAGGGAATGATCCACAGAGCACGAGCAAGCTTTATCGTAGTGGCTACTTTTAGGGCTTCCTCCCCATAAGCACTAGCTGCACCTACCACTGAACTAGTGTCGTGTATGGCGATGGCACTCCAGAGGCCAAACTGGCTTTGGCTCAGTTCGAAGTAATGGCCGATATAAGGAAAAATAAGCAGGGCAACAGAATTGAGCATAAACACAATACCCAATGCCACAGAAATTTGCTTCTCTTCGGCACGGATTACCGGTGCAATCGCTGCTATTGCACTTCCTCCGCAAATAGCTGTACCACTGGCAATCAAGTGCGATGTTTTTCGATCGATTTTCATTACATAACCCAATAAGGCCCCCAATATAATGGTAGCCACAATGCTACAAATAGTGAACAAAATCCCTTGTTTTCCTGCCGCTACAGCACTCCCTACATTCATCCCAAAGCCAAGTCCTACTACCGAGTATTGCAAGAGTCGAGCAGTAATTTTATTCTGGGAGAAAAAATCTTTAAAAGGATTAGCAATTAATTGGGCCGCCAATAATCCCACCATTAAGGCAATAGGAGCGGAAACAATGGGCATAAGACACAATACGGACAGGGCAACAAAAATTACTTTTCGCGCCTGGTCATTCAGTTTTAAAAACCCGTCATCTTCCGAGATAAGCTTGCTAGAGCTGTTTTGTGCCATTGTTAAATATCTTCTTATTTGTGGGTATTGAAATTATGCTCTTGAGGATTTAGTGTTTTCCTTTGAAAAATAGATTTCATAATCTTTGATGGCGTGTTGCAGAATTTTTTTAGCTAATCGAGCGCCGAGAAATTCTTCAATTTTCACTTCTTTATTTTCAAGTCTCTTGTATTCTTCAAAAAAGTGACGCATCTCTGCTATAAAATGTGGGGGCAATTCTGTTATGTCGTTGATATGTTTAACGCTCATATCGTTTGCGCATACAGCAATCAACTTATCATCCGCTTCACCTTGGTCCAACATGCGCATGACCCCGATTATTTTTGCTTCGACTAGACACATGGGTTGCATGTCTATTTGCGACAATACCAAAATATCTAAAGGGTCATTATCATCGCAATAAGTGCGGGGTATAAAACCATAATTGGCTGGATAGTATACCGAAGAATAGAGTACGCGGTCCAGTTTTAGTAGTCCAGTTTCTTTATCTAATTCATATTTGGCACGGGAACCTTTGGGTATTTCTATAATTGCATTTACAGTTTCGGGTACATTTTCACCATAGCTTACCGAGTGCCAAGGATTAAAGTTATTGTTCATCTAGTTGTTTTGAAAATAATGGTAATGGAGGCACAAAAGTAAAGTATTAAACTTGGGTGTAAAAATGCTTTTTTATTTATGAAATGTAGCGTTGTATACTCAATTCGTTTATTATAAAAAAAATAAATAGCCATTTTGAACAATAATTATAGCCCATCATCGTTTTGTTGCCAATGTGTAGCTTTGATAAGGCTGAATATTAACGCAAGAATAATTTTCAAATCAAAAGTTGTTTTTTTCACGCGCTCCTATATCTTTGCTGCTTACTCAATAAAAATAATTTAGTCATCAAAACAAACGGTTAAAACCAAAATTTAAAAAACAAAAATTATGGCAGACGTAAAAACAGCCGCTCCGAAAACAGCGAACGCAGGAACTCCGAAAAGCACAAGTGGCTTTATGATTAATCTACTTTTTGTGGCAGGAGCAGTGTTGCTTGCTCACCTACTATTCCACTTTGTATTTGGTAGTCAAGCAAACTTCTTAGATGAGCATAAGCACAAAGCAAAAAATATCATGGGTACTATTTATACTGGTGGTAACATCGTGCCGCTTTTGATTTCAATGTTTTTCATATTGCTTATTTTCATCGTAGAGCGTGGATTGTGTATTGTAAAAGCTAAAGGTAAAATGGCTGCTGGTGAATTTGTACGTAAAGTGCAGTATCATCTTGCTAATAAAAATGTTGACGCAGCAATTGCTGAGTGCGACAAACAAAGCGGTTCTGTAGGTAACGTAATGAAAGCTGGTTTGCTTAAATATCGTGAAATGACTACCAATACCGATTACGATAAAGAACAAAAATTGGCCAACATCCAAAAGGAAATCGAAGAAGCTACAGCTCTTGAATTGCCTATGTTGGAAAAAAATCTTGTATTCCTTTCTACAATCTCTTCAGGTGCTACACTTTTGGGTCTGTTGGGTACGGTAATGGGTATGATTGGTTCTTTCTCTGCGATGAATACTTCAGGTGCTCCTGATGCTGCTGCACTTGCAGGTGGTATCTCTGAAGCCCTTTTGAATACCGCTACAGGTATTGGTACTTCTTTCTTGGCGATTATTTTCTACAACTTGTACACCACAATTATTGATGGTATTACATTTGGTATCGATGAAAGTGGCTTTACTTTGAGCCAAAGCTTTTCAGCTCAATACAAATAAGCATAGACTGTTTTAGTTCTTAGAATATTTTTCGGAATTTTTTATGGAATTGTAAAACATTTCTAGACTTAGTATTAATCGTATCAATTGTAGGTGAAAAAATAAACAATTATGTCAAGACCCAAAATAGCCCGGAAGAGCACCTTCATCGATATGACGGCGATGTGTGACGTAGCATTTTTGCTGCTCTCTTTCTTTATGTTGGCTACAAAATTTAAACCAGACGAGCCCGTAGTAGTGGTTACGCCCTCTTCCATCTCTCAGGTGATCTTACCCGATGCCGATATCATGTTGATTACTGTTGACGCTAAAGGACGTGTCTTTTTTTCGGTAGACAACAAAAATATTCGTAAGGGTCTTATCCAAGATATGAACGAGTACAAAGGCCTTGGCCTTAACGAAACCGAAATGAACAGCTTTGCAATTGGTGGCTCTATCGGCACCCCATTCAACCAAATAAAAAGTTATTTGGATGCTGCACCAGATGCCCGTACTGCTTATGACAAAACCACTGCCGGCGTACCTACAGATACTAGCGTAAACAATCCAGACAATGAATTGGCTATGTGGATCCGTAGTGCTAGAAACAACAATCCGAAATTGCGTATCTGTATCAAAGCTGATGGAGAAGCCGCTTACCCAAGTGTGCAAAAAATTATTGCAACACTTGCCGGTTGGAAAATATTTAAGTTCAACTTAATTACCAACTTAAAAGCTGTGCCTGCAGGTACTTTTGCCGCACAACCAGCTAGCACTGCAGCCAAATAAATACCGCTTTTGTGTACGATACAAACAGCGTAGAAAACAATATTGTTCATTAAATAAAGCTAATAACAATGGCTGAATTAGATACCTCCAGTGGAGGAGGGCATAAGAAAGGCGGGGTCAAAAAAGCCAAAAAACTCTCCACTAGAATTGACTTAACACCGATGGTGGATTTGGGTTTCTTGCTCATCACCTTCTTCATATTTACAACAACCATGTCTAAACCCAAGACAATGGAAATCAATATGCCTTTTAAAGATGAGAATCTTAAAAAGGAAGATCAAAGTAAAGTAAAAGAAAGCACTGCACTGACTATTTTATTGAGCAAAGATCACCGTGTTTATTATTATGAAGGGATCGGATCGGATGCGACTAACCCACCAAAAGTTGAAGTGACTAACTTTAAAAACCCAGGTGGTATTCGTCAAGTCATTATCGATAAAAAAGCAAAAGTTGAGGCTTTGATTCGTTCGGGCTCATTAGGTGCGACAGATAAAACAACCGTATTGATCAAGCCCGATTTTAATAGTACTTACGATGATTTTGTGAATATTATTGACGAAATGTCTATCAATGGCATTCAGGTTTATGCAATTGTTGATATCTCGCCCGTAGATAAAGAGTTTATCGCATTGACCGAAGCGGCGAATGCGGGTAACTAAAAAAGAAAATTATTTTTTGCTCCTTAATAAGATCAAACACAATGGACATTAATAAAATACTCAAATCTGACTATCTCGACATCGTGTTCGAGGGACGTAACAAAGCATACGGTAGTTATGATTTGCGCAGAAGATACGCAGATCGGATGAAAAAGTCTGGTTTGGTTATCGTTGCGCTTTGCATTGTGGGTTTTAGCTACAATGTATTTGCCAACCGTGCCAAAAAAGTGACGGCAGCACCTCCAGCTCCTATCGAGGTAAAGCTTGCTGAACCACCACCGATTGACGAAACAAAACCACCGCCCCCCCCACCACCTTCTGAACCACCACCACCGGTAAAACCAACGGTACAGTTCACTCCTCCCGAAATCAAAAAGGATGAAGAGGTAAAAGAAGATGAGAAACCAGCTGAGCAAAAAGATTTGAAAGATGCTGCTGCTGGTTTGAAAACGCAAGAAGGTGATGTAAACGGTATCGATCCGGGTATTGTGGATAATCCAGGCACCGGTACAGGCATTGTTGAAGCTGCTCCTGCACCCGAAATCTTTAAAGTGGTAGAACAAATGCCCGAATTTCCAGGTGGAGAAGCTGCTTTGTACAAATATCTAGCAGACAACGTTCGATATCCAGAAAGAGCCACCAATGCTGGTGCTCAAGGTACAGTAAGGGTTAAATTTGTAGTCAACGAAGACGGTAGAATCTCTATGGTTGATGTTGCTCGTCCAATTGGAAATGGTATGGATGAAGAAGCAAAACGTGTGGTACAATCTATGCCTCCTTGGAAGCCTGGAAAAAATAACGGTAAACCCGTTAAAGTATATTTCCAAGTACCCATCAAGTTTGTTTTGCAATAAGCTTTTTATTTTCATTCAAGTTACAACGGACTGTTCTACCCAGAGCAGTCCGTTGTTGTATGTAGGAAGAGCTATTGCAATGGGAGTGCCCATCAAACAAAAAAGCTACCCCAACCCAATGAAGTAGCTTTTAGCGAAAAAAATTAAGAATACTATTTATTCGTGCTCGGGTCCTAAAATTTTAAAATAGGCAGCTTCTATGGATTCATTGATTCTAATTTGACAGGCAAGTCGGCTATCAGTATGTGCATCCGGCAATGTGTCGAGCATATCCCATTCTGCATCATTCTTTTCGGGTATATTTTCCAAACCTTCTTTTACTTGTACATGACAGGTGGCGCACAACGCCATTCCGCCACAAGTAGCCAAAATATTGTATTCGCTAGCTTTGAGTGCCTCCATAAGGCTAAGGCTCATGTCGTCTGGAATTTCTAATTCCGCAACGCTACCATCTCTGTTTTCAACTTTAAATTTAATCAGTGCCATTGAGCTAATAATTGAGGAATGCTAAAATTCGTTTACACCATTTACGGTTGTGTATTTAAAACTCAACTTTTGGTCGGGATACACAAATTTAAAGGCACTTTGGCACATTAAGGCGGCCTCATGGAAGCCGCACAGAATTAATTTCAGTTTGCCTGGGTAAGTATTGATATCACCAATAGCATAGATGCCTTCTACGTTGGTTGAATAATCAAAGGTGTCTACCACAATAGCAGATTTTTCTACGTTAAGTCCCCAATTGGCAATAGGGCCTAGTTTTGGGCTAAGTCCAAATAAGGGGATGAAATAATCGGCGGCTACTTGATACTCATTATTGTCTGCACCAGCTATGGTTACTTCGCTTAAATGGCCATTACCATTTATTTTGGTGATGTTGGATTTAAGAATCAAGTTGATTTTTCCCGATTCGGCAAGATGTGCTACTTTTTCTGCTGAGTCTGGCGCTCCGCGGAACGTTTCACCTCGGTGTACTAAAGTTACTTTTTTGGCTACATCGCTCAAAAAGATGGTCCAATCTAATGCAGAATCCCCACCACCTGCTAATACAATTTCTTTATCGCGGAACAATTCTGGGTTGCGTACCATATAGGCAACCCCTTTACCTTCAAATTCTTCAAGACGCTCAACGGCTGGTTTACGAGGCTCAAAACAGCCCAAGCCACCTGCTATGACTACCGCTTTACATTGAATAGTTGTATTTTCATTAGTGGTGACAATAAAGGATTTATCCTCAAGGCGTTCTAATTGTTCCACTCTTTCGCCTAAGGTAAAACCAGGGTGAAAGGGTTCAATCTGCTTCATCAGATTATCCACTAATTCTTGTGCATTAATGGTAGGATAGCCTGGTATATCGTAGATTGGTTTTTGTGGATATATTTCTGAAAGTTGCCCTCCAATTTGTGGTAAGGCATCTATTAAATGGCAACGCATTTTGAGTAAGCCTGCTTCGAAAACAGAGAATAAACCTACTGGCCCAGCACCTATGATACAGATATCTGTTGTAATCATTTTACTATTTCTAAATGTAAACAATATTTCTTTTTTGAAAAAAAGTTGCGCAAAGATAGGTGATTCGGATATTCGGTAAAAAGTTAAAAGCTATTTAGCTCTATTTATTCTTGATTTTGACAAAACCTTCACCCATTGAGCATGCATTTTTGCCTACTTTATACTTTTTGAAACATTTTAAAATGGGCAATGGCCGTTTTATCGGTTATCTTCGCAGCCAAATAACATAAGAGCAGAAATTATTAACCCCGATGAAACGTTTAGCAATATTAGGTTCTACAGGTTCTATTGGCACACAATCCTTAGAAGTTGTATCCAGTCATCCCGATTTATTTCAAGTAGAAGTGCTTTCCGCGCATGGAAACACCGATTTACTCATAGCCCAAGCACTGAAATACAAGCCCAATGCCGTTGTCGTTACCAACGAAGATAAATACGAAATTGTAAAAAAGGCACTTGAATCATCGCACACAAAAGTTTTTGTTGGACAAGCTGCATTAATGGATGTTGTTCGTTGGGATACCGTTGATGTGGTCGTAGGTGCAATTGTTGGTTTTGCTGGATTACACTCTATTTATGCCGCAGTAGATGCCGGTAAACGTGTTGCATTGGCCAACAAAGAAACATTAGTGGTGGCGGGCGATTTGGTAATGAAGCGTGCTTTGGAAACCGGAGCTTCCATCATACCGGTGGATAGTGAACATTCAGCCATATTTCAATGTCTTGTTGGGGAATACCACGAGAGCATTGAGAAAATCATTCTTACCGCTAGTGGTGGTCCTTTTAGAGGTAAAAAACCTAATTTTTTGGTGAATGTAAAAGCATCTCATGCGCTCCAACATCCGAATTGGACCATGGGAGCCAAAATCACTATCGACTCTGCAACCTTGATGAATAAAGGTTTGGAGATGATTGAAGCCAAATGGTTATTCGGGCTCCAAAATGAGCAAATAGATGTCATCGTACACCCACAAAGTGCCATTCATAGTTTTGTGCAATTTATCGATGGTTCGCTGAAAGCGCAAGCCGGCGTACCCGATATGAAATTACCGATTCAATACGCATTGGCTTATCCACAAAGATTAACCAACTCCTTTAAGCGATTTGAGTTTAAAGATTTTGCGACTTTAAGTTTTGAGGAGCCTGATTATAAAACTTTCCGTAACCTTGCATTGGCCAAAGATGCTATGTACAAAGGGGGAAATACCCCTTGTGTGCTCAATGCCGCTAACGAAATAACTGTTCAAGCATTTTTGCAAAATAGGGTTGACTTTTTAGAAATGAGTGACATCATAGAAAAGACCATTTCTAAAGTAAGTTATGTAGCAAGCCCTAGCTTCGAAGATTATGAAGAATGTGATGCAGAGGCTCGCAAATATGCCGAAGAATTGGTGAAAAAAAGCCCTTTGGCAACACACTAATATTTTTTTAAACAAAACAAACAGCAATAATTTTTTTTAGATGCAACTCAATACAATCTTATTAATGGCAGAATGGCAAGTAAAGGGCTTGCAGCTATTTGTAGCACTTTCTTTACTCATCATCCTCCACGAATTTGGGCACTTCTTTTTTGCCAAATTATTCAAAACAAGAGTTGAAAAATTTTATCTTTTTTTCGATTTTCTTTTTCCCTTCGGTAATGTTTTGCCTTTTTCGCTGTTCAAAAAAACGAAAGGGGATACCACCTATGGTATTGGCTGGTTTCCCTTAGGCGGATATGTAAAAATAGCCGGTATGGTGGACGAAAGTATGGACAAAGAACAATTGGCCAAGCCTCCTGAGCCTTGGGAATATCGCTCTAAAAAACCATGGCAACGCTTGTTTATAATGTTGGGCGGTATCATCGTCAATGTGCTGGTAGCCATCATTATTTATACCGGTGTAATGGCTTACTGGGGCGAATCCTACTTGCCTACCGCCAATGCAAAATATGGTGTTGCGGCTGACAGTACTGCACAAACAATTGGATTCCAAAATGGCGATAAAGTAATAGCTGTCGATGGTAAAGCTGTTGAGAATTTTAAAGACATTACTAAAAACATTATTTTCAATGCTGCACAATCGGTAACGGTTGAGCGCAATGGACAGGCTACAGACATTGTTATCGATAATACTGTTGTGGGTAAAATATTGAAAAGCAAAAAAGCTGGATTTATCACGCCTCGTTTTCCATTTGTAATTGCAGAAGTGATACCTGGTTCCGAAGCCGAAAAAATGGGTTTTAAAAAAGGGGACAGCATCATAGGCTTTAATGACGCTATTTTGAGTTACCACGATGAATTTACCACCCAAATGAAAACATTGGCTGTTGGGGCTGAGGTAAAAGTAACTGTTGTGGGAACAGATAAACAAGTAAGAAATCTTACTGGCCTTGTTCCAGAAACGAAGAAATTGGGCATCGGCCCTAAATTTTATGATGAATACCTTGAATTCAAAACCATTAAATACGGTTTCTTTCCAGCCATTGCTCGAGGCGTAAGTTACACAGGTGAGCAGTTTAGCTTTTATGTTGCCCAGTTTAAATTGTTATTTACTTCTAAAGATGTAAAGCTTAATGAAAACCTTGGTGGTATTGCCAGCTTTGCTAAGATATTCCCCAGCGAGTTCAATTGGCAAGAATTTTGGATGCTCACTGCCTTTATCTCTATTATCTTAGCCTTTATGAATTTGTTGCCTATTCCAGGGCTCGATGGTGGCTATGTCATCTTCTTGCTTTGGGAGATCATTACCCGTCGTAAAGTAAACGATAAAGTAATGGAATATGCGACCACGGCGGGCTTAGTGCTATTACTTGCACTGATGCTTTATGCCAATGGCTTGGATATTTTCCGTGCCTTTAAATAGTTTTTTATCAAATTATTAGTTGAAAAGCTACTTCATTGGGAGTAGCTTTTTTTCTTTTTTGGAGTTGATTAATGTATTTCATTATTGTCCATTGTGCATTCTTGACGCCTTTACATGAAATTCAATCCAAAATCAAAAATCATAAAGTATCTTCGTCCCCTATTTTTTGTACAATGACAGCAGCACAAATACGACAACAATTTTTAGATTTTTTCCAATCCAAACAGCATACCATTATGCCTTCTGCACCTATTGTGGTGAAGAATGATCCTACTCTTTTGTTTATCAATTCGGGAATGGCTCCTTTCAAGGATTATTTCTTGGGTAACAAACCTGCACCGCATAAACGTATTGCTGATACCCAAAAATGTCTGCGCGTTAGTGGTAAACACAATGATCTTGAAGAGGTGGGCGTAGATACATACCACCATACCATGTTTGAAATGTTGGGTAATTGGAGCTTTGGTGATTATTTTAAAAAAGAAGCGATTGCTTGGAGTTGGGAATTGCTCACCGAAGTGTACCAGTTGGATAAAGATCGCCTCTATGTCACTGTTTTTGAAGGAGATGAAAAAGAAGGTTTGGCTTTTGATCAAGAAGCCTACGACGAATGGAAAAAATATATAGCCGAAGACCGCATTTTGCGCGGGAATAAAAAGGATAATTTTTGGGAAATGGGGGAGACAGGTCCTTGTGGCCCTTGTTCTGAAATACACGTAGATTGTCGCTCTGCAGAAGAAAGAGCACAAATTCCAGGAGCCAATTTGGTGAATGCTGATCATCCACAGGTGATTGAAATTTGGAACAATGTGTTTATGCAATATAGCCGTATGAAAGACGGAAGTTTGCAGCCTTTACCCGACCGCCATGTAGATACGGGCATGGGTTTTGAGCGATTGGTACGTGTGTTGCAAGGCAAACAAAGCAACTATGATACTGATGTTTTTACAGGTACGATTGCAGCGATAGAAACCATTACCAACAAAAAATACGACTATAGCGACAGTAAAGAGGCCATTGCTTTTCGTGTGTTGAGCGATCATATTCGGGCTATATCTTTCACCATTGCCGATGGTCAATTGCCGAGTAATACCGGTGCCGGATATGTGATTCGCAGAATTTTACGTCGTGCAGTTCGTTATTATTATTCCTACCTCGATTATAAGCAACCTTTGTTGCATCAATTGTTACCGGTGATTGCTACGCAATTTGAATTGGTTTTCCCCGAATTGAAAAAGCAGGAAGATTTTGTGGCTAGGGTGATTAAAGAAGAGGAGGATGCCTTTTTGAAAACATTAGAAAAAGGCTTGAAAAAGATGGATGAGATGATGAAACAATCATCCAAAATCATCAATGGTGCAGCAGCATTTGAACTTTATGACACCTATGGTTTTCCGATTGATCTTACCCGATTGATCGGTGCTGAAAATGGTTTAGAAGTTGATGAGGCGGCATTTGAAGCCGAAATGCTCCAACAAAAAACACGCTCTCGGGCAGCTACAGCCATCGACACAGAAGATTGGGTTATCGTTAATGAGGTCAACAAAACAACTTTTGTAGGTTATGACGATTTGACTATCGATACTAAAGTGGCGCGTTACCGCAAAGTAAAAGCCAAAGGCAAGGAGCAGTATCAAATTGTGTTAGAGGCTACACCCTTTTATGCCGAAAGTGGAGGACAGGTGGGCGACCTGGGAACATTAACGATTGGCGAAGAAGTATTATCCATTACTGACACCAAAAAGGAAAATGATTTAATCATTCATTTTGCAGATAGTTTGGTGGCCGATATGAGTTTGCCGGTAACAGCAAAAGTGAATTGGGAAAAGCGCCTTGAAACCACCTATAATCATACCGCTACCCATTTGATGCACGCTGCGCTCCGTCAGGTTTTGGGCGCGCATGTGGCACAAAAAGGTTCTTTGGTAAATGCTGATGTGTTGCGTTTCGACTTTTCGCATTTTAGTAAAATGACGGATGAAGAAATACGCAAAGTAGAAGAGCTGGTGAACGATAAAATCCGCGCGAATATACCTGTTGTGATTAAAGAATTACCAAAAGAAGAGGCGATGAAATTAGGTGCAATGGCCTTGTTTGGTGAAAAATATGGCGATACCGTTCGTGTGGTGACTATTGACCCCAATTATTCTATAGAGCTATGCGGTGGCACCCATGTTGGGCATACCGGTATGATTGGTGTCTTTACTATTACAGCAGAATCTGCTGTCGCAGCTGGTGTACGTCGTATTGAGGCATTGACTGGTGCCGCTGCAATGCGTTATTTTGTAGATAAAGTAAGCCAGCACAAGCAAATTGCTGAATTATTGAAAGCTAAAGACCCCTTTAAAACAATTGAAAAACTCATAGAAGATAAGAGTGTATTAGAGAAAAAATTAGAGGCGCTTGAAAATAAAGAATTGGCCCTAATGGCAAAGGATTTGCTTGCTCAAGTGGTTACGGTTAATGGGACAAACTTCCTCGGTTTATCCATTCAAATTTCGTCTGCAGATGCTTTGCGCAAGTTGGGAGCACAATTGAAACCTTTACTGAGCAATTGTCTTGTAGTATTAACCTCTGTTGTAGATGATAAAGCACAGGTTTTGGTTTTGGTAGATGATGCCCTAGTAAACTCCAAAAATTTGGATGCGTCTAAGATTATTAAAGAACAAATTGCCCCACTGATCAAAGGTGGAGGAGGTGGCCAAAAAACAATGGCTACAGCTGGTGGGCAAGATGTCAGCCAATTAGAACAAGTAATCGAAAAAATAAAAGGTCTGTTGTAAAACAGACCTTTTATTTTAATTAGATAAGCAGATTAATTTTGAAGAATGCAGGTTCCGTAATATAAATCGGAGCTGTATTTTGAAGTCAATTTGTCACAGTCAATTTCACCATCAAACATGTTTTTGTTTTTTATGGTCGTTGATTCTTTCTTCTCTGTTTTTCCCGTTGCAGTATAGGTGCATTCACATTGACGATCTTTTACTTCTCCAAGGGTGTTTTCCACTATTTTTTTAATACAAGAAGTCATCAAAAACACAGGAAGAATAAAGATTAATTTTTTCATTGCGATTTATTTTAAGTGAAGTACAAACTTATTAAATTTTTTTTTGAAACCAGGTCTCTTTAAAGTGAACTATGATGATTAAAAGAGTTGATTCTATGGAATGGAGTGTCTTTTTTTCCGCTTTTTATTTTTAAACAAATGGCCTTTAGCAGCCAAGATTCCTTATTTTTACCTTGTGCAATTTCTTTACCCTATTTTCTTAATTGCTGGGCTTAGTTTGCTCATTCCTATTGTCATTCACCTGTTCAATTTGCGCAGGTACAAGACCGTTTTTTTTCCGCATACCCGTTTCCTTAAAAGTCTGCAATTGCATTCTCAAAAGCAGTCCCAAGTGCGCTACAAATGGCTTTTAGCTGCTCGATTATTATTTCTGCTCTTTTTGATTTTGGCTTTTGCTCAACCCTTTTTTGCTCATCAAAAGGGAGCTACTTCTAAAAATGGACTTACCGCAATTTTTATCGATAATTCGCAAAGTATGTCTTTGCGCTATGGCCAACGCAGCATGTTGGATGCCGCCAAAGAAAACGCCTTACATTTAATTCAAAGTTCTTCGGGGCGTTTTTTGATTCTAAGTAATGACAAGCCTGCTTCTTATAAACCGCTGAGCAGGCAGCAAGCAATAGAGGCGCTGTCTAAAATTCAGTTTTCTGCTTTTTCCAAAAATAATACGCAAGTAGTAAGCGAGTTAAACAGTATGCTACAGGATGTAGCCGCCGAAAAGACTGATTTATATTATCTATCTGACTTCCAACAAGCCCAATTTAGTGCTCAGCCAGACCTTGCTTTGCTTGAAAAAATAAGATTCAATGGGGTGCAAATTCCCCAATCTAATCCTCAAAATGTTTTTATTGATACCGCTTTTTTTGAAAGTCCTGTTTTGCATATGGGTCAAAGCAATCAATTAATTGTGCGAACAAGATACAGTGGTGATGCGCCAAAAGAGCCAATTGTCCTGCAATTGTCCGTTGATGGTCAGATCAAAAGTGCTGCACAGCCCGACTTTTCGAGTGCCAACCAAAGATATGACACGCTCACTTTTCAAATCAATAATAGTGCTTGGCAACGCATCATGTTGCATGTCAATGATGCCAATGTACATTTTGATGATAGTTTTGCGATAGCAGCGCGCAGTAGTCCTGAGCTTTCGGTATTATTATTGAATGAACAACTGCCTAATGTATTTATGCAAGCTGCATTGCGCTCTTATGAGGGTTTTAAAGTGCAAGAGCAAAATACAAACAATATTCCTACCCGCTTTGATGGTTACAATTTATTGCTCCTCAATGGCTTAACCTCGATAAGTGAAACGCTTGCCACTACAATGCTTAAAGCCTTGCAAAATGGCCAAAATGTTTGTTTGTTTTTGGGTGAAAAGGCAGATATCGCTAGTATCAATTCTGGGCTAGCTACCATAGGCGATATTCAAATTACAGGCTTCGATACTGCGGCTCAAGTTGTTTCGTCGGTGCAAAGTGAAAGTCGTTTAGTCAAAGATATGTTTGAGCGTATTCCAGATAATGTACAATTGCCTTTTGCTCAAAATCATTATCAAATAAGGGCAGGTCTAAGTGCCCAACAACAAAGTATATTCAGTTTTCGCAATGGCGATCCTTTCTTCGCTCTATACCGCATTCATAAAGGTCAATTGTATATTTGTGCGACTAGCCCCAATGCTAGAAACGGCAATTTTCAATCCAGTTATTTCTTTGTCCCCTTTTTATACCAAATGGCCAGTTTAGCCAAAGGCAATAGCATTTTTGCTATAAATGCAGGGCAAAAACAGCCTGTTTTTATCCAGAAAGTCGCTGGCGACGAAAGAAATTTAGTACACCTCAAAGCGGAAGGGACGGATATTATTCCTGCCCAAAAGGCCGAAGGAATGGGCGTGCAAGTTTTTGCCGGTGCTGTTGCACAGCGTTTTGGCTTTTATAATTTAAGTAGCCAAGATAAGGACACCAATTTAATCGCAGTAAATATGAATCGGAGCGAGAGTGATTTGACTGTTTGGTCTTTATCTACCCTCAAAAAAAACTGGAATGGAAAGGAAATGCAATGGCAAGTAGCCGATGCTGAAAATAAAGCTTTAACGGCTTCGCAACAATCTGCTTTTCCGCTGTGGAAACTTTGTAGTATTTTAGCATTCTTAATGCTCGGTATCGAAACATTTTTATTGAGCAAAAATTTGAAACAAAAACAGGCAATTACCTCTTAATATTTTTTTATGGCAATACTGATACGCGGAGCAAAAGTGATAGACGAATCATCGGCTTATCATCTCCAAACCGTTGATATTTTTATTGAAAATGGTGTCGTACAGTCAATAGGTCATTCATTAAATGTAAAGGCTGATACTATAATTGAACATCCCGGAATGTGCATAAGCATGGGATGGACAGATGTTTTTGCTGATTATCGCGAACCTGGTTTTGAACACAAAGAAACGATCGCATCAGGCTTAGCCTCTGCAGCAGCTGGGGGCTTTACTACGGTGATGATAGCCCCCAATACGAATCCGACTATTAGTTCCAAATCGGTCGTACAATATATACTAAAACAGGCTGAGGCTAATGCGGTTTCTTTATGTCCCATAGGTTCCGTTTCTCATAATATTGAAGGTAAAAATCTAGCCGAAATGCTGGATATGCAGGCCAATGGAGCCATTGCCTTTAGTGATGGCTGGAAGCCCATTCAAAACGCCAGTTTATTGTTGAAGGCTTTGGAATATGTAAAGTCTTTTGAGGGTACATTGATTCAGATCCCTATGGATGCCAACTTGTCTGCAGGTGGCCTAATGCATGAAGGTGTAGAAAGCACGCAGCTTGGAATGCCGGGTATTCCTGCAATTGCCGAAACATTACAAGTGCATCGTGATATCGAATTATTGCGCTATACCAACTCTCGCTTACACATAACAGGTATTGCCGCAGCCGAATCTGTTGAATTAATACGTCGCGCTAAAGCCGATGGATTAAAGATCACTTGCTCCGTTACGCCTTATCATCTTTCGCTCAACGATGAAGTTTTACGCAGTTACGATGCAGTGTATAAAGTGATGCCTCCCATCCGGAGTGAAAAGGATAGGCTAGCATTGATTGAAGGTTTAAAAGATGGAACAATTGATTGTATTGCTTCGCACCACCGGCCGCAAGAATGGGATGCCAAAGCCAAAGAATTTGAATATGCATCGGATGGTATGAATGTGCAAGAATTGAGTTTTGTTATTGCCCATAATGCCACAAATGAAACCCTGACGATAGAACAGATGATTAAGGCATTGGCCAACAATGCAAACACTATTTTTGGTCTTAAGAAGCAAGCCGTGCAGGAAGGTGCCTGTGCCGATTTTACCTTGTTTACTACAACCGAAAACACACAAATAAACGAGATGAAGTCACGCGTGCGCAATAATCCATTTTTGGGTAAAAGCCTTCTGGGTAAAGTGTTGGGCATTGTGAAATGTGATACAATTGTGATGAACAACTAAGTACTAATTAAAGAAATTATGAATCAGAATTTTGAAATCAATGCGCATGAATCTACAGAACCAGTAAGCAAATCTGCCATTGCTATACGCTATGGTTTGATGACTGGATTTGTGTTGATGTTTATCACTACTATTGGGTTTTTGTATTTATTGAAATACAGTTTTATCGTCTTTAGTATAGTGAGCTTTATAAGTTATATCGTTCCTGTAATTCCAGTTATTTTTTATTATTTGGCAGCCAAAAGACAACAAGCCTTACTGGGCGGATTCATTTCACTTAAAGATGCCTTTCAAGTTGTTTTCATTTCAATATTAATAGCTGTAGCCATTTTTACCATTTATGGTTTGATCTACAACAAATATATCGACCCAGAAAATACTACAAGAATGAAAGAGGCGGCACTTACTTTTTTTGAAGAAATGAAAATGCCTCAAGAGCAACTCGATGCTCAAATGAAAAATATTGAAGAACAAACAAAAGACAGTACAAGCTTTTCAAAACTATCTTATAGTGTTTCACAATCAATCATTCTTCATAGTATTTTTGGTTTTATTGTAGCTTTAATTGTTAGCCGAAAAAAACCTGCAGCCCAACAATAGTTTATTATCCTTCACTTTGCT
Organism: Chitinophagaceae bacterium; assembly: GCA_034680125.1. GTDB lineage: Bacteria > Bacteroidota > Bacteroidia > Chitinophagales > Chitinophagaceae > Rurimicrobium. The sequence goes on from JAXITL010000006.1 coordinate 49,406, forward strand.
TATTTATGAATCTCGACCTATCCATAGTAGTTCCCTTGTACAACGAAGATGAATCTTTGCCAGAATTGATGGCTTGGATTGATAAGGTGTGCACCGAAAATAAATATGCCTACGAGGTGATCATGGTGGATGATGGCAGTAAA
>JAXITL010000007.1:0-49383 GCA_034680125.1 Chitinophagaceae bacterium
AGGTCAGTCCATATGGTACAGCCTTAAAACCTTTTTTGTTCTCGATCAGATTAAACCCTACACAGCATGTTACTGCATCAACTTATAGCACCTGATGTGCCTATCGCAGCACCTAGCGACGATAGAGACGCTATTCAATCGCTTCTTTTTGCTGCCCAATTGCAGCAGATACCCATTGTGTCTCAATCGCAATATTTGGGGCTTTTGGCGGCTAAAGATTTGCTGCAGTTATTACCCGAATCAACCAAGCTAGACCCTCATTTATATGAAGATTTTCGTCCGGCCATCTCCATTAATGCGCATCCTTTTGAGGCCTTGCGCATCATGCATTTGCATGAATTGAGCATTTTACCTGTTATTAATGAGGATCATGAATACGCGGGCTGCCTCAGTCAAGAGCGCTTGATGCAATATTTAATTGAGAGCATCAATATCGATGTGTTGGGCGGTATCATTGTTTTGGAGATGGAGCCACGCAATTATAGTTTGGCGCAGATTGCCCGTATTTGCGAAAATGAGCAAGTCATTATTTTGGGCGTACAAGCCAAAACCAATCCAAGCAGCAGTAAATTAGAGGTCACCATCAAAACGAATAGCACTGATCTTTCTGCTGTGGTGCAAGCTTTTGAACGTTATGACTACAGCGTCGTGGATACCTTTGGCGATACCAAAATCGAAAATGACACTTCTGATCGATATCGATTGTTGATGAATTACATCAACATGTAAGGAACTCATCAAGCCCTAGCTGGTTCTGTTTTGCTCAGCTATTTGATCTAGAGTCCGGTTAGTGATTATAAGCTAGCCATCTCCCAGCCCTTTTCTTGGCAGAAGGCTAATGTGCGCGGAAGGGCGTATTGCATTCTTTCCCAAGCTTTGCTGCTATCGTGAAAAACAACAATAGAGCCAGGTTCCAAATTTTGCTCAATATTTTCCCAGCATTTTTGGGGACTAATTTGGGTATCAAAATCGCCCGACAATACATCCCACAAAATAATTTCGAATCCCATTTTCCTGATTGCTTTGGCTTGTCTGCTGCGGATACGACCATAGGGTGGGCGAAATAATTGGGAATCGATATGCGCTTGGGCCTCCTTAATGTTGTCTATATATTTTTGGCTGCTCATTTTCCATCCATTGGGGTGGCTATGCGTATGGTTGCCTATTTTGTGGCCCTCATGTAGGATTTGTTGATAGATATTGGGCAAAGCCAATACGTTTTGGCCAATACAGAAAAAGGTGGCTTTGGCATTATATTTTTGGAGCTCGGCCAATACAAATGGAGTTGCGCTCGCATGGGGCCCATCGTCAAAAGTGAGATAGACTTTGTCTTTCGAGGCTCGCTTCCAGGTTAGGTTTTGTGGATATAGCTTTTTGAGGATGCGCGGCGCTTTTACGAAGTACATCAATTATTTTTTAGTAGAAATATGTACAAAAGTTAAGTCGGATTGACGCATCCAGCCACTTCTGTTGTCGGGTAAAGTTACCCAAAAACCATTGCCTTCTTGCTTTGTGACCTTTACCGTTGTGGCCTCGGGTACCCTGCTTTGGGATTTCGAAAGATTCAGGCTGGCATTAGGGCTGTTGACCACTGCCAAATCGCAATGGGTTTTATGGTCAGCAGCGGTATAGGCTAGGAATAAAGTGATGAACATAGCTATCGGCAATAGAACAAAAACTTGTGGCGCTACGTAACGAAAACTCTTTTGTACAATGCCATAAAGGATAAGAGAAGCTAAAGTAAGCAACAGCAACAAAGTCACTATTGCCCAGGTGTTGGCCCAATGGCTGGCTGTTAGTGCATGCCACCAACGTACAAAGAAAATATCTTTGATAGGCTTTAGGGCATTGGGTATTCGGCTTTTGGCCAAAAGATTATTTTCTTGCGCTTCTTTGTATTGGGGATTGAAGAATAGTGCTCGTTCATATTGAACTACAGCATCCGCTACCTGATTTTTTCGGTAATAAGCATTGCCTAGGTTATAATAAATGGAGGCATTGCTTGCTTGCTGTTGTAGTAAAATTTGGTAATAAAAGATGGCAGAATCGTATTGCTTTTGTTGGTAACAATCGTTTGCTTTTTTCCATTGTTTAGCCATAGTGTTTTCCCCAGCCATGGCATCTAGGCTGAGCAACAGAATTGATAAATAGAGCAATACTTGTTTCATTATTTTTTTAAATTTTCTTCCAGTTCTCCAATTAATTGCACCGTGTTGTTATAGGTATTGGTCATTTGTTGTGCAGCGCCACTAGGGGCATACAAGGCCATGGCGCAATCATCTATAATTGTATTCATTGTCGCTAACTGTCCTTCAGAAATATCTTTGTGGGCCAAGGATTCCATCGCCGTTTCTTTGGATAATTGCGCAAGCGGGATATTTAATTTGTCTGACAAGTACAGCCAAATGGCTTTGGATATTTCTTCATAAAAGGGGATGGTGTCTTTTTTGTCGAGGAAAATTTTCGCCGTTTTGAGTCTTTTTAAAGCAATCTTGTTGGCATATTTATGCTTAAACAAACCCGCGTTATTGGTTTCGTTTTCTTTTTGTTTTCTACGCCAAGCGAATAGCAGGAGGCCTATGATAGAAAGGGCATACACTGACCAATAGGCTTTCGAATAAAGCAGTATCCCACTGTCTTGATTTTGGGAAAAGGCTTGTGTATTGATGTTGTTGAGTTCGGCAATGAGTTTGTTGCCCGCTATTTCTTTTTTTAGCTTAGTGCCTTGTGTAACATGCAGTGTAAATGGGCTGCTGTATAGGGTAGTGTAGCTGCCTTTAGCGGGATCATAATAGGAGAAGGGAATAGCGGGTATTTCGTAGTCGCCTGCCATGCTCGGGCTAATGGTATAGGTAAATAGTTTATGACCGCTTATGGTGGTGCTGCGCCCAGTAATGGTATCGGTAATGATGGGGTCAAAACCATCGAGGCCATTGGGTAATTTTAATTGGGGTGCTGCAATTAATTTGATATTGCCCACGCCCGAAATGTCTATGCTCAGATTGGCTGCATCATCAGTGCTGAGGCTAGTTTTATCGATTTTGGCTTTGACCCTAAAGTTGCTGCCTACTGCGCCACCAAAGTCTGTAGGTTGATCTTTGATGGGTAATGGTGTAACGGTGATTTGTAGGGGCGTACTTTTTAGTTTAAACTGTACATTTTTTCCGTAAGGGTTTGCTCTGTCGGCTATTTGGGCCACACCATTTGCCTCTGCAGCATCCAAGATTAAGTTGCCGCTTTGTTGCGGGAAAAGGGCTGATTTTTTGAGCGCGAATGTTTGGTATTGCACACCATCTAGTGTTTCATATTGGGGTTTTTGGTCTTTGGGTAATTCAAAGTCTTGGGTCCAAAATCCGTTAAGGGAGGGTAGTTTAGACAATTGCGCTTGCATATTGACCCGCGCATACATTTTGTAGGTTGCGGTAATTTGTTCGCCTACATGCACCTTTGTTTTGTCTACCGAAACCCGGATAAATACATTTTTACCCAGTTCTTTTTCGCTCACTTGGGGGAGATTTTGAGCAGGGCCCATGCTTTGCTGCATTTGCTGCTGCATTTGTTGTTGCATTTGCTGCATCTGTTGGCGCATAGCCGCAAAAGGGTCTCCACCACCGCCACCATTTCCGCCAAAAAAAGGATCGTCGAAGGGGTCAAAACCGCCAAATGGATCTGAGGCTGCTTGTTGTTGTCTTTGCTGTGCAAGGCTGCCTTTGACAACTTTTATTTTTAAAGCATTACTCTGATACACTCTGCCATTGCCATCCTTGGCGCCAATCGGTGCAATGGTAATTTCTCCCGTTTGTGTTGCCTGCAAAACATAGCTCAGTGTTATGCTAGAGCTGCGCACTTGTTGGTTGCCATTAAAAGAAAGATTGGTGCTTTGCGATTGGTAGGGGCCAGCCAATACCCTAAATCCCGAAAAATTAGGGTTTTGTATTCCTTGAAGACCTTCTATATTTTCTAGCGTAAAATCAACTTGAACACGATCTTCTAGGCCAATGGTGCTTGCACTAGCTTGTGCCGAAAAAACAACGTTTTGGGCAAAGGAAATATTTTGTACAAAAAGAAATAAGAAACAGAGAATCCGTATTGCTTTCATAGCCGCAGTTGCCATAAGTAATGAGCCCTAATGGCTCGCAAAAATAGTTTTCGGAAAGGCTTTGTACCTTGCCTTTTGGGTTAAAAATCCGTTAAAACAACTAGGTGTAATTAGCCTCCAATCAGGCTCTTGTTCACTTGTTTGGGCTTGAATTTGGATGCTGGGGCTAGGCTATTGCCTGCATGCGGTAGCCTTTTGTTTCGGTATTGGTAATGGGCGCTGTCTGCTGCTGAAATAGAAAAATCTTTTTTATAAATCAGTTCATCTACTTGGTATTGTTCTTCTTTGATTAATCGACCGCTGAGTTCATCATAAAAGCGCCAACTACCGTGTTTGACACTGCCTCTTTCGGTAGGCACCGATACCCATTTTTCATCGCCCGTAATAGGGTCTACGATATTAAGGGTGTCTACGGCCACAGCAGGGTTTAATCCTCTAAAATGCCCAATGCAGGTTAGCTGACCATTTTCGAAATATTTGACTTCGCCATCCCGCACATTCGCTTTAAAGGTTTCGATAGAGCTCAAGTTGCCTTTGCCATCATTGACATACCAAATGCCTGTTTTTTGGCCATGGTCATAATGGCCTATCGTTGTTTGAGCAGGTTCTCCCCGCTCGGCAGCGGCATAGGTATACCATAAGCCATGCGCTTTACCCCTTTCATCCTGTTGGTTGATTTCTTGTTTGGATTGCGCATGAACAGCCATGTGCGTCAACAAGCCAATAGATACCATAATGCCCTTCAGTTTCATCCTAAAAATTCTAAACGGCAAATGAAGTGCCACATCCACAAGTGCTGCTTGCGTTGGGATTATTAAAGGTAAATCCACGTGCATTCAAGCCATCTTCGAAATGAATGTTGATGCCCAACAAGTATATACCATGTGCTTGTTTCATCACAACAGGTATGCCTTCTATTTCGAAGGTTTCATCATCGCTTTCTTTTTGGTCGAAGCCCAAAACATAAGTCATTCCCGAGCATCCGCCGCCTTTAACGCCGACACGCAAAAATTGTGTGTTGTCGAAATCGGGCTCGTTCATTAATCTTTTCAATTCTTTTATGGCCCCTTCGGTAAGGGATACAGGAGCAGTGAGTGTATGGTCCATTGTTGTGTTCATCGTTTTATCTGTAGCAAAGATAAGGCAGCAAATGCTAGATTGTTATTGTTTCCCTTTACTATAGCATAGCATATTGAAGGGGGATTATCCTAAAAGTAATAATATTGTGCTTCAATCGCTTCTGTTTACCATGTCTTTTCCATCATTTTTTGTATTCATTTTATTGTTCAGCAGCCCAGTAGTGCTAGCCCAAAAATCCGACTATGGTGCTTTAAGAAATGGGGATATCTTATTTCAAGATTTGGATTGTGGAGGTCTATGCGATGCTATAGAGCAAGTAACCCAAAGCTACGCTGGTAGGCATTTTTCGCATATTGGATTGGTTAGTAAAAAGGGCGATAGCCTCTATGTTATCGAGGCTATCGGTACTGCAGTGCAAGGCACGCCGCTGAAAGATTTTATCCATAGAAATAACAATGAAGTTTTGTTGGGTCGCGTCAGGAAGCCTTATCAAAAAATAGTCGATCAAGCAGTGCACATTGCACAAGAGCAATTAGGTGTTCCCTACGACGATGCCTTCCTGTATGATAATGGAAAATACTATTGCTCAGAATTGCTCTATGATGCCTTCAAGCAAGCCAATGGCAATCAAACTTTTTTTGAGCTTCGGCCGATGACCTTTAAGAAACCCAATAGCAATGAGTTTTTTCCGGTGTGGGTAGACTATTACCAAAAGCTCCATATGCCCATCCCCGAAGGGATGGCAGGAATCAATCCTGGAGGCATTTCGATGTCTCCAAAATTACAGATGTTTCTGTATAAAAAGGATTAAAACTGGTAGCGCAAGGCAATCACTAGGTTGCGGCCCGGAGCGCTCATGCCACTCGCAAAGTAGCGATAGTTTTTGTCGAGTATGTTTTCTACCGCCACTTGTAGCATTAATTGCTGCACCAGTGTTGCGCCTACACGCAGGTTTACGGTATACCAACTGGGCATGCCGCTTGCTGTAGCGTAGAGCAAATTGTCTTCGCCACCTGGGTTGTAGTCGGCTAATTTCTTTTTGCCATTGTACAAAGTATAGAGCTCGCTGTACCATTTTTCCTCGGCATAACGCATACCTATTCTGCCCGTAATGGGTGGAATATGGTCAAGCGGAACCAATGAGGTATCATTATCATAACGACCATAAGTGTAATGGACAGAAGCAAACATCGAGAAGTTGCTGGTTGGTTTAATCGTGCCTTCTAGGCCGCCGCCATACAAGAAGGCTTTGGCTTTGTTTTGACTGGCAAACACCCGGGTCATATTGCCATTGTACAAGGCAGAATCTTGGCCATTATAGCTAAAGAAATCGGTAACAATTGCATTGTTGAAATTAGTGTAAAAGCCATATCCACTAAGGCTTGTTATGCCCTTGCTGTACTGCATCCCGATTTCATAATTTTGCGTGTATTCTGCTTGTAAATTAGGGTTGGGCACAATGAGTTGGTTTTTATTCGACTCAAATACTTTGGTCATGTCATCAAAGTTGGGCGAGCGAAAACCAGTAGAAAAATTAGCTGTTAAACGCAGATGATTATCGGGCATGTAGGCCAGGCCAATATTGCCGGTAAGGGCGGTATTGTTTTGCTTGAGGTCGGTGATGGGTAGTTGAAATTGAATAGCCGTGTCTACAATTGTTGAGTGCAAATAGGTGTAGTTAAAGCGAATGCCATCGTTGATGATCACTTTGCCTTCATTTAATTTCCAAGTATGTTGGGCAAATACACCCAGCAAATTCATTTTGTTCATGCCATCGGGGTAGCGGGTATCTATTTTAGAAGTTTCGCCCGTATTGATATTGAGCCCTTCTGCCTCAGATTTTAAAAAGTTGAATTGTGCATCGGTGCCCACACTCAGTTCATGGACTTTTCCTTTTTTGCGTGCGGCAATATTATAGCCCAATACATTGATGCGCTCTTCTCTTTGGTTCAATACCGTTTTGTCAAAAGCTCTATTGTTTCTACTTTCTTTCCAGAATTGGTGGCTCAATGTGCTTGTAAAATCATCAAAGAAACCGCGCAATTGCAGCGCTTCAAATTTGTAAGCAGCTAGGCTTCTCACTTGCGGACCATAATACCATTCAGCATTTTTGGCCACTCCACTTGCATTTGTTTCAGTTAATCGATCGTAGCGAGGTATATTGCTGGAGTTGGACAATTGAAAATTGATGTCGTGTTTACTGTTTTTATTTGGGGCAAAAGTGAATTTTTGTAACAAGTCGAATTGTTGGTATCCCGTAGCGATTTGTTTGTAGGGGTTTGGGTTTTTGACCATAGAATCTTGCCCATTGATGCGCTGCACGATAAAATTCTTTTTCCAGATTTTGGTGATGGAATCGGCTCCGTTTTTGCCTTGCATCAAATCGTCGAATTGAGAAAACGTGACATTGGTGAGAGATGCCCATTTTCTATTGCCAAAGCTAATGCCCGCACTAGTTGTATTTTCTCTATTCACGGAGGAATAGCGGAGCAAGGCATTGACTCCTGTAATGTCTACACGCCTATTTTTTCCCAAAATGGGGTCTTTGGTTTTTAATAAGATGACGCCACCCAATGCATCGCTACCATGCAGGGTAGAAGCGGGACCGCTCAAAACTTCTACACGCTCTAGCATATTGTTATCCACGCTGATAATATTCTGTAGATGCCCCGACCTGAAGATGGCATTGTTATAGCGGATACCATCAATATTGAGTTGGATTCTGCTGGCTTCAAATCCTCTAAGAACTGGGCTGCCCCCACCTTGTTGGCTTTTTTGTACAAAGATCTGTCCTGTATTACTCAGTACATCGGCAGTACTTTGGGCATTCATTTCGCTCATTTGTTTGGCGCTAATGACATCCACTTTTTGCACCACATTTTTCTTTTTTTCAGGAAATACATTTCCCGAAACCACCACCTCATTGAGTGTTTTTTGAAAGGCACTTTGATCTTCTTCTTGTGCATGAGTGCCTATAGCCATCATAATACCAAGCGCCAGCAGTAATTGTTTTTTCATCGATATATTCTAGGTATTAATTGAGGAGCATATTATCGATTAAGCGCACATTGCCCAATTGCACAGCAATCAGTGCCACCATTTTTTTGTTGGGTTCAAAATCGCTGAGCGGTTCTAGTGTTTCGGCATCGGCGATAGCGATGTATTCGGGTTCTATATTTTTAGCCCTCATTAAGTCGGCACATTCTTTGGCTACAATGGCAAAAGAACTCTTGAGTATCGACTTGCTTTGTATCGAAACAAGGCATTGGTAAATGATAGCGGCTAGGGCGCGTTGTGGTTCATTGAGTCGTCGGTTGCGGGAGCTCATGGCTAATCCGTCGGCTTCACGCTGGGTGGGGCAGGCTACAAATTCGATTTTATCGGCAAGGCCCATTTGCTGGCACAAGGCTTTGACCACCGCACATTGTTGGTAATCTTTACTGCCCATGTAGAGGGCATCGGGCTGTACTATATTGAGTAAAATAGCCACTACCTTGCCTACGCCATTAAAATGTCCTGGTCTTTGAGCCCCTTCAAATACGCTTTCTAAAAATCCAAAATGATATTGCCGAGCATTTTCTGGCCCATTAGGGTAAATTTCCTGTACCGTAGGCAGGAACAAAACATCGCATTTAGCGGCACTCAATAACAGGATATCATCCGCAATAGAATGAGGGTATTTGTCAAAATCTTGCTTGTCGTTAAACTGAGCCGGGTTGACAAAAATGCTACAAATAGTCAGTTTTTGGGATTGTTGGGCACTATTTATCAAAGAAATATGCCCCTTATGCAGCGCCCCCATGGTGGGTATAAAACCAATTGAGCGCCCCAAATTTCGTTGGCTATCAATATAGTTTCGCAATTCAGCGCTTGTTTTGAATACAATCATAATGCAATTTTAAATGAGCGGCTGCAAATAAAACCAATTTCAATTTAATATTTTAGTAATTTTGCATCCTAAAATTTTTTGACTTTTTCCAAGGTCATCCATTTTCATTTAAATTAAAAGCATGACGGTAGACACCAAAAAACGAATTCTGATTATTTGCAACGAGCTTTCTCCCTATTTAGAATTTTCTGATTTTGCTAACGTGTTGAATAGATTAGCGATTAAGACTTTTGAGGCAGGGATTGAGATTAGAGTAATAATGCCCCGTTTTGGAGTCATCAACGAACGCCGCCATAAATTGCATGAGGTGGTTCGTCTTTCTGGTATCAATATCATTGTAGACAAAGATGATTATCCACTGATTATCAAGGTAGCCTCTTTGCCCAATGCACGCTTACAGGTATATTTCATGGATAACGACGATTACTTTAAACGTAAGTTTGTTTTCCGCGATGAGAATGAGAAATTTTATGATGATAACGCCGATAGAATGGTTTTCTTTTGTAAAAGCGCTCTTGAAACCGTTAAGAAATTTGGATGGCCTCCCAACGTTATCCATTGCCATGGTTGGATGACCTCGCTAGTGCCTTTGTTTTTGAAAACGACTTACAAAAAAGAGCCTGTTTTTAATTTTTCAAAGTCTATTTATACCGTTCAGGCCGATCAGTTTAAAGAAAAATTGAATGATCAATTTATCAAGAAGGCCATGATTAGTGCCGATATCAAAGAAAAGGATTTAGAGCCCTTCAAAGATAGAACCAATGCAGCCATGACACTTGGCGGCGCCAAATATGCCGATATTGTTATTATGGGCGATAAAAAGATCAATGCTAAAATTACAGACGAAATAAAACCGAGCAGAACGAAAAAAGTTATTCCCTTTTCACCAGAATGGGAGGCCGATATTACTTCTTTGATAGACTTGTATAAAAGCTTAACAGACTCTTAGTTTTGTTTTTGTTTTCTTCGCTCTAAATCTTTTTCCATTGGCTTTGCGTTTTACCTCTCTCTCCGTAGTCTCGGCAATTGTTGCAGTGTCTATACTTTTTTCGTCCTGTAAAGAAAATACCGTTATCCGTACAGATGTTGTGCCCGCAGTGGATAACATTACTGTTTTTGGTACGGATACCTTGACCATTCTTACCAAAACCGTGCAAGACGATACTGTGGTGAGTAATGCATTCACCACCAGTTTTCCGGTATATGTGGGTGCAGGCAATATTAGTTTTGATCCCTACTTTGGCAAAACAAGTTCTAGCTTTTATTTTCAAGTAAGACCGCCTCAAGACAATTATACTTTTGACAAAACAAAATACCAGATCGATTCTGCAGTGCTTATTTTGCCCTACAGTGGCTTTGCGTTTGGCGATACCACCAATAGTGCAGGAACGCAAACGATTAAGGCGTTTAGAATGAAAGAAAAAATCTATCTCGATAGCATTTACTATACCTATTCACCTGCAAAAAATATTGAATCTAGCCCTTTTGCTAGTGCCAATGTTGTTATCACTGATTTAATCAAAAGCTACCGTGACTCCACTATTGTTGCCGGTAAAAAGAGACCCTCTCATGTACGTTTACGGGTTAGTGATGCTTTAATGAACGAGCTAATCGACAAAACAGGTGGATCAGAATATACGAATACAGCCAACTTTTTAGACTTCTTTAATGGCATTTATATCAGCGCAGAAGCTGGTTCTGGAAATACCATTCCTTATTTCAGATTGACAGGCGACGATATCTATCGGAAAGCCGGTATCTTGATGTATTACCATAGCAAAAATAGCAGTGGTTTGATAACAGATACCCTAATCGCATCTTACCCTTTTGATCCTACGGCTTCTCAAACCAAAACAGGATTTTTTAGCAGGGTAACGCGCGACTTTACTGGTACTCCCGTTAAAGAGCTTTTTTCTTCTACAGCCAATAGCGATAATACCTTTGCGATACAAAACTTACCAGGCGCGGCAGTAGAATTGCGTATTCCCTATGCCAAAAATCTACCCAAATGCATTGTCAATAAAGCTGAATTGGTTATTACCCAAATTTCTTCTCCATTAGATGGCTTGTTTCAAGCGCCACCACGCATTTATCCCGAAGTGGTAGATGAATCGGGCAAAAAGCTTGTGATTGCAGATCGTCTGCCTCTTTCTTCTAATGCGGCCCTTTATTTTATCGATGGTAATTTGCGCAGTGCCCTCATCGACGGTAAAATTGTCAACCAATATGTGATCAATTTCCCGAGAGAATTGCAGAACGCTATTGTTGAACAGCGAAAAGAACTTAAATTGCGCATCAATGGTACCGAGACTTTTCTAGGTGCTTACAGATTAACCGCAGCCGGAAGAAATTATAGCCAACCTGCATACCGAATTAAGTTGAATGTGGTCTATACTAAACTTTAAAAAAACAACCAATCAAATATGTGTGGCATAGTAGCATATATTGGCAACAAAGAAGCCTACCCAATCTTAATTAAAGGGCTTAAAAGACTAGAGTATAGAGGATATGATAGCGCAGGGGTAGCCTTACTCGATGGAGCATTAAATATTTATAAAAAGCAAGGAAAGGTTTCTGTTCTTGAAGAATATGCAACAGGGAAATCCCTAGGAGCAACTGTGGGGATTGGTCATACAAGATGGGCCACACATGGGGTACCCAATGACGTAAACGCACATCCACATCTATCCAATTCTGGAAATATTGCCCTCATTCACAATGGTATCATTGAGAATTATGGATCAATTAAAGAGGTTTTGTTGAAACGGGGTTATGTTTTTCACTCCGAAACAGATACCGAGGTTTTAGTCAATTTAATAGAAGAAGTTCAAAAGCAAGAAAATGTATCACTTGATGAAGCGGTGCGTATTGCCCTTAACGAAGTTATCGGCGCTTATGCAATCGTAGTCATTGATAAAAATAATCCTGATGTGCTCATTGCCGCCCGAAAAGGAAGTCCTTTGGTTTTGGGTATTGGTGAGCAAGAATTTTTCGTAGCATCAGATGCTTCTCCCATCATTGAATTTACCAAAAATGTAATTTACCTAGACGAAGAAGAATATGTAGTGGTTCATAGAAACGGCAGTTTTACCATACGGAATTTGGGTAATGTGGTGAAATCCCATGCTATTCAAACCTTAGAAATGAACCTCGAGGCTATTGAAAAGGGTAATTTTGAACACTATATGCTCAAAGAAATTTACGAGCAACCCAAAGTCATTGAAGATTCTTTTAGGGGTAGAATGAATGCTGCGGGCGGCTGGGTAAAAATGGGCGGTATCACAGAATACAATAACCGTATCAACAAGGCAGACCGTTTTTTGATCACGGCCTGTGGCACCTCTTGGCATAGTGGTTTGTTGGGGGAATACATTATTGAAGATTTGGCTCGGGTGCCGGTTGAAGTAGAGTATGCCTCTGAATTTCGTTACCGCAACCCAATCGTAAAGGAATCTGATTTCATCATTGCGATTTCACAATCGGGCGAAACGGCCGATACACTTGCTGCAATCGAATTGGCCAAAGAAAGGCAAGCCCTTGTTTATGGTATTTGCAATGTAATTGGTTCGTCTATTGCGCGCGCTACCCATGCGGGTTCTTACACGCATGCAGGGCCCGAAATAGGCGTTGCTTCTACAAAAGCCTTTTCGACACAAGTGTCTGTTTTGATTTTAATTGCTTTGCAAATTGCCCAATCGAAAGGAACCATAGCCCAGTCTAAGTTGCGTCAAATATTGTACGAACTAGAAGCGGTGCCCGAAAAAATAAAAGAGGTTTTGGCCTTAGACGAGGAAATTAAAAAGATTGCTGCTGTTTATAAAGACGCAAATAATTTCCTTTATCTCGGACGAGGCTATAATTATCCTGTAGCCATGGAAGGGGCGTTAAAGCTCAAAGAGATTTCTTATATCCACGCTGAGGGATATCCCGCTGCAGAGATGAAGCATGGTCCTATTGCGCTTATTGATGAAGAAATGCCCGTAGTGTTTTTGGCAACCAACAAAAGTGCTTACGAGAAAATTGTTTCCAATATTCAAGAGGTTAAAGCAAGAAAGGGCAAAATCATCGCTATTGTTAATAAAGGGGATACCCAAATCAAAGCTATTGCCGACCATGTTATTGAGGTGCCGGAGGTAGATGAGATTATTTCTCCACTAGTGACCATTGTTCCTTTGCAATTGTTGGCCTATCATATTGCTATTATGAGAGGCTGTAATGTTGATCAGCCAAGGAATTTGGCCAAATCGGTGACCGTGGAGTAGTCCTAAACCAGGGTAAAATGTATATTTTCAAGTCATAAAATCGAGTAGTACGTACAACATTTTATTATATTATTTTTTTTAAAATTAACCAGAAAAGTTACTTATGGTCAAAATTTTAATGTTAATAATTTCAATTATATGTTTCAATTATAAAATAATTGCCCAAATAAAAATCGACAACAATTATGAAGAATATACTGAAATTATAAATACTTTTGATGATTGGCAATGGGCTTGGACACTACCTTCAAATGTTCTTAATAATTCAGCTATAAAAGTAAAAAAAAATAATAAATGGGGTGTTGTTAAATTAGTAAAAGTTGATATTAATTTTAAATCAAAATTTTTTTATAATAAACAAAAAAATTTTTTAATACCAATTATTTATGAAAATATAGGAAACTTTAATTTAAATAAATTATCCTACATTCCTGTAAAACAAAATGGTAAATGGGGTATTATAGATACTTTTTTGAATATAAAAGTTGAATTTAAATATGACGATATTGGACTTATTTTAGGTAGTTACGAATATTATAAAATTAAGTCAAATGAAAAGTGGGGTTTGATCAATTTTAATGACGTTAATAATTTTTTACCTATTGCATATGATGCCATAGAGCATATTTATTGGGATAAAGCTGTTGTAGTAAAAAATAAAAAATATGGTATTGTGAATTTGAAGAACAATGCTGAATTATCACCATGCAAATATGACTACATATGGCAAACTGAGGTAGAAAATTATTTTCAAGCCAGTTTAAACAATAAATACACTATAATAGATCCAAATGGAAAAGAGCTAGTTCCAATTATTTATGATAATATTTTTAAGCCGAATGGTTCCTATCCAATGTTAGTGGTTGTAAAAGGGAAAAAACATGGTTTAATTGACTTAAATGGAAAAGAAATATACCCTTGCATGTATGAAGACATTATTATTGAAAGGTATTATAGTGAATTTAATTCCCCCCCTCCGTGTATTAAGTTAAATAATAAATATGCAGTTGGAAATTATTCAGGTAAAATACTGTCTAAATTTCAATTCGATAAAATTGAATGGAAAAAAGGGCATTATTTTGTTTTCGGAATTGTTACTTTAAATAATAAAATGGGAATAATAGATACTTTAGGTAAAGAAATTATTCCGATCAAATACGATTTAATAGATGATTATGTTGATTTTTCTGATGAAAAAAAAATCCAATTAGTAAAACTAAATGGCAAGTTTGGCTATATAAGTAGTAAAGGCAATTTAATAACTAAAATAAAATATGATAAAGCAGAATCTTTTAAAAGATGTTGCTTTGGTAAAGGTGAACTACTTGCTAGCGCTGAAATAAATGGCCAGAAAGTAACTATAGACCAATTCGGAAATGAAAAAAAAGAATCTGAGAAGGCAATAGAGCCTAAAATTAAAATTGCAGACGTTAAAAAAACAAATGATATTGTTTTAAATAGAAAGTATATAAACACTAAAAATAAAAGTTCATTAACTTTTTTAGATAACGGAAAAGCAATAATGAAAAAAGCTGATGGTAGTATTATTGGAAATAATTCCATTTACTACACCTATACAGTGATTAAAAATAAATTGATTTTAGTATTGCATATACCAGTACAGAATCAATCTACTTCTAAAGTTACAGAATCAAAAGTGCAAATAGAATATACTATTGGATCAAATCGAATTTATAATGATAAAGAGATTAGAATTTTCGAAAATGACCAGTTGTAATTTCGAAAATGATATTTA
The DNA here is from genome assembly GCA_034680125.1 of Chitinophagaceae bacterium. GTDB lineage: Bacteria > Bacteroidota > Bacteroidia > Chitinophagales > Chitinophagaceae > Rurimicrobium. Next base: position 15,087 of record JAXITL010000007.1, read on the forward strand.
ATGTGTAATAGCAAATATTAAATAGTGACTAGTAAAACTACCATTATTTTCACGTTTGGGTTTTCTCAATATTTTTTAAGAACAGAAAATAAAAAGACAAGTTCAAAAACTGGAAATTAAATTAGTCCATCATGAATAGTATTTACAAAAGGGCAAATGTTTTTATCCACAAAACATTTGCCCTTTTTGATTAGCTGTCTCTACATTGCTTTCAATTACTTAAATTTGCGACACTCAAAATTATTTTTTACAATAAATCTATAAAATACATGCCTTATTTGTTTACATCCGAGTCTGTATCGGAAGGTCACCCAGATAAAGTTGCCGACCAAATCTCTGACGCACTTATCGATCATTTTTTAGCCTATGATGCCGATTCGAAAGTAGCTTGCGAAACATTAGTAACCACTGGTCAAGTTGTATTGGCTGGAGAGGTGAAATCGAAGGCCTATCTTGATGTTCAAGAAATCACTAGAGGGGTTATCCGCGAAATAGGGTATACCAAATCAGAGTACATGTTCGAAGCCAATTCTTGCGGTATTCTCTCTGCTATTCACGAACAATCTGCAGATATTAATCGTGGTGTAGATCGTTCTACCAAAAAGCTCGATTTTGAAACCAAAGCAAACGCTCAAGGTGCTGGCGACCAAGGTATGATGTTTGGTTATGCCACCCGCGAAACCGACAACTACATGCCTTTGGCATTGGATTTGGCCCACAAAATTTTAAAAGAATTATCCAAGACCCGCCGTGCTGGAAAGGAATTGAAATATCTCCGTCCCGATGCCAAAAGTCAAGTAACGATTGAGTACGACGATAACAACCAACCCATTCGAATCGATACGATTGTTGTATCGACCCAACATGACGACTTCGACCGTTCTGACAAAAAAATGTTGGATAAAATAAAAAAGGATATTGTGGAAGTGATTATTCCTCGGGTCAAAAAACAATTGAAACCCAACCTTCAAAAATTATTCAACGACAAAATTACCTACCACATTAACCCTACGGGCAAGTTTGTAATTGGTGGCCCACACGGAGATACAGGGCTTACTGGTCGTAAAATTATCGTAGATACCTATGGTGGCAAAGGCGCACATGGTGGTGGCGCTTTCTCGGGTAAAGATCCGAGTAAAGTGGATCGCTCGGCGGCATATGCTACGCGCCACATCGCTAAAAATCTTGTTGCTGCTGGTGTTTGCTCAGAAGTATTGGTACAGGTTTCTTATGCAATTGGTGTGGCCAAACCATGTGGTATTTTTGTAGATACCTACGGTACGGCTAATGTAAAAATGAATGATGGCGAAATAGCCAAAATTGTGGAAAAGGTTTTTGATATGCGTCCTTATGCCATCGAGCAGAGATTGAAACTACGTAACCCAATCTATGCCGAAACCGCTGCCTATGGCCATATGGGTCGTCAATCCGAGATTGTTACCAAGGTTTTTAATAAAGGAAAAGACAACGAAAAGAAAGTAAAAGTAGAATTATTTACTTGGGAAAAGCTTGACTATATGGATAAAGTAAAGAAGGCTTTTTCAATAAAATAGCTTTTGCCAATTCATGTTTGTGAATTAACTATAAAAATACCCCTATCAAAAAGTTAAAAATCAGCATTTTTTTTTACCTTTGGTTCTGACGTTTTAGAAAAATAAACTCAAAATTTTTAAATCTTTCAACGATGATTAAGAAAGTATTATGCTCCCTGTCCCTTCTTGGTTTGTTTGGCTTAAACGCCACAGCCCAGAAAAGCACGCCTTGTGGAACTGATGAAATCCAACAGCAGTTAATGAAAACCTACCCTCAAATAGCAGAGAAAAATGCCCAATTGAGTGCGGAAATTTCTAACAAATTGTCTAAAATGACGGCTAAGGATTTGTTGCCCTTTGCCAAAACAACAGATGATGGTTCTGTGATTTATGATGTTCCCTTAGTCTTTCACATTATCCATGATTATGGTGCAGAATATCTACCCGATGATTCTGTTTATAATTGTGTAAAAGATTTGAACAAAATTTTCAACAAACAAAATTGGGATACCATTCAAGCCACCGCTCCTTTCAAAGGTGTGATCAATAATTCTAATAAGCGTTATATCGGTAAAGGAAATATTGTGTGGCATTTGGCTACGATAGATCCTAATGGAAATCCTACCAATGGTGTCACGCGCCGTAGAAACTACCTTACCAAAGCTGCTGGCGACTTGGCAAAATTTGACCAATGGCCATCTAATAACTACATGAATATTTGGATTATCAATGCCTTTATTCCTAGAACGGGAGGTTTTGCCCCAGCAGCCTATGCCTATAAGCCTGCAACGGGTGATGCTATTCCTTATTATGATGGTGTAATTACTTTGTATAACTACATCAACAGAGACAATACCATTGGACACGAATTGGGTCACGAATTAAATTTAGACCATCCATGGGGTGGCACCAATAGTCCTGAAGTAGCTTGTGGTGATGACGAAGTGGATGATACTCCGCTCACAAAGGGTCATGCTAGCTGTACTGCTGCAGATTTGTACGATACAGCTTGTCTCTACAACTATAGAAAGCCCATTGCCAAACAAAAATTGGATTCATTGAAAAGAGCTGATGGTACGCTTTTATTAAGCTCTGATACTGCCACTGATAAAGGAATTGTATTCAAAAATCGTACTGCTACATTAATCGAATCTTTTGGATTCTATCCTTCAGCCGCAGTGGGGTCTACTTATAGAATTGGTTTGAAAAGAAATAACGTCATTATCGATAGTTTCAACGTTATCTCTACTACCAAAGATACTTTGCAGACAGTGACCAGAAAAATTTCGGTTCCTCCAGCAGATACGGCTACTAATTACATGTTGTTTTTTATGCAAAATCCAGGTGCTTGGAAAGATTCTGTAAATGCAACAGGCTACTCAAGAGGTTTTAATGGTACCATATTAATCAAAAAAACAGCTGATGATGCGTATTACAATTTCTTCTACGATTGGAAAATTACCTACGGATATTATAAAATCTATGCTCCAGACTCATTGGTGGATTATCCAGATACGACCAATACCCAAAACGTTATGGATTATTCTTACTGCTCTAAAATGTTTACAGCTGGACAAGTAGATCGTATGCGTGCAGCACTTACTAGTACTGTTGCCAAAAGAAGCAGCTTGATTACTCCAGAGAATTTGGCCAAAACAGGTGCTTTAGCCTCTTTACCTGCCTTAAAGCCCAAAGCTGAATATTCAGTAGAAAAAGGGGTTACCATTAGTGGTGTGAGTGTAATGGGTGCTGACCCTTCTTATTTTATGTGTGCAGACAATGCTGACTTAAATTACAATTTTAGATTCACCGATCGTTCTTGGCAAGCACCAGCAACGTCAAAATCTTGGATTTTGTCTAATGCTGCAACCAATACTACCCCTGTAGGTTTGAGTCTTTCTACTCGATTTGCTACGCCAGGATGGGCATCTGTAAAATTGGTAGCTGGAAATGTCAATGGTACCGATACTTTCGAAACCATGCCTAGCGTATACGTTGCTGATCCTACGGCCATTAACCCAATTGGTTTCTGGCAAGAATTTACGGATGAAGCCGAAAATGCAAAATGGCCTATTTTCAACTATTACAACAATAGATACAAATGGGAAATTGCCAATGTAGGTACTTATGATGGCAAATCTATCCGTTACAGAACTTATGACGATCGTCGATTCCCTGATAATCTTTATGGTGAAGCTGCAGGAGATTATGATGATTTCTTCACGCCTGCATTTGACCTTAGCGTTTTGCCAGCAGACGGTAATCTTAATTTTATGTACGCAGGTGCTTACGCTACCAACAACCCAGATTTGATGAAGGATGTTTTGGAAATTGCCTATTCTACCTCTTGTGGTGCGAATTGGACTATTTTGAAAACAATGAAAGATGCGCAAATGCAAACGGTAGGTTCTGTGCCTTCTGTATTGGAATATACTCCAGCTTGGAACGATTGGAAACCCATGAGCATTGATTTGAAAAATGGTGCTACGGCCATTCGTAACAACAAAGTGTTCTTCCGCTTCCGTTACAAACCTTCTTCTCGTCCTCTTGGTCAATATTCTTATGCCGCAGGTAATAATTTTTATATCGACCGTATCAACATCAGCAACTATCCTTTGACGGTTAATGAAATGATTCTTGGTGACAAAAAAGTGGCTATTGCTCCAAACCCTGCTAATGGAACTTCATTTGTATTGTTCCAAAAAGCCAATGCAAATGTGACCATTCAAGTATTGGATATGACGGGTAAATTGGTTTATTCAATCCAAACCAAAGTAGACCAAAACAACGCTCGCGTGGCCATTCCAGTTACTGAATTGGGTGCAAAAGGTGTGTACTTGGTGCGTATCACAGGTGATGATAACCTAAACCAAACAGAAAAATTGGTGGTGTATTAATCCATACTAATTTCGAAATACTAGAACAAAGCCCGTCCATATGGACGGGCTTTGTTTTTTAAAGCTTGATGCATCATCCGTTTTAAGGCAATAGCCATCGCGATGAAGAGGCCTCCTTTTAGCGCTGAAAGGGCCTATTGATGTACCTCACTTCAATTGATTTTTTAAAGGGGATTATTGTAAGAATAAGTAAATGCCTACAACCAAGATCAATGCTATAATCAATGCCCAGCGCAAACTGCTTTTTAAGATTTGCTTATTGGTCCATTGCTGGCTTCTGGAATTGAGGATGCTTTTGATGGTATAAGAAAAGGCAAAGACGGCGGTAAACAGTAAAGCAAAGCCGCCCGCAAAATAAGATAACAGAGCGGCCTGCAAAATTTGCTCAGTGCCTTGCGCCAAAGACCTTAAGGGCATCAAACCCAAATAAAGGATTATAGAGATTTTGTTGGGTAGGATTTTTGCTTTCATTATGCTAAGCTACATCATTTTGTATGTTTTTTGGGAAGCTCCGTCATCAACTGTTTTTGATGGCTAGAAGGGTAATATGCTTTCCTAATGAAAGGCTTTGTATTGCAGGGTCTTGTACTTTTTCTTAAAGAAAAAGCGGCTATCACCTTTTGGGAGATAGCCGCTTTTGTTACAAGCTGTTTTATGAATCACAATCGCTAGCGAGTTGATTCAATTGACTAAAGATTTTTCAAAATAAACTCGGTCATTTTATGGTACAAATGTAGCCTTGTATTGCCACCGCTAATCCCGTGGTTTTTATTGGGGTAGTAGGCATCTTCGAAGGCCTTGTTTTTTTGAATCAACTGTTCACTCATCATTACTGCATTTTGAAAATGTACATTATCATCGGCTGTGCCATGCACCAATAAGAATTTTCCTTTCAATCCTTCTACCATTTTTTCGGGTGCATTATCATCATAACCTTTTGCATTTTCTTGTGGCCTACGCATGTATCTCTCGGTATAAATATTGTCGTAATAACGCCAATTGGTCACGGGCGCTACCGCAATGCCTGCACGAAATACATCACCACCTTTAAACATACAAGTGCTGCTCATAAAGCCGCCAAAGCTCCAGCCCCAAATACCAATTCTTTTGCCATCCACAAAAGGAAGTTTGGCTAAATTTTGGGCTACGGCTATTTGGTCATCACTTTCATATTTACCCAATTGGAGGTAGGTTTTCTTTTTGAATGCTTCGCCCCTAAAGCCAGTTCCTGTGCCATCTACACAAAAAATAATGTATCCTTTGCTGGCTAACATTTGATGCCAAAAATAGTCGCCCACAGGAAATTTATCGGCTACCATCTGCGAGCCTGGCCCACTGTATTGGTACATCAATACGGGGTATTTTTTTGTGCTATCAAAGTTGGGTGGTGTTATCATCCATGCATTCAATTTTTCTTGAAGGCCCATTATTTGGGTAAATTGAATGGTACCCAAATTGTATTCGTTCATTTTGTTTTTTAGGGCCTTATTATCTTCGAGGCTGCGCACAATTTTACCCATGGCATTGCGTAAATAAAAGACAGGAACATCATTGAGTGTGCTGTGCTTGTCTAAAAAATACTGAAAACCCTCACAAGGCGTAATGTTATGGGTTCCCGCTTCGGGGCTAATACAGTGTTGGTTTTTGCCCTCAAAATCCATCACATATAACTTACGCTCTAAGGCAGATTTTTTGGCTGCTGTATAATACACTAATCCTGCTTTTTTATCGATACCGACAATGCTTTCGATATCGAATTTTCCTTTGGTTAATGGGCGTAATTGTTCCTCTTCCCAATTATAACGATACAAATGGTTGTAGCCATTGCGCTCGCTGTTGAAAATAAAAGACTCGTTATCGGGCAAGAATTCTAGGTTGTCGTTGATTTCTACATAAGCCTCATTGCTTTCGGTATAGATGATTGTGCGTTCTTTGTTTTGCGCATTCACTAGTAATAAGTCTAGTTTGTTTTGCAAGCGGTTGAGGCGGTAAATGCACAATTGCTGGTCATTGTTCGTCCATTTAATGCGTGGAATATATTGGTCTTTTTCGGCACCAATATTGGCCGAAAAACTATTTTCTTGCTGCACATTATAAATGTGGATGCTCACTTCCGAATTCTTTTCTCCAGCCTTAGGGTATTTGTATTGGTAAGGTGTGGGGTATAGTTTATCGTAGACAGTCATCGTGTATTGGGGTACATTGCTCTCGTCAAATCGGTAGTAGGCAAGGTAGTTCCCCTTGGGCGACCATTGAAAAGCCTGTGTAAATTCAAACTCTTCTTCATATACCCAATCGCAGTTGCCATTGATGATTTGATTACGCTCTCCATCTTTAGTGACTTGAATGAGCAAACCATTCCTAATATCTTTAATAAACAAATTGTTGTCTTTTACAAAGGCTATTTTATTGCCTGCTTGGTTAAAGCTTGGGTGCAATATTTTTTCGCTATCAACTTGGATGAGTGCACCGCTTTTTACATCAAAATAATAGGCCTGATACATTACTGATCGGCGATAAATATTTTCTGGTTCGCAAAGAATCAACATGGTTTGTTCATCTTCACTAAATTTATAATCGGCGATCGAAAGCGTGTCGCCATGGATTGTATGTTTCCAATTATCAAATACAAGCCCTTCTTTCGTGCCCTTTTGCAAATTGTAAATGCCAATAGATTGCTGCCCCTTTTCCACATCAATTTGGGTATATCTTTTGCCATCTTTCATCGCATTGAATCCAGGTACCGACTTCATCCGAAAGGTTCCTTTTTTCCAAATGTCTTCGAGCGTAATGTCTTTTTTAGAAACTTGTGCCCAAAGGCTTTCAGCGTAAATGAGTACCAGAAACAATAAGAAAATTCTGCGCATAAAATTGGATTATTTGGGTATAAAAATAGTAAACAGAAAGCGGAAATGGTGGCTGATAAGGACACTGTTTTTTTGGGGCCTTAATGAATCATAAAGTCGCGCTCGGTATCTAGCCTTATAAGAATAAAAATAAGAATACTAAAGGACAATAGAGAGGTGCCGCCATAACTTATAAAAGGAAGGGTAATGCCAATCACGGGCGCTAATCCAATGGTCATGGAAAGGTTGATGGCAAAATGAAAAAACAAAACAGAGGCCACGCAATAGCCATAAATCCTGCTAAAATCGGAGCGCTGACGCTCGGCAACCTGTATAATGCGCAGCAATAAACTGATGTATAATGCAATCACCAAAAAGCTCCCTAAAAAGCCAAATTGCTCGCCGATAGAACAAAATATAAAGTCGGTATTTTGTTCGGGCACAAATGAGTTTTTAGTAGAAGTACCATTTAAATATCCTTTGCCCCAAAATCCGCCCGAACCGATGGCAATCATTGATTGGCGCACATTATAGCCGCTGTCTTTCTTTTTGCCATCGCTGTTTTCATTCACTTTTTGGTACTCCTGTGGCACATCTTGGCCCAGCATGGTATAGATGCGTTCTATCTGGTAATTTTTAAGCACTTTTTTAAAGGCAAAAGGAATGATGACTTGCGAAAATAAAAGGGCAAAAACAAAAGATCCAATGAGTAGGATACGCGCAGTGGCATCTCTTTTCAAAGTAAATCTAAACAGCAGCACAATCAATACACTCGCGACACTGAGGAGTATAAGCATGGTCAAATGGCTCAACAGTAGAGTAGAAATGGTCAGAAAGCCTAAAGCAAAAATGGACATTAAAATGCCATTAGGCAGTCCCTCGCGGTACATGACCAATATAAAGGAGAAATACACTAAGGCTAAGCCCGTTTCGTTTTGTAGGATAATCAATATGGCGGGTACGAAGGCTATCGCTAGTCCTATTAATCGATCGCGGCTTTGTTTGAAATTGGTGTCTTGCAGAGACAAGTATCGAGCCAATGCCAGAGCGGTAAATATTTTGCCGATTTCCCCAGGTTGAAATTTAATGCCCCCCAGTGAGATCCAAGAATGAGAGCCCTTCATTGCTGCACCAAAAAAAATAGTAAAGAGCAGCAAGATCAAGCATACGCCATAAGAAATAAAAGCTACTGATGAGAAAAATTTACTGTCTGTAAACAGGATAATTAGGCCAACAAATAATGAAACGAGTAACCAAATGCTTTGCTTCATGTGGCTCTTGCTCAACATGAAAATAGAAGGGTCTGTACTGCGATACTCCACCGAAAACACAGCTACAATGCCTATAATAGCCAATGCCATATAGAGCCAAAACAATACTCCATCAATTCTGTTAAACAATGATTTGTTGGCGATGCTACTCATTAATTTTTTTGTATAAAATGCTAAAGATTATGGTTTACTTATTCCAACGCTCCAGTTTGCTGATGCCCTGCGTGAGCATTTTACCGAGCATTTCTGGCACTCCTTTTTTGGCCAACACCTTAATGGCATATTCCTGCATGTCTTTGGCTGTCCAATCGGGTTGCACAAATGCCCCCATCGAAAAACAATAACTACAGTATAGATCACTTTGGCTGCCGTCTTCATTTGTGCCGCCCGCTTTGGGGTCTTTATCCCAAGGCAAGCCACAGCTTTGGCAGCATTGATGTTGCTTACTCATACTTTAATAATGCTTCAAAAATAATATTGCCAAAAGTAAAACATCTCGGCGCATTAGTTTTTACTTTTTTTACCCTTAAATCGACCTCTTTGACTTTTCACATTCCTATTGGCTTATATTTGCGGTATCGGATTTTTTTTAAAAGGTATTTCTAAATAGTCGTCCTTGATTATTTTCTTCAGCCGCCCCCCTTGCTGACGCACCAACCGATATTTTTATTGATAACCACAACACTTAAATTCATTGAATGGAATATAATAGTTCGCGCGGGAAACTGCTGATGCCCCAATATGGGCGAAATGTGCAAAGAATGGTAGAATATTTACTCACCATAGAAGATCGAGAAAAGAGACTACAACAAGCTCAGGTAGTCATACAACTGATGAGTTTGCTCACCCCCCATCTCAAAACGATGGAAGATTATGAGCATAAGCTTTGGGATCATTTGCATCAAATGACTGGTTTCCGATTGGATGTGGATGGACCCTTTCCTGCACCTACCCAGGAGCAATTGACTAAAAAGCCCGAACCCTTACCGTATCCGCAAGTACCCATTAAACACAGGCATTTGGGGCGCAATTTGCAAACTTTGATGGCCAAAGCGCTCAAAGATGACCCTGAAAAAAAGCAAGGGTATACCCAAAGTATTGGCTATTACATGAAGCTAGCCTATATCAATTGGCACAAAGAACCCGTGCATGACGATATGGTCAAAAACGAGCTTGCGATATTGAGCGAAGGGCAAATGCAATTTCAAGGGGGTGGTTATAAAGTTCATTTCGACCCACGCAGTAATTTTCCGCCCAAGAATAACAATAACAACCGCAATTTTAAAAACAAAAACAACCGCAAAGGTGGTGGCGGCAACAACAACAATAATAACGGCACTGGCAACCGAAACAACAACAACAATAACAATAATAAAAACCGCAATTTCAAGAATAAATAAAGCCCTTTCGTACTTTTATTTTCAAGCTATTCTTTTATGAGTTCATTCGAGATCTGTGGCGGACGCCAACTAAGTGGAACCATTACCCCGCAAGGGGCTAAAAACGAAGCCCTGCAAGTATTGTGTGCTTGCTTGCTCACCAAGGAGCCGATTACCTTTACCAATGTGCCCAACATACTCGATGTCAATATGCTCATCGAATTATTGGGTGATATGAATGTGCGTGTGTCTCGGCCTGCTGCACATACGGTGGTGCTGCAAGCTGATGAAGTGAATTTGGATTATTTTGAGGGACAAGCTTTTCAACGCAAATCAGGAAAACTACGGGGAGCTGTAATGCTTGCTGGTCCGCTATTAGCGCGCTATGGTCATGCTACTATCCCGCAGCCTGGTGGGGATAAAATTGGTCGTCGAAGACTGGACACCCATATTCGTGGCTTTGAAAAGCTAGGGGCCGAATTTAATTTTGATGCCGAAAAAAGTCGTTTTACCCTTAGGTGTGCACAACTGAAAGGATGCTTCTTGCATCTAGAAGAGCCTTCGGTAACGGGTACGGCAAACGTACTGATGGCGGCTGTCTTGGCCGAAGGCACTACCCAAATTTATAATGCAGCTTGCGAACCCTATTTGCAACAATTGTGCAACATGCTGAATAGCATGGGGGCAAAAATTACCGGTATTGGGTCTAATTTATTGAGCATAGAAGGTGTAGCAAAATTGGGTGGCTGTAGTCATCGCTTGCTAGCCGATATGATTGAAGTAGGCTCTTTTATTGGCCTTGCGGCTATGACCCAAAGCGACATCACCATTAAAGATGCCGATGTAGCGCACTTAGGCAATATCCCCGAAACCTTTCAGCAGCTAGGTATACAGCTAGAAATAAAAGGGAATGATATTCATATTCCAGCGCAAGAAAATTACCAAATCAAACGCTTTATTGATGGCTCAATCCTTACTGTGTACGATCATCCTTGGCCAGGTTTTACCCCCGATTTATTGAGCATTGTATTGGTAACCGCTACCCAAAGCAAGGGTACGGTTTTGGTGCACCAAAAGATGTTTGAAAGCCGTTTGTTTTTTGTGGACAAATTGATTGAAATGGGTGCACAGATTGTGTTGTGCGACCCACACCGCGCGGTGGTGATAGGCCTGAACCGCGGCATGCAATTACGCGGTATCACGATGGTATCGCCTGATATTCGTGCTGGGGTGGCTTTACTCATTGCAGCCCTCTCTGCCGAAGGCAAAAGCACCATCCAAAATATTGAACAAATAGACCGTGGCTACGAGGCGATTGACGAGCGCTTAAATGCGCTGGGTGCCGATATCCGTAGGGTAGAGTAGGCTGAATGAAGCAATTCAGCAATTAGTTAATTCGGTAATGCGCGTATCGATTTTGGGCCTGCCCGAATGAATTCACTTAGGCGGGCCTGCCCGAATGACTGGTCAGGCGGGCGATTGCGCTTCTTCTTCCTTAGTTGGGCTTTGCGTGTGTTCAACCAAAACAAAACCGCAACAAAACATTCCCCTCCACTGGAGGGGTCAGGGGTGGGTAAGTGCACAAGGGCTGCTACAGGAATGCAGCAGATGCGAAGTGGGAGGCCTACCTATACTGTATTGTTGGTATAAGTACGCCAGGTTCTAATAAGCACACGGCCTGCTTGCGCCATTGGTGATGTTTCGAGAGAAGGTTAAATGAACGAATTCAGTCCTTATATTTTTATGCCAATGAATGTTAGCGCTGGGGCTTTCATTCTATTTTTCAGAAATAGCAATGTACTTTTTTATTTCAGTCTGTTTTTCGGCTTGTTTTATTAAAAAGTCAGCTAGGTCAGTTCTATTAATTCCCCCTATCTTCATTCCTTTGTATAATTTGTTTTCAATTCGATATTTCTCTGTCAAATCCTTGTCTAATAACCTTCCTGGCCTTACAACTGTCCACTTCAAATTTGAATGGGTGATGATTTCTTCCATTTTGGTTTTGTCAGCGTAAACATCTCTTAAGAAGTATTTTAAAAACATTTTTACAAGCCAAGAAACATAATTTTTACTTTCTCCAGCTCCAAATCCGGTAACAAAAACAAATGGGATATCTAGGGTATTCTCCCTATTTATTTCCACAATTAATTTTGCGAAATCTGAAAAAAGGGTAGTAGCGCTCATATTTTTAGCTGTTCCCAATGTTATAATTAGAGCATCTGCGTTTTGGATTGATTTTAATAGGTCCGCTTTATTTGTTGCATCACCAAGTATCCTAGTTAAGGAATTTATCCCTTCTAAATCAACTTCTGATCGAGAAAGGGTGGTTATCGAATGATTCCTATCTAATCCTCTTTTTACTGTTTCTAATCCTAATCCAGCCGATGCTCCTATGATGGTTATATTCATTTTACTTTTTTGCTGATTTCTATTTTGAGCTAAGCGTCCTAATATTTGCACTTTGGCTAGGAAGCAGATCTATAAGCATAAAACTTTGTTTAAGCTTTGCGCCATTAATTTCTTGTACCGACTATTATGCGCTTCTTATTTATGATCTTTCTTAGTGGTGTCTCAAAAAACTTGTAGCTAATTGCGGCAAAAAATATCAGAACCATAAGGGCGCTATAGAAAACAATTGTCGTGTTATAGATTTTAAAATAATCCATGATGCTATACATGCAGGTATAAACGGGCTTTTGGAGTATATACATACCATAGCTAATCTCTCCTAAAAAAACCAAACTTTTCTTATTGGATAATCTTGTTAAAAAACCATTGTTGGCCGAAATCATAATGATCAAGGGTACAAAGACAAATGCCAGCATGCCATTATGGAAATTAATGCCAATATTAAATTTAAGTAATACAGATATGATAATCATGAGGATAATAATAGGCAAGTCATAATTTCTAACCTTAATGCCTTTGAGAAAAAATAATCCTGCTAGATTGCCCATTAAAAATTCGCTAAAATGCATCAAAGGAAAGTAATAGATTAAATCATGACTTTTTGATGGATATCCATTGTAAAAAGTAGATTGTATCAAAACATGAAAGGCTATTTGACTAGCAATAAAGAATACAAATATGAGGACAGTTAACTGCTGTAGTGCATATTTTTTGTAAAACAAATTAAAAAGAAAGGGGAAAGAAATGTAAAAAAACATTTCTACAGCTATGGACCAGCCAGGACTATTAAAGGATAATGCATATCCAGGAATCCAACTTTGAATTAAAGTAACGTTTAATAATAGACCTTTATAGTCAACATTTATACCCAGAACCAAGAAATAAGATAATAAAACCAGTGTAGCTAATAAATAAACTGGGTAAATTCTGGCAAGCCTTTTTTGAATATAGTCCCCAAATTCAATTTTGTCTTTATGGCTGTATGCGATTATCATTACAAAGCCCGATAAAATAAAAAAATAGCTCACACCGATATTCGCCTGTTTGAACAAGAAATCAATAGATTCATGACTAAAGGGAAATACCTTATCTCCATAGTGATAGAGTACAATTAAAATAGCGGCTAAGAATCTGGTGAATGTTAATTGTTCTAATCTCATATTTTGATTTCTCTTTCGTAGTTTTTGGATTTAACAGCGCTTAAGGTTTATCAACCTGGCCCAAGGGCACATTTTTTAGCACAGAAGTCGGTGCGATAGAAGGCAATGAACAATTCAGTTGTTATATGGCCAAACTGTTCTTGCTAGTTGTTTTGGTCTATTTTGTTTTAAATAATTCAGTTCCTTTTTTCGTTAAAAAGTAACAAACTATTGAACCTATTATATTGTAGGGAATAGAGAGTAGCACTATTTTCCAGCCTATTTCAATTCCCCATTTAAAACCAAGTCCTACCAATATTGCTAGCCAATTTGTTGGGAAATAACCGGCTTTCATATCGTAATAATGCCAGAGCATTCCGCCAAATGGGGAGCTAACTAAAATGGTCGCAGCTATTATTACTATGGTCAGTAAAATTCGTCCCATTAATTTCTGTTTTGAAAATTTGTCAGCCCATAAGGTTGCCATGATTCCGTAAAAAAAACAAGGGATAGCAATAAAAGCTACGGGATGTTCCCAATGATATAGAAACATTCTGAACAAGAGCCCAAATACATAATTGCCCGGCATTAGGGCCCATAAAACATAATACAGCATTGTGGCAAGGCTGATGCTCGTTGCCCAATAAAAAAGAAGTCGTTTTGTTGTTATGGTCATCTTTTGTCTACTCTAATTTGTTCCTGTTAGTAAGGTCATTCGTGAACCAGCACTTTGCTTCTATCAACACGTAAGTAAGTATCCCTGTGCGCACTCTATGCAGGAGCGATACCCGAAATAAATGAGGGCTATGTTCACTTTTTCGAATGTAGCAAATTTCTTGCTATCGGAGGCTAAGCCTGGAAAAATTAGTTGGCATGATTCGGGCAGGGATAGCAACGTCCGCCCGTCCCCGAGTGCGGCTTTTGTGCAGTGCCTTTCGGGGGCCCGCCCAAAAAAAGCAACTATTACTGCGCTCTTTTAAGATTGCGCTCATAGCCCCAAACATTGAGCATCAACATGAGCATGCCATAAAATGTGTCCTCAACGGGTATGGTGAGGATGCGAATGCCAAGGTTGTGCGCATCATTGTACATCACTACTGTTCGGTCGAAAAAACTACCCGTCAGTACGCCGTTAGAAAGGATAAAAGGGACAAGGATAAACAGGTAACAAAAGAAGAAAGTGGCGAGCATAGGCTCGTTGCGCCACACCAAATAAAAGAGAAATGCCGAGCAAAGGATAAAGGTAACAGAGGTGTATAATTGGGGTAGATGCCTAAGCGCTATAGACAACAAGACCACTGCTAATAGGGCATAAAATGCGCGCGTAAAGGTTTGAAAGCGCTGAAAGCGAAACAGCACTTTGAAGCAATGGTAGCTAAACACACAGGCATAGGGGATGCAAATAAAAAAGAGAAACTCTTCGATAGGCATGTCCCAAAAATAAATGCCCACTACATATTTAGGGTTAAAGGCCCAAACGCCCCAATGGGTAAACAATCCGTCCCATATCAAGAAAAAGGTTGCCGTGAGGATGCAAGGCCAAATAAAGGCTTTCCAGTTTTTGAAAAACTGCAATCTGGGATGAAAGGAAAACAAAAAGGGGAAGATGATGCACCAAAAATCGACCAGCAGGTAGGTGTATTTTTCTGCCATTTTATTTACTTGTTTTGAGGGCTTCGCGAAAATATTTCATGGGTACGAAGAGCATGCCAAAACATTCGCCTTCTTCCTTACCTAAGTGCTTGTGGTGTATTTTATGCGCTTTGCGCAAAGCACGAAAATAAAAATTATTGGTACGGCTAAAAAGCTTGAAGCGCTGATGGATCAGGATGTCGTGCACCATAAAATAGGCTAAGCCATAAAGGGTAATGCCCATGCCTACATAAATGAGGAATCGCCAAGGTTCATTGAAAGTGCCGGCCGCAAAAAAGGTCATAGCGAGACCTGCAAAAATGATGAAGAAGGCATCGTTGCGTTCAAAGAAATTTTCTTGGTTTTTGTTGTGGTGATCGTCGTGTAGCACCCATAAAAACCCGTGCATCACATATTTGTGCGTGAGCCAGGTGATGCCTTCCATAGTAAGAAATGTGAGTAGGGTAATGCTGATATTGATAAGGATATTCATGTTATTGTCTGAGTTCTTTTACTTGGTCAAAAATAAGCTTAAACCATTCGGTAAACAATTCTGGTTTGGCTTTGATGTTTGTATCAATACTATTTAAAGGTTCGTAGGTCCATTCGGCTACTTCTTCTGGGTTGGGCATAGGTGCACTATCGCTGCAGCCAAAGAATACATGGTCGAGTTCGTGTTCGGTCAGTTCATTATCCAACGCTGCTTTATAGATAAAACTAAATTGGTGCTGCAAATCGCAAGTCATACCCATTTCTTCAAGAAGCCTTCTATGTGCGGCGTCCAAAGTGGGCTCTTCGGGTCGTGGGTGCGAGCAGCAAGTATTGGTCCAGAGTAGGCCTGAATGGTATTTGTGTGCAGCTCTGCGTTGCAACAGCATTTCACCCTTACTGTTAAAAATAAAAACCGACAAGGCACGATGCAGCTTTGCTTCGCGATGGGCTTGCATCTTCTCCATCACCCCAAGCTCATGATCTTGTTCGTCTACCAATTGTACCAGTTCCATTATTGCTTCTATTTTTTATGGATGAGTTTTGTTCATAAAACACCAAAGCTGTGCTTGAGGTAGGAACTCGCCAACAAACTTATTTTTTGGTAATTGGGAATGCGGATCCGCTCTTGCATGATGCGTGAAGAAGGTAAAGATTTGATTTTGGTAAACAGGGCCATGTAGTACACATAGGCGACATATACCCCAAAGCGTGAGCTCAATGGTAATTGTTGAATGCCCTTAAGTGCATCATCAAAATCTATTTGAATATCGTGTTGGATTTGTTCTTTTTCGGCTTCGCTAAATTGGTTGAGATTGATAGTGGGGAAATAGACCCTGCCCAATACTTGGTAATCGGCTTGTAAATCGCGCAGAAAATTGACCTTTTGAAAAGCAGAACCTAGGCTCATGGAAGCTGGTTTCAATTGCTGATACAGCTCTTCATTGCATTCTGTAAACACACGCAGGCACATCAAACCCACCACCTCTGCGGAGCCCAAAATATATTCTTTGTACGAGTCTGCACTGTGGTTTTGTTGTTCCAAGTCCATCTCCATGCTGCGCAAGAAGGTGTCGATGAGTGGCATCTCGATATTGTATTCGTGCACCACTGTTTGAAAACTGTTGAGTATGGGGTTGAGGCTTATTTTGCGCTCGATAGCCTTGTAGGTATCCTGTTTAAATTCCTGCAACAATTCTTTTTTGTTGTACTCGTGAAACGAATCAACAATTTCGTCAGCAAAACGTACAAAACCATAAATGCTATAGATGGCATCGTGGAATTTGTTGTGCAAGCAATTGATGCCCAAAGAAAAGCTCGTGCTGTAACTTCTGGTTACCATTTTGCTGGTAGCGGTAGATACTTTGTCGAATAAGGCTTTCATTCTTAATTAGATTTTTTGAGGTAAAGGTTTATTTGTTCTGCAACAATCTGTCCCGAAATGAGGGAAGGTGGCACTCCCGGCCCTGGCACAGTTAGCTGTCCGGTATAGAACATATTGGCCAGTTTTTTGTTGCGCATGGTCGGTTTCAAAACTGCTGTTTGCATGAGTGTATTGGCGAGGCCATAGGCATTGCCTTTGTAGGCGTTGTAGTCCTTAATAAAATCATCCACACAATAGCTTTTTTGGTATACAATATGCGCTGCAATTTGCTCTCCTGTGTGCGCTTCGATGCGTTTGATTAATCTGTCAAAGTACTCGTTACGCTGCTCTTCCCCATCTTTCAAACCGGTGGCAATGGGCACTAAGAGGAATAGGTTTTCCATTCCTTCAGGAGCTACCGAATCATCGGTTTTGGAGGGGCAACACACATAAAAGAGGGGGTCGCTTGGCCATTGTGGATTTTGATAGATTTCTTGCGAATGTTTTGCAAAATCGGTATCGAAATAGAGGTTGTGGTGCAGTAGATTTTTTATTTTTTTGTTGACGCCGATATAATATATGAGGCAAGAAGGGGCAAAGGTTTTTTTGTCCCAATAGCCTTCATGATAATTACGGTATTCGGCATCCAAGAGTTGTTGCTCTACGTGGTGGTAATCGGCCGATGCAATAAGCACATCAGTTGGGTGGCTTCCGTTTTGGCTTTGCAGTGCGCTGACCTTTTTATCGATAACGCTAATTTTTTCGATGGGGGTATTGGTCTTGAATTCCACTCCTAATTCTACCGCTAAATCGTGCATCCCCTCAATAATTTTGGTCATGCCTCCTATGGGGTAAAAGGTGCCTTGAGCCAGTGCTGCATAATTCATCAAGGTGTATAAAGCAGGTATTTTGTCGGGCATGGCCCCAAGAAAAAGTACAGGAAATTCTAACAAAGAAACCAAGCGATGGTCTTTGAATGATTTACGCACATAGCTGCTGACACTCGAAAAGATATTTGATTTGGCGACACCCTTTATTACATCTAGTGTGGCAAATTCCATCCAAGAGTAGGCGGGTTTGTACACCAATTGTTGCATACCCACATTATACTTAAATTCGGCCTCCTTCAAGAAGGTTTTTAATTTTTCTGCGCTGCCTTTTTCAATTTGTTCAAAAATATCATAGAGCTCGTTGGTATCGGCAGGTATTTTAAGAATGTCGTCTTTGCCATAAATAATTTGGAAGCCCGGATCGAGTTTTTTCAGGTCGTAATAGTCCGCTGTTTTTTTGCCAAATTGCTCAAAAAATTTATCGAATACATCGGGCATCCAATACCAGCTGGGCCCCATGTCAAACATAAATCCTTCGGCCGAAAAGGCCCTGGCGCGGCCACCAATCTGTTCGTTTTTTTCGAACACAGTTACTTCATGACCAGCTTTTGCCGCAAAGCAAGCTGATGCTAAACCAGAAAAACCACTTCCAATAACGGATACTTTCGACATTTATTTTGTTTAATCTTTAAGCAATATATAGAATAATATAGGTTTTTTCTACAATCTAAAATACTTGTAGAATATCATTGGGTGAATACAAAAGCTTTATGTTTTTCAATCCTTCAAAGAGTTTAAATTTCAATGAATTTCCTGCAATCAGGCAGTCAATTTTTTTGAATTTACTGCTCAGTAAATGTTGGATTTTCAAAACATATTCTTCATTGGTATTGTTGATCAGAAAGGCCAACAAATAGTCAGGTTCTGTTTTGTTGATGGTGTATTCAATATCAATAAAGGGTACATTTTGACCTAAATTAATTGTGGGAAAGCCATTATTCCGTATAATGTACTCAGCAAACAAAAGACCTACTTCGTGCCATTCATTAGCAGGTAAAAAGAGCAAAAACTTTTTACTTTTTGTTGGTTTGGGTAATTGACTGATCAGCGAATAAAGCTTTCTTTTGATGAGCATAGAGGCAAAATGCTCTTGCACAGGCATCGATTGATCTATGCGCCAGAGAATGCCAATTTTGTGTAGAAAAGGGTAAACTATATAAACGAGTGCTTTTTCTACACCATATTCGGCAATGATTTTATCGAAAAGGCTATTGAAGGCTTCCTCATCAAATTCAATCATTGCAGCAATGAAATCATTGATGTAAAATTCAAATTTTAAATCGCTTTTCTCCTTTTGTTGGGATAAAGATAGTTGAGATTTGAGTTCATCATCCGACATCGCCGCAATTTTAGAAATCCGAAAACCAACGGATGACAAGGTGGCCACATTTAATAATTTTACGAGCTGCTTATCATCGTAATATCGGATATTGGTGTCTGTGCGGTGCGGGGTAATCAGCTCATAGCGTTTTTCCCATATCCTTATGGTATGAGCTTTTACCCCAGACAAACGCTCCAAATCATTAATTTGGTAAAAATCGACCGCCATAGTTTTGTTTAACTTTTTCGTAAAAAAGTTAAAAATATGACTTGTTCAGATTATTTACAACAATAATTTTAAAAAATGGAATTGCTGTATTAATTTGGCATCGGTTTATTCACCCACAATAATTATGAAAAAGACACTTATTGGTGCCGCAGTACTTGCTGCAATGCTATTTGGTAAAGATACCCAAGCTCAAGAAATCACTTATGGAGTAAAGGCTGGCTATAGCATTGCTACGGTTCGTGCACCTAAAAGATCCGATATTTTTGGTGTCAACCAAATAGGCACCTACAATTTTGCTAGCTATATAGATCTAGCCCTTAGCGATGGATTTAGCTTTCAAACTGGCCTTTCTGTAAATGGTAAGGGTACTAATTTGACAATTGGTGACCGTAAAAGCAAAACATGGACAGAGTATAACAGCAATCCTTATTATTTAGAATTGCCTGTAAATGCAGTGGCTAAAATAGCTATTGGAGACATTTTTGATAAATGCAACATTATTTTAGGCGGTGGTCCTTACGTGGCTATGGGTATTGCAGGTAAAAATAAGATCAACGGTAAAAAACTAGGAATTGCCTTCGAAAGTGAGGATAATTTATTGTACAGCAATGACGATCAGCCGGTAAACAGCAATAATTTTTATGGCGAGTTTAAAAATTTCGATTTTGGTTTAAATGCTTTGGCGGGTATCGAATACCATTGGGCTACATTCAACATTAATTACCAATATGGTGCTGTTAATGTTAACCCTGGAGCTAATCTTAGCCCAATTGATCGCATGAAGAACAGAGTTTGGTCGGCATCTTTTGGCATTCGTTTCTAATTCATTCATCCCTTTTATTTAATTCTTTAAGAAGTTGTTTCAATCTATTTTTGAAACAACTTCTTTTTTTAAATGCACTTTTTATGACCTCTACTGTACTATACAAAGGCGATTTGCGCACCCTTGCAAGTCATCATCAATCGGGCAGCGAAATCGAAACAGATGCGCCGATAGACAACAATGGTAAAGGTGAACGATTTTCCCCCACCGATTTGGTGGCAACTGCATTGGCCTCTTGTATGCTCACCATTATCGGTATCGCAGCTCGTAGCCATGGTTTTTCAATAGAAGGAACCCAATGCGCGGTGACCAAAATAATGCTAAGCGACCCTCGTCGTATAGGCGAGATTAAAATACACATGACTTTTCCTGCAGAAGGAGTGTATGATGCTAAAACCCAAGCCATCATTGAAAGAGCAGCGCTTACTTGCCCTGTATTGGAGAGCCTGCATCCTGATCTGAAAAAAACGATTGAATTTTTATGGCCTTAATCGGATGATACTATGGCCAATACTGCATTGTAGGCATTTTTTGCTACTGCAATAATGATTGTACAATTGGATCATTGCTTGGCTTTGCGCTGCATTTTGGGGCACCCAATCAAGGCTTATCCATTCCGCAATGATGTTGTTTTTTTCGGGCAATAATTGTTCTAATAGTTGCACAGAAGATGCCTCCTGATGGCCAATGCCGCTGCGGCTGCTATACATAAATCGGATCGGAGCAATCGTGTTGATGATAATATTGTGCACACTATCGCTACCTAGGTTTTTGGGGCTATGCCCATGTTGCTCTTCATCAAAATGAAAGTGATTATCCCAATAATCAGAAGCCGAAACTTCGAAAAGAGCTTTCATTTCGGATAGAGAAGCCTTGGAAATAATCTGGGTGAATAAATGCAAGGATTGGTGCACTAGGGCGGCAAACTGTGCGATACGAATAGTAGGAAAGTTAGCAGGCCGCATACGCATAAATTTCCAAAGATGGGCAGATAGGGGCTTTAGCTTGTATTTATGGGCTAGATGTTCATATTCTTTTTTGAGCCTAAAGGGGTATTCTTCTGTAAAATCTTCGGCCAACATCCCTGCTTGTCCAAAAAACAAGGCTTCTAATTGAAATAAGTTGTCATGATGCCTACCCAGAATAAGTAGCGGCAAGGATTGGGCTAATGCCAAGAAGGTTGCTGCATTTGTTTTGAAGCCAAAATTGGCCGCCAATCGCCAATACAATAAAACGCGCCAATCGCCCGCATTTTGCTGCAGTAAAGCATCCCATTCCATAAATTTTGTTTCCCATCTTTCTGCCAATAAGCGCGATAGCCATCCTTCTTTGGTAAGCGTATTCACTTGCGAAAGTTGCGCTGCACAAGGAATCTGACGAATATTATATCGAAGCGCATCATAATTCTGTAGGATATGTGCCGGGATATGTGCTTTCAATGCGAGAATAGATACGCTGGCATCTTCCGCTGGTTCCATGTCGTTTTCTAAAACAACATGCAAGATAATATTGTCGTAGGCTTTATTGTGTTGATGCCCATGTTTGTACCAATCACTTGTTTTGAGGTGCAGTTCAACATTGCCGACCAATAAGGTGTCATCAATTCGGATTTTGGCTTCTTCAAAGTCGGGGCCAGCATGGTTATTTAATCTCCCTTGAAAGGGCACTACTATTTTTTCACCCGATGTGCTCATCAGATTTGATCCATCATACAAGGAATATTGCCAAATGAATTGAAAAAATTGTTCCGTCATTTCTTAGGAAAAATAATAAATCTGCGCACTACAAATAAACAGCCATTTCTTGTTGGTATTGTTGTGCCGCTTCGCCCGCTTTTTCGGCAAAATCAAGACCATTACTGACATAAATAACGCCACGTGATACATTGATCAAAATTCCCGCATCTTTATTCATGGTGTTTGCACACACGGTGGCTACATCGCCGCCTTGGGCACCTACGCCAGGAATTAAAAAGAAATGGTCGGGGCAAATGGCTCTCACTTGAGCCAATTGTTCTTTGCGTGTGGCTCCTACTACAAACATAATATTGTCTGTAGTGCCCCATGTACTAACAGTAGTCAATACGTGCTCGTAGAGAGGCTTACCGTCTGATATTAAATGTTGAAAATCTAAACTCCCTTCATTAGAGGTAATACCCAAAACAATACCCCATTTGCCTTCAAATTGAAGAAAAGGGGCAACACTGTCTTTGCCCATATAGGGTGCGATTGTTACGCTGTCAAAGTTGTAGGTTTCGAAAAATGTTTTGGCATATTGGGTAGATGTATTGCCAATATCACCGCGTTTTGCATCTGCTATGGTAAAGATATTTTTAGGGATATAGTCCAATGTCTTGGCCAAGCTTTGCCATCCTTTTTCGCCATAGGCCTCATAAAATGCGGTGTTGATTTTATACGATACCGTATACTCTTTTGTAGCGTCTATAATTGCTTTATTAAAAGCAAACATGGGGTCGGCTTCTTGTAAAAGATGGCTGGGTATTTTGCTCAAGTCGGTATCTAATCCTACACAAAGGACAGATTTTTTGAGTCTTATTTGTTCAATGAGTTCTTTTTTTGTCATCGGAGTGCTGAGGATGAATGAATAAGCAAGGTACTTGAAAAATTATAAATGTATTTGTCCTTCAAACACCCTTTTTGCCGGACCCGTCAGTACAACATTTATGGCGCTATTAGCGGTGTTTTTAGTAAAGGACACTTTTAAGGGGCCTCCAAGTGTTTTGATATTGGTTTCGAAATTTCCTAAGGCATCTTTTGTAGCGGCAATAGCTGCGGCACTTACACCTGTTCCACAACTCAAGGTTTCGTCTTCTACGCCGCGCTCATAGGTGCGTACAAATAATCCATCATTTAGGCTTGTTGTAAAATTTACATTGATGCCCTTTGGCGTAAATTCCTCTTGGTTTCTAATGGCTCGTCCTTGTTCCACAACGTCTATATGCTCTAGGTCCTTCGCCCACACTACATAATGTGGCGAGCCTGTGTTGAGTATGCTATGCGTATCGTAATGCGCTATATTTTCGACATCATTCATCTGTAAGGCTATAAGGCCATCTGCAGTGAATATGGCTTCGTGTTCACCATCAATGGCGCTAAAGGTGGCTTTGTTTTGTATGAGTCCTAAATGTTGTGCGAAAGCAGTTATACAGCGACCGCCATTGCCACACATGGTACTTTCATTTCCGTCGGCATTAAAATAGACCATCTTAAAATGATGATCATCTGATGCTTCTAAGAGCATTAAACCATCCGCCCCGATACCCATTTTTCGGTCACATAAAAAATGTATTTGTTGGGTGTTTAAGCGTAATTGTTGCAGGCGATTATCAATGATAATAAAGTCGTTTCCTGCACCTTGGTATTTATAAAAATGAATCATTTTTTTTCTGTTTATTTTTTGCCAATATATTGTTCGGCCTGCGAATCTGTATTGAGATTCCCTGATCCGGTAATGCTATTGTTATACAATAAAGCTCTCCAATTGTTGTTCCTTCTTTCGCCTACCACGGTAGCATGCAGCAGTTGATAATCGCCCAGAGAGCGGCCGGGTTTGTAAAATAAAAACACCCCCTCTTGTCCTTGTTTTTCTGTAGAAAAATATTGCCAAATTTCGTAGGGTAGAGCACCCGATTCGTTATTGACAATAATGCGGTCATTGGGTTTGCCATACTGGATGTATATCCTGCCTCGATCTGTTTCAAATCCTGCTTGACCCGAACCTTTAAATAATTTATTCACTTCTTTTATTCTCTCGGTATAGGCTTTCCATGCTTTATCTGGATTTAATTTGTCTCTTTTTTCCCAAAAATTGTAAATGAAATACTTGCTGTATAATTCATCTGGTTTTTTAAGAAAGCTATTGATACTGGCGCCTTCAGTTGGTTCGCAAATCAATAAGAGCATTTTAAGAATAGCATGAATTTGGCTTGGGGTATATTTTCCTACAAAGGTATTGGTAAGATCAAGTACATGATGGGCCTTACTATTTGTGTCTATTGTTGTTTTGCTGGTATCCAATTTTGCTTTGAAACTACTGGGTGCTTTGGTATTATATCGTTGAAAAAAAAGGGTTTTTTTATCGATTACGCTGTCTTTATCGTTACTGCACATAACATTGAGGTAGTAGTTGCCCGACTTGATTTCTGAACAGTCGAAACTATGGTATAGCGCACTTATGGTGCCTTCTTTTGCTTGAATACTATCTACATATTGGTAATTGGGTAAAGGTGTAGAATAGGGTTTGAAGGAAATAAAACTAGAGATTTTATAGGGGCTAGTGGATAGCGCTGTGTCTAGCGCCTTGCAAAACTGAAAATTGTAGTGAATAAAGTTTTTCTTTTCGTCAATATAATTGGAGCTAAGAGGTAAGTTCAACATGCCGTTTTGGTTATAAATGGTGTTGGCATTAGAGGTAAAAAAGGTATCTAATAGTTGAATGTCTGAAAGAAAAGGATCGGTACCATTGCTCCTTGTCACCGATACAGATGGGTTGTATTGGTACAATTCATTTTTATACGCTTGTTCATAAAGTACCATTTCAATGTCGTAATTGCCTACAGAAAAGGGATAGGTATATTGATCGGCTATGATTTGGCTAAAAGCCTCTTGAGCTGTGGCTTTAGGGGGTGTTTTTATATTGAAAATATCTTCTTTTACAATGCTGGTATCCGTGCTTAATCTGATAATGCAGATTAGATCTGCATAGTATTTTCCCTGCTCATTTTTTTTAAAATGAATACTTGTGTTTTGCACTCGCCAGCTCAATTGTATATTTGCTTGGATTAGTGTGGAATCTTTTTTGTTTTTGGTAAAAAAGACTCCGTGCATGGAAGTTGCTTGTAAGGCGCTTGCTTGCTGCGCCAAAAACAACATTGCCAAACACACTAAAATTGCCCTTAAGGTCATTGAATTACTTTTTTGCAAGGTACTGTTTTTTACTGTTTACTATTTTTTCAAATGCATATATCCGAAGTCGTTTGCCCCATGATTCCCTTTCCCAATATTTATTGGTGGTCTTGTGTATTGCCTGCACAAAAGGTGATGGTCGATACAGAAGAGCATTTCGAAAAAATGAGTTTTCGCAATCGCTACATGCTTGCAAGCGATAAAGGACCATTAACCCTCAGCATCCCCATCAAAGAAGGGCGTCAACAGCGCAAGCCAATGAAGGAGGTGTTGATAGACAATGACAGTAATTGGCAGATTCAGCATTGGCGAAGCATTAAAAGTGCCTACAATCGATCTCCCTATTTTCAATATTTCGAGTCGGAATTACAACAAATATTTACCACCAAGTATGAGCATTTAATTGCATTTAGCCAAGATTCCATAAACCTTAGCATGCAATTGTTGGGGCGAAAATTGCATCTAGATACTGTTTCGATTTACCAAAAGGAATATGATCCGAGCCAATTGGATATTCGGCGTCATTTTAGAAGCAATCAATACAATGCTTTAAGGAGTAGCTATCCGAAATATCATCAGGTTTTTGAAGACCGGATGGATTTTTTGCCTAATCTCAGTATGCTCGATTTGTTATTTGCCGAAGGTAAAAATGCCGTTTCTTATCTGGCAATTTTACCCTAAATACTTACCAATCTTTCTCCATTTTTACAGGAGTGCCATGGCGTTTTTTGTTTTTTTCTTGCAGCTTTTTTTCCTCCTGTTGCAAAGCATTTAATAGCTGTTCCGCTTGTTTTTCGCTCAGTTTGCTTGGCTGTGGTTCGGGCTTCCCGTTTTCGTCTTTTTGTTGGTCACCTTCTTTAGGTTCTTGTTCTTTTTTGTTCTTTTCTTGTTCTTTTTTCTGCTCTTCTTTCTTTTGTTCTTCTTCTTTCTTTTGTTGTTCTTTTTTGTCGTCTTTGTTTTTGTCTTTATTGCCACCTCCATCTTTTTTCAACATGGCTTTTGCATAGGCTAGGTTATATTTGGCATCAGCATCTTGTGGGTTTTGACGCAAGGTTTTTTTATAAGATTCTATGGCTTCCTCCCATTTTTTTTCACTCATGTAGGTGTTCCCAATATTGTAGTTTGTTTGAGCGCTTTCTTGTTTATTGCTTGTCTTTTTTGCGGCTGCCTCATAGGCCTTACGTGCTGGTTCTACTTGTTTTTGTTTGTACAGAGCATTCCCCAAATTGTAGGCACTTTTTTGCATATTTTGGGTATCGGTTTGTAATGCCTTTCCGTACAGTGCAGCTGCATCTTTATATTTACCTTGGCTATATAGTTGGTTGCCATTGGCTATAAGTTTACGAGAATTCTGTGCCCATAGGCTGTGGCTATTGGAAAGGCACAAGAAGAAAAATAGGAGGATTGTTTTTGCCATCGGGCTGTTGTGCTGTTTTGCTTTTTGGGCACCAGGTAGCATCCATTCTGTCAGCAATAAGAGTAATGCGGCTAACAGGAAATATTGAAAATAACTTATGTAGTTTGCATAGACAACGGCACCAATACTTCTTTGTTCCATAGCATCTAATTCTTCGATGATTTTATTAGCGGCGTCGTCCGTATTGCTTAATAGGGTATAGGTGCCATTACCTGCAGCAGCAATATTTTTTAGTGCCGTTTCATTGAGTTTCGAAATGACGGGGTTCCCTTGCTCGTCTAGTTTTGTGGCTTGGGTGCCAGGGTCGAAAAGTTCTGCACCTTGAGGTGAGCCAATGCCAATAGTATGGATAATCACTCCAGCATCTGCTGCCTCTTTTGCTTTTTCGATAGCGGCTTCGTCGTGGTCTTCTCCGTCTGAAATGATGACCATCGATTTGAATTTACGCTCTTTTCGGCTAAAGGATTCATTACCCATTTCAATAGCATCTCCAATGACCGTTCCTTGGGTAGGTACCATATCTGGTGTAACGGTTTGTAATAACAATTTCAGTGCACTGTAATCTACTGTCAATGGAACTTGCAGGTAACTGCGACCAGCAAAAATAACGAGTCCAATTCGGTCACTACTCATTTTATCTGTTAGTCGGTTAATCAATAATTTGGCTTTGCTTAATCGGTCGGGTTCCACATCTTTGGCCAACATGCTTTTACTGACATCAAGAGCTACCATAACATCTACTCCTTTTCTTTGCACAGTTTCTGTGCTGCCTCCTTTTTGTAAGTTTGCCGTGCCGATAATAAGCAAGGATAAACTCAATGCTGCCAATACAAATTTCAAAGTGGCCCTAGCCGGAATAAAGCCTAGAATTTGTTGCTGAACATTGTCTGTTGTTCCCACTTTTTTTAAGGTATTTCGACGCCAATACAACATGGCTACATACAATGCCACCAAAATAGGCAATATGATTAATGCCCCTAAATATTCGGCATATTGAAAACGAAGCATCATTTTTTAAGAATCTAATCCTCGCAAAAATAGCCTCCTTTTTTTCTTGTTCTTTTTTAATTGTAAGTTTTGAAATTTTTTTAACAGCACTGATTCCTTTTGCTTACAAACACAATTGGCTTTGTGCTGCTTTTCGAGTAACAACTTACTTTTATTACTCAATTAGTTTTATATACATTGTGCAATAATTTATATAATTATTTTTTGAATTATTCTTTGAGTCAAGCCATTTTTTTTGTTTCTTGTGCTGAACCCCAACCTAATTATACCTACTGAGGGATTTTTTTTGCCTACTAATTAATTTTTAAATGACGTTCAATAAAGAGCTTAACTTTTTTACTTCCGAGCATCTTTTTGCTTTTTGTAAAAGAGTATTTGTCGTAATAAGCTGTTTCCTGAGTACTGCTGTACTTGCGCAGCCGGTATCTATTTCCTATCCCAGTTCTGCTCAAAGTATCAATCGGGTACTGGGTAAGGGTTCTTTAAGTGTCAAGCTATTTTTCAATGGTGCATGTACCGGTACCAGCGTTAAAATTGCGCTACCCGCTTCTGTTTCCTACATAGCGAGTAGTGTTAGCAAAACAGGGGGTGCAGCTGGATTGAGTATTGCTGAAAGTTCTATTTCTGATTTGCGGAATCCCGTTTTTACTATTAGCGGTACCATAGCCAGCGGTGACGAATTGATTTTTAAAATAGATAGAAGAGCTGATTGTGGTACACTGACAACAGGTAAGGACAGTGTTTTTGTTACCACTGGCGGCGGATGTTTTAATAGCTCTGACGTTTTGGGTACACTCAATACCTATAATATTCTTTCTCCTTCACTTTCAATCAATCCCGCCACTGCGCTTACTGGCGCGGTGATTGACACAACAGCCACTCGGCTCTCAACAATTATAAATGGTGGAAATGGGGTAACAGATACCCTGCGTTTTTTTATTGTCTATCCAAGTGCTGGATTAATCAATACAAGTGGTTCCAATACCATCTCTGCCAACACCGTAAATTTTTCTCCGTATCGAACTAGTGGCGATACCTTGTTTTATAAAATATTTGGTAGTACCCTTTTTGGAGGAGATAGTCTTTTAAATAATGGAGAAACAGTCATTATATCTGAACCGATTAAAGTACTGAAATGTAATGCCACGACTAATTATGGTGTTGCTTGGGGCAGAAATGATGCGACTATTTGCGCCTGGTCTTACGCCAATGCTTCCGTTATTGCAGCAACGGGTGCCCCCAATTTTAATACGCTAACCGCAGCACAAATTAGTTTTGTCGACAAGTGCACGCCTTACAGCTATGAAATGAACTTGAATAATGGTGGATTGGGAAATCGTAAGGCGGCAACTATGTATGACCTTAAAATCCAACAAGGTCATTGGGCCAGTTCGGTAACGGTATTGGCAAATATGGATACAAGTCTTTTTAGTATCTCAAATTTTAAAATTGGCACAACTTCGATCAGTTTTACCTACTCGGTGGGTATCATTAATATCGACCTGAATAATGTTTTGACTGCCGACCCAGACGGGACGGGGGTGGGTATTGAAGATATTGATGGTGATGGTTTTTTTGATGATTTACCTCCAGGCCAATCCTTAAAATTAACTGCGGATATCGCTTTAAAATGTAGTAGAAGTTGTGGTGCACAAAATTATAATTATAGTGTTGCTGCCATTTTGAAATATAGAACTATGTGCAATAGTGCATTGAGCACTTCTGATGTAAAGCTATCTTCAACATCAGTAAATTATCTTTACGAATCAGCTTTTTTGGGTAAATCTTATGTGCCCGCTAATGTAGTTAATGGAGTGCCTTTTCGGATCAATTTAAAAGCAGGCTTCAGTGTTAATCAGGATTCGTATAGTTCTGTCAGAACGAGATATCGATGGAAAATGATTTTGCCGCTTGGTTTTTCTGTAGCCACACTTAGCAATGCACGATACGGCCTTACAACCGTTTCCTATACCTTGTCAGGAGATACGGTCATTTTTACATCGAGCAGTAATAGTTTGGATTCTTTTAGCATCAATTTAGTCTACACATGCGGTAGTAATGGCTACAAGACGATCAACTATACTCTTGAAAAAATTAATAACATCATTACGGGATGTAAATGTCAAGGTGATTTGATTTGCGCAAGTGTAACGACACACGCCTTCTGTCCTATGCCTTGTCCTAATGGGCCTACCACTTATGTGCCAAAGGTAAAACGAGCGGATAGTTGTATTGGTTGGGAAGACTATACCATAAGAACGCGCGTTAATCCGCTATTAATTTCTGAGTTTGATTTGTCTAAGGCATTGTATTTGGATACAATCAATATTTTCGGTTCAGCCATTCAAAATGACATGGCATTGAATTTGTTTTTTGAATTGACGCTGCCTAAAACAACACTTGCACCCACTGGTGTTAATAAGTTGACACCGATACAAACAAATGTATTCTTTTTTAGGGCTGGGGTTTTGGTCAGTTCATGTCTTGTCAGCACCTTCTCTGGTTCCGCCACTACAGCTTCCACCCAATCTGTAATCTATGATTTAACTTCTTGCGTGCTCGCAATGGGAGGGCTCTCTGCAGGAGATAGTATTGCTGTTAGGAGTTCATTTGTTGTGGCTACCAATAATAATTTGCCCAAGAATGATGTTCAATCAGGTGGTACTTGGACGTTTTTTAATAGGGATGCAACAGGTTTAAAGGTTTATTGTAATACCACCGTACCCGAAATGTACTTGGTTGGTACCGATTTAGTCAATGCGACTAATGCCTATGTTACTGGGGGTTGTGCTGGAACTACATTGGGGGGCAGTTCAAATTATTTGGCACGTAGATTCAATACTTCTGGAGAGCTTTTTAAAAATGAATTTAGGCCTGTAATGTATGTGGATTCTGTTGTCGCGACATTGCCAAGTGGTTATGTTTGGAATTATACTCATTTTCAGCCTGCAGCTGGCCCCGTGTATAATTTTTTAACCCCTACCATTTCCGGAAGCCGCTATAGCTTTGTCAATCCGGGTACTTGGCAACCATTAGGCTTAACCGTTACCAATGCATATGGTGGTTTTGTGCCTTTTAATGTATCGCCAGTCTGCGGTACCTTGCTCAATGAAAACATCAATTTTAAGATTTACATCCGTGATTATTATTATGCCTATGCCAATAAAAGTACCCCTTCTGGATTGGCTTATGTATTGGGTGGTCCAGCAGGTCAAACCCGCACCATTTCCTATACCTCTTCGCAAAAACCTAACCTTGATTTAATCGATCAAACCGGAATTGTACCAGCCATAAAAGACTCTTTAAGTTGGAATTTGAGGATTTATAATAAGGGATTGAATGCAGCAAATTACAGCTGGATTGCGATACCATACAACCCTGCCATTACGGTAAATAAAATTACAGAAATTGCTACGGGTACTGTGCTTACACCAATTGCCTACAGCGGTGGCTATTGGTACCAATTAGGTGCAACGGGTATCAGTGCAGGATCTAGTAAAGATTATAAAATTGAGTTTAAGTTTACTGCCTGCGTATCGGATAGTCTCGAAGTGTTTGCTGGTTGGAATTGCGGCGCTTATCCATCTGATCCAACCACTTATCCATGTACCAGTGTATTAGATCGAATAGCCTTACAAGTCGCGGCTGTGCCAAGTGAGGTTCAGCTAAGCGTTTTGCGTCAACCAGGTGGGGGAGGAACGGTTAATTTATGTACTACGGATAGCATTCTACTTTTAGTCAATAGTGCGCAAACCGCTAATTTGAAAGAACCCTATGTTGTCATTTATCCACCATTGGGCTTTACCGTTTCTAGTATTATCAAGGTAGAATATCCCTTGGGTAGTGGAAATTATCAAAACGCTACCGTCTCTTCTATTTCTGGTGGAGGCATTAAAATCGATTTGACGTCACATAGTGGTATTGGCATAAAGGGCCTTTTAGGCACTGCTACCAGTAGTACCACCTACACACCTATTGGGGGAGAAAGGCAAGCAAAAATAAAATTGGATTATACCACAGATTGTGATTTGACTTCAGGGTATTCCTTTCTTTTTTATGCTTTTGGAAAAATGCCTTGCGGACAAGTGGCTTTAGGAAACGGGGTTTCGACGAGTACCACTGCACTCAATATTACTGGGGCTACCTCTGGTGGTATCGCTGGGGCATCTATGACTATATCGGCTGGTTCCCTTTCCTGCGGCACTTCTACAACCCTAAGTCTAGGTACCACACCAACCGGTATGCCTACACAATTAGGAGATACCATGATGTATATTCTTCCTGCTGCATTAAAATATGATGGCTCT
This sequence comes from Chitinophagaceae bacterium, assembly GCA_034680125.1. Lineage (GTDB taxonomy): Bacteria > Bacteroidota > Bacteroidia > Chitinophagales > Chitinophagaceae > Rurimicrobium. Next base: position 46,963 of record JAXITL010000007.1, read on the forward strand.
TTTGTCAAAGGAGTTAATTGTGATTCTTGTGTTATAAAAGTTGAATCTGGCTCTGCGGGTACTACAGTAGTTAAAGTAAAATTACAAACCAATATTTCCGCCGCCTCTGCCATTTCATTTACATTTAATATCTCACCCAAAGGACTTGGCTGTAATTCTGTCACGATTCCTGGATATTTCAAAAGGAATATTTCTGCTTTGTTGTGCGACACCGTATTGTGTTCTAACAGTAGTATTTTTCTAAAAACGCTTACCTCATCACCCATTTCGGTCAAGAAGCCCAAAATTCAATTGAATAGCTATGAATTGTTAGATACCAATATTTGGGTGATTGGAACAGGATTGAATAAGATAAAAATCAAATACTCAAATACAGGCACGCTAGCCTATACCTCGAATACAGATTCTGTAGAATTGTTTTGTGGTGCAAGTACGATTCCTTTTGCCATTTTGCCCCTCACAAAGTCCTTGACAATAGGAGCAAATGATTCGGATATCTATTTTGTAAGCATCCCTTCTACCGCTTGCAGTGCTTCGGATTTGGTAACGACAACAGCCAAGGTCAGGAAAACTACGGTGAATGGCACAGAACAATGTATTTGTGATAGCACACAAATAGCCATGAGTGTCAAGCCAACAGTTACACCAGCATTAAGCTATTGTCAATGGTCTGTTGCTCCTCCATTAACTGCAACAGGAACATCTTTGAAATGGTATACTGTGCCATCAGGAGGTTTAGGTTCAACCACAGCAATTGTGCCCGCAACAGACGTGGTGGGGGTTAAATCTTATTATGTAAGTCAGACTTCCAGTACGGGCGTTGAAGGTCCGCGCGCTGAAATTAAAGTTACAGTATTAAGAACACCCGAAGCTCCAATTGTGTCTACGCCATTTGAATACTGCCAAGGCGCAACAGCATCCATACTTTCTGCTACAAAAGCAGTAAGTACGGACACTTTATTGTGGTACACCAGCGGCACGAGTACTGCGGCTGCTTATACCGCACCTATTCCCTCAACAGCTACGGCAGGAACTTTTTATTATTTCGTAAATGCAAAATCTAATGCAGGATGCCAAGGGCCTAGAGATAGTATTGAGGTTATAATAAACCCCAAGCCATCTGCTCCAATAGTATCATCTCCTGTTAAGTATTGCCTTTATGCACCAGCAACTGCTCTAACAGCTACTCCAGTAGATATTAATGATACTTTGTTGTGGTATGATAGTGCAATCGGCGGTATTCCTTCTCTCGATGCTCCTATTCCTGTTACTTCCGCAATTGATACATTCACCTATTGGGTGAGTGCCAAAACTGCATATGGTTGCGAGGGTCCAAGAGATAGTATTAAAGTAATCATTTACCCCAATGCGGATATTCCTGTTGTTGTTTCACCTGTAACTTATTGTGTTCGTGACAGTGCTTTTGCCTTATCGGCATCCACTACTTATCCAACAGACACCTTGTTGTGGTATACTTCAGCCTCAGGGGGCACAGCTTCTAAGACAAGCCCCACACCCTCTACATTAATTGCTGGTAAAACTAAGTATTGGGTAAGTGCCAAAACAATGCATAATTGTGAAAGTTCTAGAGATAGTATTGAGGTCATCGTTAATCCAAGTGCAGGCAGACCACGAGTGGCAACGCCCGTTAATTATTGTTTGGGTGCTGCATCAACTGCACTCTCTGCAACAAAAGCTGCTGCAACAGATACGCTACTGTGGTATACTAAAGCTGTTGGAGGTGTTCCATCTTATACTGCACCCATTCCTTCTACTTCAAGTCTGGGTACAACTACCTATTATGTTGGTGGTAAAAGTAATTTGGGTTGCGAGGGAAGACGCGAGAGTATTGAGGTCATCGTTAATCCATTGCCTGATTTGCCCATCATTACTAGTCCTGTTTCTTATTGTTTGAATGAGACTGCCTTTGCCCTTTCTGCTTATGATGTTTTTGGAGATTCGATTTTGTGGTATTCAGCAGCATCTGGAGCTAGCTATAGTACAACGCCTCCTGTACCGTCGACAACTACAGCAGGTACTACCAAATACTATGTGGGTACAAAAAATTCTTTTGGTTGTTTTGGGCCTATAGATAGCATTATAGTTACGGTGAATCCATTGGCTGCTAAACCAATTGTTTCTACTCCAGTTACCTATTGCCAAGGCGAAACAGCAGTAGCTCTAACTGCTACTAAAGCGCTAGCCTCAGATACTTTATTTTGGTACACAAGTGCGAGTGGTGGTACTAGTAGCACTATCGCACCCACACCCTCTACAGCAACAGTGGGCATCACTACTTATTGGGTAAGTGCCAAAACGAATTTGAATTGTGAAGGGCCAAGAGATAGCATCAATGTAGTGGTGAATCGTACTCCTAATAAGCCAATTGTTTCTACTCCAGTTACCTATTGCCAAGGCGAA
>JAXITL010000008.1:0-43618 GCA_034680125.1 Chitinophagaceae bacterium
AGCACCCTTTCCTCTTCTTCCTCTTCCGCCACCCATTGATTGGTTAAATTCTGTTTTCCCAAATTTGTAGGTAAAGGTTAATGTGGCGATACGAGTCTCCCTATCACGGTAAATGCTTTGCTCATACAAGGGCAAGTTGAAGTTGGTCGTGTACTTTCGTGTATTAAAAATATCCGTAACATTTAGGGTAATGCTTGCTTTGTTGCCCTTTAAGAAAGTGCCTTTTAGGGCTAAATCCATCCAATACACTTCTTGTAAACGGCCCTGGGCTGCCGGTTTAGCACTTTCGTAATTGCCCATAAATTGTAAGGACAATTGTTTGCTGAATTTATAATTGCTATTCAGTTTGGCAAACCAGCTAAATCCTTCATTGTTGATGCTTGGGTCAACATTAGAGCCATCAATTTTGTTTTGAAAGAAGTTGGTGCTCAAGGTGGCGTCCCAGGCTTTGGTGATTTGTGATTTGCCAATGAGTTCTAGTCCAAATGTACGACCCGAACTGAGGTTCACATTTTGGCTGAAGCTGGTACCATCTGCATAGGTTTTTGTATAATTTTGGCTGAGGTTATTGGTGTTTTGGAAATACACACTAGCCATAATGTTGTTGCCTTTGGGCAATTGTAAGTTATAGGCGATTTCAATATTATCGATGAATTCGGGTTTCAAATTGGGGTTGCCCGAAGTAGTGTCTAAGGCGTTGCTTATATTTAGATAAGGTAATAATTGGCGGAAATAGGGTCTGTCTGTACGACGAGAATAGTTGAGGTAAACTTGTTGCGTTTCTTTGAGCTGATAAGCCAAATAAGCGGTAGGGAAAAGATTTAAAAAAGAGTTGTTGTAATTGGTGAGCACAGTTGCACCGCCATAACCATCATAAGCTGCATATTCTAGTCGTAAGCCACCTTGATAGCTCCATTTCTTGTATTTGTTGGTATAATTGGTATAAGCGGCATGTGTATGTTGGTCATATTTATATTCGTTTTTCAATACAAAATCTGTATTGGCTGATCCTCCAGGTAGCGTAATGGTTGCATTGTTTTTTGAGTCGAACCAAAAGTTTTGAGATTTTAATCCTGCCTCTATTTTAGCTTCTTTTTTGCCTACTGGGCTGCTAAAATCGGTTTGCATATTAAAGTTGCGGTTGGTATTGGCGCTGGGTACATTTTGAACGGTAACCCCCGAAGCCACATTGCCCTTTGTGTCAAGGTCGTAGGTACGCAAGTTTTGATTGATATCTGTTTGTGAATACGAAAAGGAGGCATCTGTAACAAGCTCTTGTTTCGGTTTTTTGAATTTGTGTTTCCAATTCATATTGGTAGAACCACTATTAGGGCCACCTCTAAAAATTTCATCACGGCGCTGGGTGTTGTATAGGATTCCCGGGGCCGATAACAGGTCAAACTCTTGATAGCCCTTGTTGCCAAAGCGCATAAAGTTGACATTCTGTGTGAGTGATAGGGTATTCAAGGAATCAGGGCTATAACCAACTGTAATAGAGTTAAAGGATCCATCAAATTGCCTTAATCCATCAGCAGCTGTATAGGAGCCAGAGTCATTATTGCGGTTGTTTCTTTGCGTTGTGTTTCTTTGGTAGTTGTTGCTGATGCGGAAATTACTGTTGAGCGCATAGTTCCATTTGTTTTTACGCAAATTAATATTGAGGCCTCCATTGTATTTATCCCTAGTACCTGCACCAAGGGTAAGCATGCCATTTAAACCTTGGTTTTTGTTGGCTTTGGTAATGATGTTGATGATGCCTGTTTTGCCCTGAGCATCATATTTAGACGAAGGGTTGGTTATGATTTCAACATTGTCGATACTGGCTGCTGGCAAGGCTTGTAGCGCCGAAGCAACATCGCCAGCTAATAAGGTAGCAGGTCTCCCATCGATCAATATGGTTACATTACTTTTGCCACGAAGGCTCACATTGCCAGTGGCATCTACCGTTACCGAAGGGATATTTTGTAAGACGTCGGCTGCGGTACCACCGGTGGCGGTAATATTTTTATCTACATTAAATGTTTTTTTATCGATGCTCATTTCGAGCATATTTTTTTCTTTTACAATTGCTACTTCTTTAAGGGAGCGCTCGCTTTGGCGCAAAGTGATGCTGCCCAAATTCAGGTCTGCAGCGCCAGTTTTTACCACAATAGCTTCGCTGATGTACTCTTTGAATCCTAATAAGGTTATTTTGATTTTATAATTGCCTTCGGCTACATTGTCTATGCTAAAAGTGCCGTCATCTTTGCTGGTATTACCGCTTACAAAGCTGTTGTCAGCACCTTTTAGGAGCGAAATGCTGGCATCAGCAATAGGGGCTTTGCTTGCAGATTGTAGGCTGCCACGGATATTTATTGTAAGCGCTTGCGCCCAAATATTGGCCGACATGGCAAAAAAGAAGAGCAAAAGGAATAGGCGTTTTTTCATACTTAATCGTTCAAGCGCTAATGTATACAATTGGTTTAAAAAAGGCTGCAAAGATGTGCGTATAAATTCTATTATTGGTTTTTAAAACCTTGTCAAGAAGTTAAATATGTGTGTATTTGTGGCGAAAGAGGGAATTGTTATGGAATAACAAGAGGTCATAATTGAACAATGAAACAAAGACAGCAAATATGAATCATGTATATCGTTTTCAAGCAGATGTTTCAAATGCCAATCAATATAGTGAATGGATAAACTAATCCTATTGGGAAAAAGATGTAGGCCTAAATTCTATAATGGGCTTACATTTTTAAGTCATCAGCCAAGGGCAGTTCCTTAAACAGGTCCAGCATTCGCCAGAAAAATCAACTATCTTTGAAAGGTAATGAACAGACTGCTACATAGAGAGATGGAGCATGCTTTCCCATCAGAGAACATAAATGTGGGTGGGCAGTTGCTGCATTACCTCAAAATTGGTGCGGGGCCTAAATTGGTTCTTGCCTTTCATGGCTATGCCAATAATGCCTCTATGTTTTATTTTTTGGAACATCCAGACTATACGGTCTTGAGTTTTGATTTGCCTTTTCAAGGAAAATCGGAAGCTGAGTCTGGGCTTATTATCAGTAAGGAGCATCTGCAGCAATTGGTTAAAGAATTGATGCTTATTTATAATGTACCCAAAATAGGTTTGGTGGGTTTTAGTTTGGGTGCAAGGGTTTGCCTCTGTATGGCCGAGCAAATGCCGGAGCATATTCGCAACATTGTCTTGGTGGCACCCGATGGCACAAGGCCTAATTATTTTTACCAATTTCTCACAGATACCGCTATTGGACGCTTTTCTTTCAGGGGTTTTGTGCGTTTTGGTACATTGTACATCCAGTTATTTTCTTTGTTACAAAAGCTGGGCTTGATTAGTCGTTCCTTATTCACATTTGCGATGCAGTACATACGAACGCCAGAGTCTCGGCAACTATTGTACAATATTTGGTTGTCCACCAGTAAGCTTATTCCTCATTTGTATAAAACAAAGCAAAATATAAAAGCCAAACGAATTCCTGTACATTTATTAATGGGCCAACAAGACAAAGTTATTCCGCTCCAAAATGCCCTTAATTTTAAAGGGCATAGTGCAGATATTGTTATCCATGTTTTTGATCGTGGGCATAATCTTTTAGATTTTGAAGAGGTGCGTGGAACACTCGCTGCCTGGTTATTTCGCACCAACCCATCTACCAATTCCTGATGATGCTCATCCTTATTGCTTCGATATTGACCGCGCTTTACCTGGTATTGATGTTGCTGTACCATATGGGATGGTGGCTGCAAAAAACCTTTGTGAAAAGTGCTGTTGGGATGCCGCACACCAAGGTTTCTGTAGTGATAGCGGCGCGCAATGAGGCTGCAAATATTGAACGATGTATTCGGAGTATTTTGGCGCAAGAATATCCGCCTGAGTTATTGGAAATTATAGTGGTTGACGATTGTTCGGAAGATGAAACGCTTGCCCTGTTGCATCATATAGAGGCTTCCAATTTGCATGTATTTTTGCTATCTGATTTTTTAGATAAAGAAGAGAAGGTCGTTTCGTTTAAGAAAAAAGCTTTGGCTTTGGGTATTGAAAAAAGTTCAGGATCCTTGGTTGTCACCACCGATGCTGACTGTTGGATGGCTGTAAATTGGCTCAATACTATTGTTTCTTTTTACGAGAGCAAAGGCTCAGAAATGATTGTTGCACCGGTACATTTTACCCACAATAATTCTTTGCTGCAATTATTTCAGTCCATCGATTTTATGACCATGCAAGGCATAACAGCGGCCACTGTTCGTTTGCATTTGGGTATTATGTGTAATGGTGCAAATTTGGCTTTTTCGCGTAAGGCTTATAATGCTGTAAATGGCTATAGTGGTGTCGATCATTTGGTGTCGGGTGATGATTATTTATTGCAATTAAAAATCAAAAAACAATATCCCGATTCTGTACATTATTTAAAGTCAAGAGCGGCTATTGTGCAAACTTTGCCCCAAAATACTTGGCACTCTTTTTTTCAGCAACGCATTCGTTGGGCATCCAAAACGGGTAAATACGAGGATCGGAAAATGACCCTTATCCTATCGCTTATTTATGTATTCAATTGCCTGCTTCTCTTTTTGTTTTTGTCGAGTTTGTTTGAGGCTTTTTACTGGTCCTTGCTTGGACCAATTTTGCTTTCAAAAATGCTGATTGAAATACTGTTTTTGTATCCCGTCGCCCATTTTTATCGCGATAAGAAACAATTGTTATACTTTGTATTCTTACAGCCCTTGCACATTGTGTATATAATTGTGGCAGGGTTTTTGAGTAGGTTTAGTCGTTTCGAGTGGAAACAAAGAATTGCCATTCAAAAACATTAATGTTTATTTTTTTATAAAATGGAAAAAGCAATGCGCAAGTCTATTTTTATAGTTGTTGTCCTTATTTTATTAGGACTTACGGCTTATACTTATTGGTTTTATTACCGCTCTTATGGAGATGGATTTAGAGAAGGATATTTTCAGAAATTTTCTCGAAAAGGCAATCTGTTCAAGACCTATGAAGGCGAATTATTGCTTGATGGGTTTGGTACTCGTGGTGCGCAAAGAGGCCATAACTTTTCTGCCAACTATTTTTATTTTTCAGTGATTGATGAGCAAATAGCCGACTCCCTCGAAAAAATTATTGGTAAAACAGTAAAGGTTCATTACACCCAATATTTGCGTTCTTTACCTTGGCGTGGCGACAATTACAATGTCCAAAACCATGAGGATGGCCAATATATTGTGGATAGAATTGAATTGGTTTCGGAGTAGGGCTGCGTCATTTTTTTATTGCGCGAGTATCAAAAATATAGCAGGTTGTTTCGGCAGTGTAATATTCGATGTGCTCCACTGGGCAATGCTTTTCGTGATAATGTTTTCGTCAGCTGCACAAATATTAATGGCCACAGTTAATGATGTTTTGGCTGTGCAATGTCTAGTTAAGTCTTGCAATAGCGCATTGTTTCTGTACGGTGTTTCGATAAAGATTTGGGTTTGATTTTCTTTTTTCGATTGTGCTTCTAATGCCTTTATTTTTTTTCCCCGCTCGGGTTCTTTCAGGGGTAAATAGCCATTAAATGCAAAGCTTTGACCATTGAGTCCCGATGCCATCAATGATAATAAGATAGAGCTGGGTCCTGTAAGTGGTATTACGCGTGCGCCCATTTCTTGCGCAGTGGCCGCTAATTCAGCACCAGGATCGGCAATGCCAGGGCAGCCTGCATCACTCAGTATGCCCACGTCTTTACCTTCATTCAGCCATTTTTTTAACAAAGGCAGGTCCAATGTTGCATTTCTATTGGTTTCTGAAAAATGCAATTCATCGATGTTTATTTCTTTGTCTATTTGTTTCAAAAATCTCCTCGCCTCGCGGAGGTTTTCAACAAAAAAATACTGTAGTCTTTTACACACAACAGACACCTCTGCTGGCAAGGTGTGCATGGCATTTTCGGCCAAGGGCACGGGTATCATGTAGAGGCAACCTAGGGTGGACATTGCTATTGTTTATTCAGCTTTAAGGTAGGAAAATGCAGCATAGCTCATCAGCCCAACGCCTGTAATGAGTGCGTTTTCGTCGATATCGAAATGGGCATTGTGCACTGATGCTGTTTTGGTTTCGTTGTTGGTATTGGTGCCCAGTCTGTAATAGCATCCGGGTATTTGTTGGCTATAAAAAGCAAAATCATCGGCCGTCATGCGGAGTGATAATTCCCGCACATTTTCCGCTCCCAGGTATTCTTTTGCATAAGCCTCTATAGTTTGGGTGAATATTTGATCGTTAAACAGGGATGGGTAACCTTTGGGAATAGTTACTGATGCTTTTGCCCCAAAAGAGGTGGCGGTATTGTGCACGATTTCTGTAATCAACTGATGTGCTTCTGCACGCCAGTTTTCATCCATTGTGCGTAAGGTGCCTGCTATTTCTACAGTGTCTGGGATTACATTATTTACAGTGCCTCCGCTAATTTTTCCGAAACTAAGTACCGAAGGGATAATAGGGTTGCTGCGTCGCGATATGACTTGTTGTAAGGCTACAATTACTTGTGCCGAAATAGCTATTGGATCAATTGTTTGATGGGGTAGTGCAGCATGTCCACCTTTGCCTTCTATACGGATATGTATTTCGTCTGTGCTGGCCATATATTGCCCTGCTCTAAACCCAACAACACCTGCGGGTAAATGTGGATAGACATGCAAAGCTAGGATAGCATCCACTTTGGGCTTTTCTAAAACGCCCGCTGCAATCATCATGCTGCCGCCCCCAGGGTGCATTTCTTCACCTGGTTGAAAGATCAATTTGAGCGAGCCTTCCCATTCATTTTTTAAGTCATTCATGATGTGTGCCAAACCCAAGAGGCATGCTGTGTGTGCATCATGGCCGCAGGCATGCATGATGCCGGTGTTTCTTGATGTATAGCTTAGCTCATTGAGCTCTGTAATGGGTAATGCATCTAATTCAGCCCTAATGGCTAAACATTTTTTTGTTGGATTTATACCTTCTATAAGTGCTACAATGCCCGTGCCTGCTATGCCTTTGGTATAGGCGATGCCCATTTTTGTAAGTTCTGAAGCAACAAAGGCACTTGTTTCAAACTCTTGAAAAGATAGCTCGGGATGTGCATGTATATGTTCGCGTATGCGCTTTGTTTCTTGAAATAAAGCCTCTGCTTTTTGACGTATTGTATTAATCATTTTTACGGAATGTATTTATTTCAACAATATCGGGCACAACCATACAAGGAGAATAAAGTCCACTCAATTGGCGATATAGCTCATCGGCATCCTTTCGTGTACTGAAATTGCCCACTTTAATTTTGTATTGAGGTAAGGAATAGGTCATATATACGCGCACACCTGGGTTGCGGCGCATAAAGTCGACCTTGGTATTATTGGCTTTTGAACGGTCTATCCCTGAATAAATAATCACCCTATACCCTTTCGTCGAGCGAATGCTGCCAACTTGTATTTTGGAATTGTTCGCTATGGGATTGTGTTGCTTTTTAGTTTCGCTAAAAGAGCTAACAATATGGATACGAGGATCGCTAAAAAGGGCAACGGCTTTGTAATTGCTATCCATGTTTTGCCCGAAATTAATTCTTGGGCTGAAGCAAAATGCCATTATGATTATTGTTGTTTTTACCAAATAACTCATTGTTGGTTAAAAAGTGTTTTGAATTTTTTTCAAGAGCAAATGTACAATTTCATTTTGCTACATTGTTTAAAATCAAGAAAAGCTGGCTTTTTTGAACCGTGTTTATAAACAGGTTTTTCTAAAGAGTCTCTTTTTATTCAAAAAATGTTATTTTTAGCTTCATTATTGAATTAATACCCTATGAAACAAATCAATACTTTCTTGGTACTGAAAGGTAAATTATTTGGAATACTTTGCCTTTTTATACTATCATCTGTTTTTGCCAATATGACCTTTGCGGCGGTTGTGGTTACCATTCCTTCCACACCTGGCACTGATACCACCAATTTAACGCCTACGAATAGGCGAACAGCCTATTCTGCTGCTCGAATGCTTTTTACAGCTTCCGAGATTGGCACCACAGGTACGATAACTCATTTGGCATTCCAGAAAAATTCAGGTTCAACCTCTACCAGTGTAAACTACATCAGTATTTTCATGAGAGAAACGACCGCTACTACTGTGTCTACAACTGTTCCAACAGGCTTTCCAACGGGTTTTATTCGCGTGTATAATAGTAGTTATATTGATAATACTATGTCTAGTGGCTGGACTACGATAAATCTATCAACAGCTGTGGGCGAAATCATGACTTATTCTGGGGGCTCTAATAACCTAGAAATTATTGTGGTTAAAACCAATTCTGAAACGGCTACATCAAGCTATCCAATCTATAATTGTCATTCGACTACCGGTCCAGTTTCTGCCTATTATTTTAGTAATTCTGCTGCATTAGGAACCTCCTTTACCAGCACGACCACAAAAAGACCTAATGTACAACTGACCATAGAAAGTACTTGTGCCGGTAAGCCTGCAAAAGGATCTGTGTCTGGACCAAGTACCGCGGTATGTAATGCTGCAAGTTTTACCTTAACAGGTACTGGATTAACTATGGGTACGGGTATGAAATACCAATGGCAGTCAAGAAGTACGGGTATTGGCGCTTATGTGAACACCGCTACTTCTGATACATTTACTACACTGACCACCAGTTCTACATTTAATAAAGATTACCGGGTTTATTCCTTGTGTACCTTGTCTGGACAAAGCGACACCTCAACAGCGATTACCATAAATGTTATAAACCCTTCAACAGTAAGCGCATTAAGTGATACCACTTTTTGCAATGGAGGATCAGTTACTTTGAATACAACCACGGCTTCTGGTATAACGTATACCTGGTTTAATGGTGCTGTCAATACGGGTGTTACGGGTAATACCTATGTAGCTTCAGCTTCAGGTGTTTATTCAGCTAGGGCTAGTACGGTAGCTTGCCCGACAGGCTTATTTAGTAATACAAAAACAGTCACGGTCAATCCCTTGCCTCCCACAACCGTAAGTGCTTTATCGAGTACTACTTTTTGTGATGGTTTGAGTGTTGTATTGGAAGCCCCAGCGGGTTCTGGCCTTTCCTATCAATGGCAAAAGGGTGGGGTAGATATATCTGGTGCGACTAGCTCATCTTATTCGGCAACGACAACTGGAAATTATCGCGTAAAGGTGACCAATACCAGCACAAGTTGCTTCGATTTTTCTGCAGTTACCGCTGTTACGGTCAACCCAATGCCCATGAAACCCGTCATTGCTGGTGCCGGTGGCAAAACATCTTTTTGCTCTTCTGATAATTTAGTTTTGAGTACTACACCCACAAGTGGTATTGCTTATCAATGGAGAAATTTATCTGGGAATATAGCTGGTGCAACAAGTAGTTCCTATACCGCAACAAGTTCAAATAGCTATTCGCTAACGGCAACATTAGGCTCCTGCTCAATTGAAAGTGATCCCTTAGTGATTACCGAAAACCCTCGACCTACAGCAACGATTTCGCCTGTGGGTACCGTAAGCTTTTGTAATGGGGATAGTTTAAAAGTGGATGCTTCTGTAAGTACTGGTGTAAGTTATGAATGGCAGGAATCAGGAACACCTATTTCAGGAGCGACAACATCATCTATCTTTGTCAAATCTGCTGGTGTTTATAAAGTAAAAATCACCAACACAACCACTGGTTGTAGTGATCAATCCCTAACCTTAACCGTGAATATCATCTCTCCATCCTTGCCTACCATTGCAGCAGCTGGTCCATCCACTTTTTGTGTTGGGGCTAGTGTTACTTTAAATGCTACAATTGGAGCGGGCTTAATAGCGCAATGGCAAGATGGTGTAACCAATATTCCAGGAGCGACCACTACAACATATGTAGCTACTACTTCGGGAGTATACCGTATGAAGGTCACCAATGGTGTTGGTTGTGCAGCCTTTAGCTCGCCGATAACTGTAACCGTAAATCCCTTACCCGATAATTCGACCACGATTACAGGTGGTACTGATATTTGCGATGGAGATGCTTCCGTTATTTTAGCGGCAATTAAACCGGGATATACTTATCAATGGCGCAACCTAGGTGTGAATATTCCTGGCGCAACATTCAATCCATTTCTAGCTAAAACTGCTGGAACCTACTCCGTAATGGTTAAAGACTCCAATGGCTGTTCTCTTGCCTCTTCTGATGCCATTGTTACGGTAAAATTTGTGCGCCCATTTTATGTTACTCCATACGGAAATACCTTTTTCTGTGATGGCGAAAAAACCAAATTGTCAACCCAAAAAGGATTTACTTCCTATCAGTGGTATTTAAACGGTATATTTATTCCTGGAGCCACAGACACCTTTGTGTATGCTGATAAAAACGGAAAATACACCGTGCAAGTGCAGGATCCCACAAATGGATGTTATGCTAGCTCTCTAGATTTTAATATTGTGGTTATCCCTGCTCCCGATACACCCTTTATCACCCAATCGGGCACTCGATTAAGTACGGTTGTAAGAGGTGTAACGTATCAATGGTATAAAGATGGTGTTGCCATTGCAGGCGCAATAGATTCATTCATTTTTACTACAGGTGCCGCAAAATATGCAGTGGTGGTTACCAATAGCAGAGATTGTAGTAAACGTGCAGAAATCGATTTAAGTACGACTTCAATCCATCCAGGAGCCGTTACTACATACTATATTAAAGTATACCCTAATCCTACAAATGGCCAATTAAATGTATTGGCTCCAAAAGATATGGTGGTATCTTTATTCGATATTCAAGGCCGTGAATTATTCAAGCAAAAAGATGCAACACAAATAGACATGAGTCCTTTTGCTTCGGGGGTTTACATCATTCAATTTACCAATACAGAAGGTCAGGTAGTTGCTCAGGAGAAAGTTTCAAAAATGGATTATTGATCTAATCAATAATTCATTTTTGTTCTATTACTTTTTTGTGATTCGCTCTGCCTCTTTGATGCTATAAAAGCCATTGGCTTGCGTAAGGCAGGTAATGGTGAGGTCATTGATGCAAACGTGTGGGGGTAAGCTAGCGCAATAGTAGACCGCATCCGCAATATCATTTGCTTGAAGCGCATTTACCCCTTCGTACATTTTAGCAGCACGTTCTTCATCACCGTCAAAACGAACTAATGAAAATTCCGTTTCGGCCATGCCGGGGTTGATGGCCGTAACCTTAATGCCATAGGGCAAAAGGTCGATACGCATAGATTGCGACAATGCATCCACCGCAAATTTTGTAGCACAATAAACATTGCCATTTTTATAAGCCAATTTGCCCGCAGTTGAGCCGATATTGATGATGTGGCCACTGCATTGCGAACGCATCATTGGGGCTATTTGGCGAGTAACATACAAGAGGCCTTTTATATTGGTGTCAATCATATTGTCCCAATTATCGGTGTCACCTTCATCAATTGTTGCCAGACCGGCGGCTAAGCCCGCGTTGTTCACTAAAATGTCTATTTGTGACACCTCTTTTTGTAAGAGAGCAATATTTGTTTGTACCGCCTCTTTGTCGCGCACATCAAAGCAAAGAGCGATAACGCTCCTGCCATATTGTGCTTCCAGCTCTTGTTTTAAAGATTGCAGTCGATCGTTTCGGCGACCATTGATAATGATATCAAAGCCTTTTTGGGCAAATAATGTAGCAATAGCTTTTCCAAAACCAGAAGTAGCGCCCGTAACCAATATCGTTTTATTCATTCCTTATTATTAATTGAGGTTGCAAATATACTTTTCTGACCCGAACTTTATTTAAAATATCATTTAGGATAAAGGCACAATTATACCCTAAATTTGTAGCCATGCCGCTTAATATCTCCGAGCAAAAAGCACTTGTTAGCACCTTACCCGAAGACCTTCGATTGGTCGAAGAGACGTACCTTTCGGAAGCAGATTTTTTGAATGCACTGGCACCGAAAGTGGCCTATATGATGCAATACAATAGTGGTGTTTTTTTTCAATTATTGTATAAATTGGATGTGCTCGAACCTAAGCTCAAAGTGGCCATGCAACAAGCCGATGTGCCTATGGCCATAGCGCGCTTGATTTTAGAAAGGCAAATGGAAAAAATAATTTCGCGTAGAGATTTTCCAGCCAGCGAATCAAAAGAGGAAGATCTTTCTTGGTAAAAATATATCGCTAATCTCTTTGTGTAAAGCGGAGCGTATTCGCTAATTCCCTAAATATGTTTTAATTTGCAGCCTCAAAACCTACTAAAAATTTAAGAAATTCACTAAACTATGGGTCGCATATTTGAAGTAAGAAAGTCCACCATGTTTGCACGTTACGACAGGATGGCCAAGCAATTTAGCCGTATTGGTAAAGATATCGTCATCGCGGTAAAAAAAGGTGGTCCCGACCCAGATACCAACCCAATGCTGCGTCGCGTAATCCAAAATGGTAAGGCTATCAATATGCCTAAAGACCGTATTGAATCGGCTATAAAAAATGCACTGGGAAAAGATACCAGCAATTACGATGAAGTATTATACGAAGGCTATGCACCACATGGTATAGCCGTATTAGTGGTTACTGCTACAGATAATACAACCCGCACTGTTGCCAATGTTAGGATGCATTTTAATAAGACTGGCGGAAATCTGGGCAATAGTGGTTCTGTAGGTTTTATGTTTAAGCATATGGGTATGTTTAAATTGAATCCTGCCGGATTGAGTATAGATGATTTGGAGCTGGAATTAATTGATGCCGGATTAGAAGAATTGGGTGAAGATGCCGATGGTAATTTAATTGTACGTTGTGGTTTCAACGATTTCGGAAACATGATGAAAGCCTTAGAAGAGCGTAATATTTCTGTTATTTCCTCAGAGATAGAATGGATTCCTGAAAATACCGTTTCTCTTAGCGAAGAGCAAGCCGAAGAGGTATTTAAATTAATAGCTCGTGTAGAGGAAGATGACGATGTGCAGCAGGTTTTCCATAATATGGCTTAAAAACAAAGATGATTTGGTAATTAGTTAATTCGATAATTGCTGAATGTTTAAAGAATTATTGTCGAATTGTCTTATTGCCGAATTTAATCCAAATGGAATACAAAAAACGAAATTTTTCACCTAGACCTTCGCGTCCATCCTTGCCATTATTAATTGGGCGTAAACCCATATTGGAGGCATTGGAGAATGGCACTTCTGTAGAGAAAATTTTTCTTTTACGCACAGCTACTGGTGAAGAAATTTCAACCATCAAACAACTAGCACGCGAACGGAATATACCTATTAGTCAAGTGCCCGTTGAAAAACTCAATGGTATGACCAAAGCCCAACACCAAGGGCTAGTGGCTTATACGAGCTTGTTAGACTATATAGAATTACAAGAAGCGATTGATTTTGTGGTAGAAAAAGGAGAAACCCCACTATTTGTTCTATTGGATGGGGTTACGGACGTCCGTAATGTTGGCGCCATTGCTCGTAGCGCATTATGTTGTGGTGCACAAGGCCTGATTTTGCCTACCTCCAATGCCGCTTCTCTTACCGAAGATGCTATAAAAACATCTGCTGGTGCACTAACGCAAATTATGCTTTGTCGTACACCATCGGTGCCCCAAGCACTCGATGTGTTGAAGCTTAATGGCATTCAGATTTTAGGCACCTTCATGAAAGGGAGCGTCCCCGTATATGAAGCGGATCTTACAATACCCAGTACAATTATTATGGGGGCCGAAGATACTGGTATCAGTAAAGATGTGATTCGTCGTGCCGACCAATTGATCCGTATTCCCATGGCCAAAGCTTTCGATTCCCTCAATGTTTCGGTGGCAGCCGGAATGATTTTGTACGAAGCTGCCAAGCAGAGGATTTTGCAATAGACGTAGATACCCCTAAAAACAGGCAACAGAAAAATCATCAATCTGTTGCCTGTTTTTGTGTAAAAAAAACGCAGCAACATTATCTTTTATTCGATAAATAATTATCTTCACTGAAACAAAATAAGATGATGAAGGCACTCGTTTTTCTATGTTTATGCTGTGTGGCCATAAATGTTTCTGCCCAAGATTTTCAATACAACTTTAAGGCTACTGAGGTAAAATTCTCGGGTACTGGCTCCATTTCTATAAAGCATGATTCTTTAGCAACAGCATACAGTATCGCCCATTGGCGCAACAGCGGTTTGCGCGAACCAGCGGGATGGTCTAGTGGCAGTACCATGAATGCCACTGCAAATTTTGAATTTTTTTGTGCCAAGGCGCCCGATTCAATTAGCATACGCGGCTTAGGAAATGATACCATCAATCTACCGATGCGCACGGTTAAATTATTGCCTGGCACAAGTATGTTTACTTGCACCTATCCAGTATCTGCAGCTAGCAAAGCCTTTACAGCTGGTGTAGTCAATTATTATGCACCCTTTAATATTTATTGGGAGATATCCTTTGATAAAGGACTAACTTGGTATAAAGCGGATACCACCGATCATAAAATCTATGTTACCAAAAGTGCCCCTATGATTGAAACGACCAATTTTAAACATTTTCATACGGTGTTGGAATTGAGTTGTAAAAATGCAAAAGGACAAACAACGGATACAGGTATTATCAGTAAGTGTTGGGGCGAATTTACAGACCAGATTGTCCTCAATCATAAAGGGGATTCTTTACACTATTATAAAAATTACCTCACCTCAAATACCCAATTGCCCCTTTTATTAAGACACCGAACTGCTCAATGTTACACTTTTGCACAACTATTTGCAGCATTAATAAAAATTCAAGGGGTTAATAAAACAAGCAATTACGTATTTATCACTCCAAGAGCAGTTGCCTCACCTTGTGGGGGCACCATCAACCGTTTTTTGGTGAAAAATTGGAGTTTTATCAAGAAGTCTGACTCTTCTGCTTGCCCTTCATTCCCTTACAAAAATGTAGGCACAACATTAACAAGCACGGGTTATACCCATACTTCGGCAGATGTGACCGACCAAACAGGTATTCCTGGTTCTTGCAACAGCAATCCCTCGTCTTTCTTTAACAACCACCAGATATGCAAATTTGATGGTGTTTATTATGATGCTTGTTATGGCGTAAAATTCAGTTCGCTCAGCGATATAAAAACCAAAGCATTTGATGCTTGGGGTGTACAGCTGAGTGCGGGTACTTGGAATTTTACAGATGATTTGTCTAGGGCAGATTTATCAGAAACCATCACAACCTGGTAAATTATGGAAAGGCACATTTTGAGAAAAACACTGTTAGCGCTGTTGGCTTTTTTTACCTGCATTTTTTATGCTCAAGCGCAATGGCGTATAGAGCGTAAAATTATTATTGAAGATGGTCAATTTTATTTTTTTACTGTTGATGATGAAACGCAATTAGCCACATTGTATTCTGGTTCGGTAAGTCAAAAATTAAAGGGAGCAAAGAAAAGACTATTCCCCATTGGCAGAGAATATACAGAGCCATTTAATCCACTTGCATTTGATATCCATGCCGATGAATGTGTTGCTGTCAATTGGATACTGAATAGTATGAATGGCCGCTATGATGCGATTAAAAAGATTAGTATTAAAGATTGGAGCACAGCAAGAGCGGATTGGACGAATGAAGATTGGGGTCAAGCTAGTTTTGATATGCCTATAGCTGCACCAAATGACCCATGGGAGCGAATGTTGGAAGTAAACAATACCCTAGAAAATTGCTTTTTTGATATTGTAAAATCAAATACCCTCGTAATGGGTGTATGCAATCAGGGGCAGTTATGGATAAAAGAATACAAAGGCAATAATTGGAAAAACAAGGCTGAAATAAAGATGCCTTTCACACAATATTTTACTTTAATCAATCGACCAAACGACAAAATTTGCCTACTCGACGCCCATGCCAATTATTATCAAATTGACGAGCAAAAAAATGAACTAAGCTTGATTCAAAAAGGGGATTATAAAAAAGCGCAAATTGTCATCATCGATAAAGACAAGCAAGAAAATTACCTCATCGCTAATGAAGCCATTGAAGCAGGAATGTTCCATTCATTGGATCAGGTCATCAAAGAGTCGGCCGTTAAACTGCAATAATTTAATTATCAAACAACTTTTTATGAAAGCTATATTCTCAACATTACTTTTAGTATCGATTGCAATGAGCACTTCAGCGGCAAACCTTACGGCTACTGTTTCTTCGGGCCCAGGCATAGGCGGTAAAAAAGGCAAAATTACTTTAACCATTAGTGGCGGTTTGGCTCCTTACACGATTTTATGGACAGGTCCTGCTGGTTACAGCTCATCGAAAATTAATCCTGATTCTTTAGCCTCAGGCACCTATTGCGTGAGTGTTACCGACCAATATTGTGGTGTGGCCAAATTATGTGTTACTGTTACCGAACAAACCAGCAGCATTGAGGAAATGGCAGTTGCCAAAGCCAATATTTATCCTAATCCTTTCGGGAATGAAATGTTTATTGAACTGAAGGATGATCACCTAAAAGGTGCAATAACGATGAAATTGTACGATCCATTAGGTAAAGTTGTGGCGCAAAAGAATTGTGTAGCCGCAAAACAAATTCAGTGGACATTTGAAAACGAATTGGCTGCTGGGTTCTACCTGATAAGTATTGAATCCGAAAATGGCTTCAAAATGGTCCGTCAAGTGTGTCGAATGGGTAAATAAGGCCACGCATGTAGTATAGTAATGTTCATTTTCTGTATAAATTAATTTTGCCTTTCTGCACTCGATTTTATCCTTTACCTTTGGCAAAATTTTAAACATCGATGCGCCAATACTGGTGGAAAGTGCTTTGTGCCGTTTTATTGTTTTATTCCTTTTTTGAAGGATTATTAGGCCAAGTGCCAGCCCGTGAAATATTGAACGAAACGATTCGTAACCTTTACTTTCATGTACCCATGTGGTTTACCATGATTGTTCTTTTTGCAGCCTCGGCTTATTATGCTCTAGCATACCTGCGTTCTAGCAATCCTATACACGACATATACTCTTCTGCACTAGCCTCTGTTGGTATTTTCTTCAGTATTTTAGGAATGCTCACGGGTATGGAATGGGCTCAATACACTTGGGGTGCAGCCTGGAGCAATGATCCGAAACAATTGGGTACCGCCTTGTGCATGCTCACCTATTTTGCCTATTGGGTATTGCGAAGTGGTATTAAAGATGAAGATAAGCGCGCCAAAATTAGTGCGGTATACAACATTTTTATATTTGCCCTCATGATTCCACTCATTTTCATTTTACCAAGAATGGTAGATTCACTCCATCCCGGTAATGGTGGTAATCCAGCTTTTAGTAATTATGATCTAGATAGTAGAATGCGACTGGTGTTTTACCCAGCTGTTCTCGGTTGGATATTGATGGGCTTTTGGTTGTCGGCATTATTAAGGCGCATAATGCTTTTAGAACATAACAAAAATGAAGAATTAAATTATATCAACTAAGAAATTTTCAATCCATGAATAAGTTGTTTTCTCTTTTAATTGTGTTGCTTTTGATGGCGAGCGAAGTAAGTGCCCAAGATATGGCTGTAGATATGCGTAGTAATGGTAAAATATACGTTGTGGTTTTTGTTTTAGCCACTATATTTGCAGGAATTTTCGCATTCTTGGTCTACTTAGAAAAGAGGTTGAAAAATTTAGAATCAAAAAAATAATCTATTAAATCAAAAAAAACAAACAGTTAAAAATCATGTCAGGAACGTACAGTTTTTTCCAAGGTGTGGAGCGTAATTTTGATAAAGCTTCTATATACACTCGTTTCGAAAAAGGAATCTTAGAGCAAATTAAGGCTTGTAACTCGGTATACAGAATGAAATTTCCGGTACGTATCGGTGATCAGGTAGAAGTAATCGAAGCATACCGCGTACAACACTCTCACCATAAATTGCCTTGTAAAGGGGGTATCCGTTATAGTATGGATGTAAACCAAGATGAGGTGATGGCTTTGGCTGCATTGATGACGTATAAATGTGCTATTGTGAATGTACCATTTGGTGGTGCAAAAGGCGGTATCCGTATCGATCCAAAAAAATATACTCCTTACGAGTTAGAAAAAATTACGCGTCGTTATGCTGCGGAATTGGTTAAGAAAAATTTTATTGGTGCTGGTGTTGATGTACCTGCGCCAGATTACGGAACAGGTGCGCGCGAAATGGGCTGGATTGCCGATACTTATGCTACATTAAACCCTGGAGACATTAATGCAATGGGTTGTGTAACCGGTAAGCCTGTAAGCCAAGGTGGGGTGAATGGACGTACAGAAGCAACAGGCTTAGGTATTTTCTACGGCATACGCGAAGTGGTGAATGTTGCAGAAGACATGCAAAGAGTTGGATTGACAACGGGCATTGAAGGAAAAAGAGTTGTGGTGCAAGGTTTAGGAAATGTTGGTTACCACGCTGCAAAGTTTTTTGCCGAAGCAGGTGCTATTTTGGTAGGTCTTGCTGAATATGAAGGTGGTATTTACAGTGAGAAAGGTTTGAATCTTGAAGATGTATTGGCTCATCGCAAATCTACAGGCTCAATTCTTGGTTTCCCAGGTGCTACTGATATCAAAAATAGCCTCGATACTTTAGAAGTAGATTGTGATATTTTGATTCCAGCTGCCTTAGAAGCGGTTATTAATGGTGATAATGCTACACGTATCAAAGCTAAAATCATTGGTGAAGGAGCTAACGGACCTTTAACACCAGATGCTGATGTCGTATTGAACGCGAAAGGTGTTATTGTGGTGCCCGATATGTATTTGAATGCAGGTGGTGTTACCGTATCCTATTTTGAATGGTTGAAAAACTTAAGTCACGTGCGTTTTGGTCGTTTAGAAAAACGCTTTAGCGAAAACCAAAATGCTGCTATCGTTAAATCTTTTGAAGATTTGATCGGTAAAAAGTTAGATGACGTTGAGCGCCGTCAAATTCAACACGGTCCAGATGAAATTGATTTGGTTTACTCAGGACTTGAAGACACGATGATTGGCTCTTACCACGAAATTCGTGAGTCATTGCTTTCTACGGGTGCAGATGACTTGCGTACCGCTGCTTTTGTAAGCTCTATCAACAAAATAGGTGTGGCTTACGAGCAATTGGGTATTTTCCCTTAGTTTTTTCAACACTATAATATTTTTATCCGCCAACTCAAGCAAAGAGTTGGCGGATTTTTTATAGCCAGTAGGGCTTTTTTTTGCACAGCCTACATGCACAACAATAGGCTCGAAAAGGGCATGCGTATAAACAAAAAATGCCGCACAAATGGTGCAGCATTTTTTGTTGTTTATTTATAGATAATGACTACGCAATATCCTCCGGCACATCTTCCGGATCAGGTTCTTGCAGTTTTACAGGAGTCGATTTCTTGCGCATTTTCATATTGATGAGTTCTACAGCAAAAGAGAATGCCATTGCAAAATAAACATAATTTTTAAGGTGCAAATCGTGCGCTTTTTCGGGCGACCAGCCTTCTACCACCAATACCATACCCACCATTACTAAGAATGATAATGCGAGCATTTTGAGTGTTGGGTGTTTAGCAATAAACTTGGCAATGTTATCGCTGAAAAAGAACATCACAAACATGGCAATAACCACCGCAATAATCATTACCTCGAGGTGCTTTGCAATACCTGTAGCCGTTACTACGCTATCAAAAGAAAAGACCATGTCCACCAAAACAATTTGGGTCATTGCTTTAGCAAAGCCACCTGATTTTTTCTTTACATCTGCCTCAAGCGCATCCTCATCACCTTCTAATTTGTGATGGATTTCCATTACGGTTTTAAACAATAAAAACAATCCACCGCCAATCATTACTAAGCTAGAAATATCAAAACCTTTGTCCATAATAGTAAACAAAGCTTTGCCCTTCTGGCCTAATAACCATCCTAGTGCCATCAATAATAAAATACGGGTGGCAATACCAAAAACCATCCAGTAAAGGCGGGCTTTTTTGCGGTTTTCTTGGGGTATGCGCCCCATAATAATAGATACAAATATCACATTGTCGATTCCCAAAATAATTTCGAGAATGGTCAAGGTGAGTAAACTAATAAGTGCGTCGGCACTGAGTAAATATTCCACTAGATGATTGAAAGTTGAAAATGAAAAATTATCGAAAAATAGCAATTAAACATTAAGCATTAAACATTAAACATTAAACACCCAACATTTTAACTACTATTTCTTTCCAAAAGGTAAGCCCATGCCACCAGGCATACCCATGCCACCCATGCCGGGTAGTCCCATACCACCAGGGCCACCCATACCTTTAAATTTGTTCATCTGCCCCATCATTTGGCGCATTTGGTCAAACTGTTTCATAAAGGCATTGACCTCTGAAATATCTTTTCCAGAACCTTTGGCAATTCTTGCACGGCGTTTGGTGTCAATACTGTCAGGGTTGTTGCGTTCAAAAGGCGTCATCGAATTAATCATGGCTTCAATGCCTTTAAAGGCGTCGTCGCTAATATCAATGTCTTTAATCGCTTTGCCCACACCGGGTATCATTGCCAACAAATCTTTGATGTTCCCCATCTTTTTGATTTGTTGCAATTGGTCTTTAAAATCTTCGAAGTCAAATTTGTTGGCACGAATTTTCTTTTCGATTTTTTTGGCTTGCACCTCGTCAAACTGAGCCTGAGCACGCTCTACAAGGGTAGTGATATCACCCATCCCAAGGATACGCTGCGCCATACGCTCTGGGTAAAAGGCATCTAGCGTATCCAGCTTTTCGCCCATGCTCACAAACTTGATAGGCTTATTTACCGTGTATTTAATGGTGAGTGCCGCACCACCGCGGGTATCACCATCCAATTTGGTCAATACAACGCCTGTAAAATCAAGACGGTCGTTGAAGGCTTTGGCCGTATTTACAGCATCTTGTCCAGTCATCGAATCGACAACAAACAAAATTTCATGTGGGTTGATCGCATTTTTGACATCGGTCACTTCTTGCATCATTACCTCGTCAATCGCTAAGCGACCGGCAGTATCGATGATGATGATGTTGTTGCCGTCTGTTTTGGCTTGCGCAAGAGCATTTTGCGCAATGCTGACTGCATTTTTATTTTCGAGTTCGGCATAGACTGGCACTTTGATTTGCTCGCCCAATACCTGCAATTGGTTAATGGCCGCAGGACGATAGATGTCACAAGCCACCAATAATGGTTTTTTGCCTTTTTTTGTTTTAAGGTAATGGGCTAATTTGCCCGAGAAGGTTGTTTTACCCGAACCTTGCAAACCCGCGATGAGAATGATGGTAGGACGATGACTAACATCAAATTCGGCCTCCGTGCCACCCATCAATTCAGTCAATTCATCTTTTACGATTTTGACCATCAATTGCCCTGGCGAAACGGCTGTTAATACCTTTTCACCCAGTGCTTTCTCTTTTACTTTATCGGTAAATTCTTTGGCTATTTTAAAGTTTACGTCCGCGTCTATCAATGCACGGCGGATGTCTTTGATGGTACTTGCTACGTTGATTTCCGTTACACGGCCTTCACCTTTTAGTTGTTTAAAGGCCGATTCGAGCCGCTCGCTTAAACTATCAAACATATCTCTCTATTTTATTTTTACGCTATTAAAAATGATGAACGCAAAAGTAATGGATAATTGGGGATTTGAGGAAAATCCTTATGAAGCTTGGTTGATTTTCAGCATCCAAAATAAGTAAGCATTTTACAAATTCACATTGCTTTTAAAAATCTTTATGGCAATGGCCAAAAGAATCACACCCATAAACTTGCGCACAACCGCAATCCCAGAAGGGCCTAATAATTTTTCGATAAAATTGATAGAGCGCAAACAAGCAAATACGATAATCAAATTAATCAAAATACCAATAAGGATATTGTACTGATGATACACCACTTTGAGCGAAACAATAGTGGTGAGCGTACCCGAACCAGCAATGATGGGAAAGGCAATCGGCACAATGCTGCCCGATTTAGAATCTTTGTCGGCCTTGAAAATCTCATGACCCAATACCATTTCAATGGCCAAAATGAATATGACGATAGAACCTGCAATGGCAAAGGAACTCACATCTAGCCCCATAAATTTCAGTGCTTTTTCTCCCGCAAAAAAGAACAACAGCATTAAGCCGCCCGAAACTAAAGTGGCCTGTACGGCGCTGATATCGCCCATTTTCTTTTTTAAGGAAACAAGAATGGGGATTGAGCCTAATATATCAATCACCGCAAAAAGCGTTAGGCTTACGGTAACGATTTGGGAAATATTGATCGTATCGAGCGAATCCATGTTGACTTGTTTTTACTTATATGAAAGGTTGCAAAATTACAGTTAATTGCCGCGAGGGACTATTTTTTACTGCTAAAGAAAGCTAAACATTATCCAGAATTACGGGGTGAATTGGGTTTGCTTATACGGCGAAAACGCTCGGCCGTGTAGCGGATATAGCTGTAATAGTCGTACAAACTCAAATTGCGCAATGCTTCGTAGCTTGGGCGGTAGCGCTTCATATACTTCTTAAGGTCTTCTCCTTCGAGGCCAGTTAATTCTTTTACTAAATTTTCGTTGAAGGTAAAGTCGATAAATTTTTCTCGTTCAAACATGGCATAGCTCTCTTGGAATTTCCATTTCAATTGGTTGCTACGGCTCAGGGCTGTAAAGGGGCTTTCTAATTGCTCGAAACTCGTCATGCGAGGATAATTGAGGGCAGATCGATACAATTCATGATTTTTAATACTGTCTATTTGGTATTGTGTTAGATTGCTATGGGCAAATCGATCGGTATCCAACACCACAATTTTATCAAGGTATATCTTAAAATAGGAAGGTACATGGCCTTGGGATATCCGGAAACGGGTGATTTTGTATCCTGCCATCCTCACTTCGAGTAATTCTCCTTTTTGGGCATTTATGGTAAAGGCGCCATTGCTGTCTGTAAATACAAGGCTGTTGTCGTAGATGTTCACCAATTGGGCATTTGCCAAGGGAGCCTTTGCCTCACGATCTTGCACTGCACCTTTAATCTGCTGGGCAAAACCATTGCTGATGCAGCACATGCAAAAGATATAGAGGATAAGGTGTTGGCGCATTGGAGGGCTAAAGGTAAGGTCATTGCTAAAAATAAGTAGTCATCTGCTGTTAAAAAATAGCCTATTCTATTTTAGCCAATGAGTCTTGTTGTATTTGTAATGAAGAATCTTGTTGCTGCATTGTTCTTTGCAAATTGTCCATACGCCTTTGTAAAAGTTTTATTTCATTGAGGGTGTTATTGGGTGCAAAATGCCATTGAATTTCGATGTCTTTGTTTAAAGATTGCGTTTTTTTAATAATATCGCTGGATAGGGTAGCGCTGTCATTGAGTACCGAAAGGCTCATGTAGTTTTTGCCTTCTGACTGAAAAACTTCGTGTTGTATAATGACCAATTCGGGATATTGGCGATGAATGGCTTCGAGGTAATTATTTGAGTTGCGCTTGAGCGTTTCGCGCTCCCATTTTTTTGAGGCTAAATAGATACTGGGTATGATAAGGAGTAGGGAGGCCATGCTCAGCCAAAAGGTAGCTTTTTTATTATGGTGTTGCTTTTCAGAAAATGCCTTTCTGTAACCCATAACAATGCTCAATATCCAAGTCCCCAAACCAATAAAAAAACAATTGATCAAATAAAAATAGAGTCCTCCAGCTAAGTATTCCCATTGCAAAGTAGCCAAGCCATATCCTGCTGTGCACAATGGCGGAATACAAGCCGTTGCTACAGCAACACCAGCAATGACTTTGATCGCTTCGCGGCGCGTGATGCCTAAAAATCCTGCTAGCCCACCAAAAAAGGCTAATAGTACATCAAAAATAGAACCTTCTTTAAAACTGTTTAACTGGTCTGTAGTAAAATCGAAGGGGGATATTAAAAAATATAAAGACGAGGCAATAAGGCTGGTAGCCACCATAATACCCCAATTATACAGGCTGATTTGAACCATACTTCTACTGCCAATGCCAAAGCCAAAGCCCAAACCAACAATAGGTCCCATAAGCGGCGAAATAAGCATTGCCCCAATGACAGCCGCTGTATTGTTGGTATTGAGTCCAATACAGGCAATGCACATGGCCAAAGCCAAAAGCCAAAGGTTATGCCCACGAAAGAAAACACCCTCTTTTATTTCTTGGTAAGTGCTTTGTTCATCTTCTTCTTTAGGGATGTGCAGCAGCGATTTTATTTTATTAAAGACCAATTCTGTGTTTTTTAAAAACGGAAAGTAAGCACAATTTTAAAAATCACCATTAATCCTTTGATGTCAAAAACTTAACTTTGCTCCTAATCGACAAAAAACGAAACATTTGTTATCTCTCTACCGATATTTTATTGCCTTTGTTTGTATGGCTAGCTTACTAGCACAAAATGCTGTGGCCCAATTACCAACGGGTGGGTCACGGGCTACAAATTTTGGCAATTCCAATGATTCGGCTGGGAAAAAAACCAATACGAGTGACTGGGAAAATGAGGACGCACAGATTTACAGCACTAAGGTTTTTTCTTCTGTAGCATTATACCCCGATACTTCTATAAACAACATCCATCGCCGGCCGTTTTGCCAAGCTTGGTATCGTGATTTAGGTAATTTAGGCAGCCCAAGTTTTCATCTTTTGTTTACACCCCAGAACCCAGTGGGCTTGTCTCTTGGCTATCATAGTTTTGACGCCTTGCGTTTTCATATCGACAGTCTGCACTATTTCAATACCACCAAACCCTACTCTGATTTTACGTATAATTTGGGCAGCAAATCGGAGCAAATGGCTCAAATATTTCACACCCAAAATATCAAGCCTCATTGGAATATGGCCGTAAATTATCGTAAGATCAATACGCCAGGCTATTATTATACCCAGCGCAATAACCACGATAATTTTTATTGGACGACCAATTATAAATCCCCTTCCAAAAAATATGAATTGTACGCTGCCGCCAGCTACAACAAGCAACAGCATGATGAAAATGGCGGTGTGCTATCAGATACATTTTTTAATAACAGCCAATATGCCGATCGTAAAACCATTCCCGTAGCTTTTTTCACTACCGGCTATAACACGGCTCGTTCGCCCGTAACGACATTACAGCGCGATTTTACGATTAAACTAGAGCAGGCTTATTCTTGGGGCAGAAAGGATACCACTTACAATGACGATTCCACCCAATTCGACATCAAATTAAAGTCTCGCTTTAGGATTAGTCACAAAGCGGAGATGGGTTCTCAGCGCTATCAGTTTAAAGATGTCAAACCAGATTCTTTGCGCTATGCTGCATTTTTTCAACGCCAATTTGCCACCGGCGATTCGGTGTATATGCGCCAAGAATGGTTTTATGTAGATAACCGATTTTTACTCAATGGCTTGTTGGGCAATGTTGATAACCCTATTCTGTTTAATGCAGGTGTAGGCAATAGAATTGACCAGTTTAATACCCAATATATTGTCGGCAAACAAGAGGATAATGTATGGAGTAATTATTTGGTCGGCAGCTTGCGCAAAGAAGCCATCAAAGCCAAGCAATGGGCTTTTGAGGCCAATGCACAACTTTTTGTAACAGGTTCGGCTGCGGGTAATTTTTTGCTAGATGCAGCTATTGCTAAAGATTTGGGCGAAAAATGGGGTACGGTAAAGTTGGGAGCAAGCCAACAATTGAATAATGCGCCCTATAATTTCACCATTTATCAAAACCAATACTGGGCCCGCAACCATAATTTTGACAAAGAAAGTAGTACCAAATTATTTGCTCAATTATATAGTAGTCGCTACAAATTATCTGCTGGTTTCCAAAACTACTTAATGAACAATTATTTATATCTTAATGAAGCTCAAAAGCCCAGCCAATCGGCCACAGCATTTTCTTTGACTCAGTTATGGTTGCGTAAAATATTTCAGTTTGGCCGTTTTAGGATGGATAATGAATGGCTCTATCAACAGCAAAGCAATGCTGCGCCTGTTAATGTTCCCCAATTTGTTGGTCGCCATCAACTGGCTATTGAAACAGCCATTTTTAAAAAGCAATTAAAAATAGCCTCTGGCGTTGAAGTTCGCTACCATAGTGCTTATTATGCTAATGGCTATTCGCCTTTTTTCAATCAATTTTATCTGCAAAACACCTATCGTGTAAGCAATATACCAGAGGCTTCTGTGTTTTTTAATTTCAACATCAAACGGTTTAGAGCCTATATCATGTTTGATCAGGTACAGCAGTTATTCCATAACAATCTTGTGATCAGCAAGGGTTACCATGCGCAAAATGCCATGTTGCGTTTTGGTTTTAGCTGGGTGATGGTCAATTAATTTTTTTCAAAAACAGCATTATTATTGTGGCAAGAATCTTATGTATCGATTATGGTAAAAAGCGCTCGGGTATTGCCGTTACCGATCCTTTGCAAATTATTGCTACCGGACTGACTACGGTCGATTCAGAAGGCTTAATTTATTGGCTCAAACAATATGTCAAAACTGAGGAGCTCGAAAAAGTCCTTATTGGTTATCCCCTTGCTTTAGATAATACCGCAACTGATGCTACGCCTCTTGTCGATAAATTTATCCGAAATTTCAAGAAGGTTTTCCCCCAATTAGCCATTGAAACGATCGATGAACAATTTACGTCGCAAATGGCGTCGGCGGCTATGGTGGCCATGGGCATGAAGAAAAAGGAACGACAAATAAAAGGCAATATCGACGAAATGAGCGCCACTATAATGCTTCAAGAATACCTGCAAAACCAATCTTGATTATTTACTTAACTTCGCCCACTCAATAGACATTACAAAGAAGACCGCATCATGAAATTACCAATTGTAGCCTACGGACATCCCGTTTTGCGCACTATGTGCCCTGATATTACGCCGGAGTACCCCGAATTAAAAAAACTGATTGCCGATATGTGGGAAACCATGTACCACAGCAATGGCGTGGGTGTTGCTGCTCCGCAAATCAACAAAGCCATTCGCTTGTTTGTAGTAGATACCGTACAAATTGTAGAAGGTTTTGATGAGGATGATAAAAAGGAATTCCCAAATGAAAAAGGCATTAAAGCGGTATTTATCAATGCGCATAAAATAGCAGAAACGGGCGAGCCCTGGGCTTATAATGAAGGTTGCCTCAGTATTCCTAAAGTGCGTGAAGATGTGCTGCGCGGCGAGCGTGTGCGCCTTAGTTATGTCGATGAAAATTTTGTGCCACAAGAGGCCGAATTTGATGGCATTACCGCTCGCGTAATTTTGCACGAGTATGACCATATCGACGGCAAATTATTTATTGATTATATCGCTCCACTCAAAAAACGTTTAATGAAAAAGAAGCTGGATGATATTACCAACGGAAAAGTAAGAATGGATTATAAAATGCTCTACCCTAAAAAGTAGGGCATTTTTTTATTCAGGCAAATCCCAGTCGCCATTGAGTTTAAGTACTTTTTCTATCACATCACGTACACAACCCGCACCACCATTGAGGGGTGAAATGTATTGGGCAACAGATTTGATTTCGGGCGCAGCATCGGCGGGGCAGGTAGGCAAACCGCAAATCTGCATCACGGCATAGTCAGGAATGTCATCGCCCATATACAATGCTTGTGCTGGCTCGGCCTTATATTTTTCAAAAAGCTCTAGTAATAATTTCTTTTTGTCGGGCACAGCAATATGTGTTTCTGTTACCCCCAGTTTACGCAAGCGAATGGCAGGTGCTTCTTGCTTACCACCACTAATCACCCACACATTGTAGCCTTTTTTTACCGCCAATTCAGTAGCATAGCCATCACGGATATTCATGCTGCGCAAGAGGTCACCCGTTTCGGTAACCAACAGCGAACCGTCGGTCATGACACCGTCGATATCAAATACAAAAGTCCGAATAGGGGCAAAAAGTTCGAGTACGTTCATTGTTTATTTTTGGTTATCGCGCCATTCATACACCCAGCTGCTTTGGATCATTTCTAGGTGTCCTTCGTTACAATCTTCGCGCTTGCCCTCGAAATGGGGTAGTTGTAGCACCCATTCCAGTAAGTCGGTAAAGCGGAGGCGGTAAATTTTGCTTTCGCCAAAATCGTCACCAAATTTTTCGTACAATTTCAGGGCAATATCTTCGTAGTCGTTCCAGTTAATGGGTGGTTCGTACATGTCGTTTTTTTGTAAAAATGTGAGGATGCTTTGGAGAAATTAATCTCCGTAAATGAGGGTTTGATCGGGTAGGGTAACGCTTACTACGCCATTTTCGTCTTTATTGAGCACACATTGGCAGCCCAATCGAGAGTTGATGCGCGGGTTACGAGCACGGTCAATAAAATCTTCTTCGCGGTCTGTTATTTCAGGGAAAATATGCTCGCCTTCGTTTACGTAAAGATGGCAAGTACTGCAAGCGCTCACCATACCACAATTGTGGTGCAGTTCAATATTATTATCCAGCAATACTTCCAAAACACTCTGTCCGCCTGGGATATTTTCGAGCGTTTGGGGTTCAAGTCCCTGCTGTTCAAAATTTATTTTTAAGGTATACATTTTTTAAAATCAATTGCTCTGTTAGGTTTGCAAAGGTAAAGCTTCGCAGCCTTTATTCCTCATTCTGGTTATACATCTTTCTTATAGAATCTGAGAGGCTTTGGTATAACAGGCGGTAGTTTTCTTGGTTTTTTAATAGGTCAAGATGGCTTTGCATACTGGCCACGTCAGCTCGAATAGCTGGCCCTGTTTGCGATTCTTTGGCTGTTTGGCTGGATAATCGATCAAAAGTTTGCTTCAATATGGGCTGTAGATAATCAAAGGATATTTTTTCGCTATCGCAAATATCTTCGGCAATGGCCAAAAGATGATTGGTAAAATTGTTGGCAAAAACGGCGGCCAAATGCAAAGTATTGCGCTGTTTTTCGCTTGCTGCAAATGCATTGTTGGAGAGGCTTTTGGCGAGTTCTAATAATGCATTCTGCGTATCAAGATTATTCCCTTGGATGGCAATGGGAATGTCTTTTGGCAAAGATGTATGGGTTTGGACAATCGAATAGATGGGCCAAAATGAACCATAATGCTTGGCCGATGCTTGTAGTATTGCTATAGAAGATGCGCCAGCAGTATGGATGAGTATCGTTTTGGTACAGTTCATTTGCGAAGCCATTGTGGCTATGGCATTGTCTTTAACGGCAATAAAGCAAAAATGGTCTTCACTGTCTTTTATTTCAGAAATTGAGTGGTAGGCTACCCCATTAAATGTCTCAGCAATACGATTTGCTTCAAGCTTATTTCGGCCATAAACCCCAACAAAGTGATGCCCTGCAGCACTCAGCTTTTCGGCTAAAAACCAAGCCATATTTCCTGTGCCTATTATCGAAAAACTTTTCTGCATTAGCTTTTGTGTTGGAGGTAATAATCGTTCATTAATTGCCAAGTTTTTTCCTTCAATTCGGGTAAATCTCTTAAGGATAGTCCGGCGGTGGGAATCGGTTCTAAAAAATGAAAAGGTATTGCCGAAGGCCAAGCCCAAAAATGATTATTGGGCGGTAATATTTTTCCTGTGTTAAAAATGAGTGCCGGCATTATGGGCATTTGTTCGCGTATAGCCACTACAAAAGCCCCATCCTGAAAAGGCTGAAGATGATTATCCTGCTTATTTCTTGTGCCCTCAGGGTATAGGCAAAGATGCAATCCCAGTTGTAAGGTTTCGCGCATGGCAGCAAAACTTTCTTTGCGGCTTTTTTCATTATTTCTGTCCACCAAAATACTACCCAATTTATAAATAGTACCAAAGAGCGGCACTTTGGCAATTTCGATTTTGGCAAGGGTTTTATTAGCTCCGGGTATCCAAGGGCTGCTCACCGGTACATCCATAAAAGAGCTGTGGTTGCACACCACTACATAGGTTTTCCCTTTTTCGAAATGAGCTGCTCCTTTGCGCCTTACAGGGCAAAAAACCAAAGGCATAAAAAGGCCCATCCATATTTTGAAAATATTGTGTAAAGCTTTGCTGCGCTTAGGTTCGGGCAAATTATGTATCACTAATGCAGCCACATATACGGGCAACATAGTCATGATAAATAAGAATAGAAAATAGCAGAGGTAAATACTGCCTAATATTTTTTTAACCCAATTCATTGGCTGCAAAATAAGGTAAATTAGAAGAGATATATTAAGGGTCCTGTTGAATATTTGTAACTGATAGGGATAAGCTCAGCGTTTAAAGTATAAAAAAACGCTTCGAAACTGTTACAGTAACGAAGCGTTTAAGGTATTAAAGCTTATCTTTAGAATTATACTTTGAAATGAGAGAAGGCCTTATTGGCTTCTGCCATACGATGTGTATCTTCTTTTTTCTTCACTGCTCCACCTTCACCTTTAGAAGCGGCAACGATTTCATTTGCTAATTTATCAGCAATAGTTTTACCATTACGCTCGCGAGAGAAACGGATTAACCATTTCATGCTCAAAGATATTTTGCGGTCAGGACGAACTTCCGAAGGAATTTGGAAAGTGGCACCACCAATACGACGGCTACGAACCTCTACTGCAGGTGTTACATTTACCAAAGCGCGTTTCCACACTTCGTATCCATCTTCGCTAGTGATAGAAGATACTTTATCTAATGCATTATAAAATGCACTCAAAACAACTGTTTTGTTTCCACCCCACATAAGGCAATTTACAAAACGAGTTACGTTTTTATCGTTGAATTTAGGATCCGGAGCTAAAGGGATCTTTTTGGCTTGTGCCTTCCTCATGTTCTATTAATGATATTAAATAGTGTAATTAAATTATTTTTTCTTAGCTTTTTCTTTCTTAGTACCGTATTTAGAGCGGCTTTGTTTACGGTCTTTTACACCCGCAGTATCCAATGCACCACGTACAATATGGTAACGTACCCCTGGTAAATCCTTAACACGACCACCACGAATCAATACGATGCTATGCTCTTGAAGATTGTGACCTTCACCTGGGATGTAGGCAATAACCTCAATTTTGTTCGTCAAACGTACTTTCGCTACTTTACGAAGAGCCGAGTTTGGTTTCTTAGGAGTAGTAGTATATACACGAGTACAAACACCACGACGTTGTGGACAAGCATCCAATGCACGAGATTTAGATTTCGCACGTATTTGCTCGCGACCTTTTCTTACTAATTGTTGTATAGTTGGCATTATCTTTCTTTGATCTAAAATTTCAAATGGATTGCAAAGGTAATTGCTTTATTCTAAAATGAACAAAATTTTTTAATTATTTTTTCGAAAAACACATCTTTTTCATCAAAAAGCTAGAATAGGGCCTCATTTAAAAGGGCGGATGCATTATTTGCTGCATAAAATAGGCACCATGCGAGGGGTCGAAGGCATAAGTAAATACAAAGCCAAATACAGCACCCCACAAATGGGCATCATGGTTAATGTTATCGCGGCGTTGTTGCGACATGTAAATAGAATAGACAACATACAATACAGCAAAAAGGATTGACCACATCGGTACAAAAAAGAAAGTAATTTTTAGCCAAGGGCTTGTGTAAACCATTGAAAATAAAACAGCTGATGTACCACCTGATGCGCCCAATGAACGGTAATAAGGATCACTGCGATGTTTGATAAAGGAGGGAATGGCTGAGGCTACTACACCGAAGAGATAAAGAAACAGATACAAGTTTCGGTTGCCCAATAAGGCAAAATACTGCTCCACATAACTACCAATAAAATAAAGCGTCACCATATTAAAAATAAGGTGTTGCCAGTCGGCATGCACAAAACCATTGCTAATAAAGCGGTAATACTCGGCTGGGCTGTTCATGCGTTTGGGATACAACAACAGTTTATCCATTAATTGCCCATCGTTAAATGCCCAATACGAAACGCCAATGGTTATAGCCAACAGGGCCAAAGTAAAAAATTCCATGTATCAGTTGGTTTTTGTTTTTAAATGTTTGTCAAGAAAGCCATTGTATCCACGCCATCTGCAAAATCGCTTAAAGATGGAATTTGCGCCGCCCCAAATGGTATCGCCCCTTTGGCCACCACACATTGTATGTCTTGGCTTTGCTTTAATTCGTTCATCAAGGCCATTTTATCTTCATAATATCGGTAATGCAAAACGGCTACAGCCGAGAAGGGAACATCATTCTCCACCAATAATACGCAATCATTACTGAGGTAGGGTACTTTATTGAGGAGATAGATAGCCAAATAATAATCGTAATTATTACGGTATTTATTGTGGTTGATATAATCCCTATAAGGTTCAAATGCTTCGAAAAGTAGCTGAAAATCATAGCCTTTGGGTATACATATCTGGCTTACATTGCGGCAGCCCAGCCCGAAATATAAAAAAAGGTCCTCAGCCAGAGCGGCTAATTCTTCTTTGCTTTCGCTGCCATCGAGTAAAGCCACCGAACAGCGATTTTTACGAATGATGTGCGGATATTTTTCGAAATATTGCTCAAAATATCGGGCAGTATTATTACTGCCTGTGGCAATATAAGCATCGCATTGGCGCAGATTGTCGGTCAATTGTATTTGTTGCAGTATGTCCTCATCCCATTTGCTTAATTGTTGTAGCAAATGCCTCAGTAAAACACTGTCTTTGCTGGATAATTTTAAACGTAAACTATGCCCTGAGAGGTAGCCACATAAAAAGTCATGAAAACCCACCAAAGGAATATTACCTGCCATGGTGATGCCCACAATTTTAGCCTCGCCCACAGAAGGATAATTCGTTACCCATTGATTTAGCTTATCTGCCTGTAAGAAATTAGTTACAATATTTTTAACAGCGATGTCTATTTGAGCTGCTGTAAACCATTGATTGCCTTGTACAGCCATCTCTTTGGCGCTTTCCCAATCCTCACTTTGGCCCTGCATATACTCGCCAAGCAACACCAAATAATCAATTTTCTCTTGTACGTTTTTCATCCGCTCTTTTTTTCTAACTGCGAAATTGTAACTTTGCGCCAACAAAATCAAACTATTATTTAGCAATGGCTATAAAAATAACTGACGAATGTATTAATTGCGGCGCTTGTGAACCCGAATGTCCCAATAACGCCATTTACGAAGGTGGTGTAGAATGGACGATGGCTGATGGTACGGGCGTGAAAGGAATGTTTACCCTTACAGACGGTAGCAGCATCGAAGCCAGCAAAAAAAATGAACCCGTTTCTAACGATGTTTATTTCATCGTTCACGATAAGTGTACAGAATGCCAAGGCTTTCATGAAGAGCCACAGTGTGCAGCGGTTTGTCCCGTTGATTGCTGTGTCCCTGATGAATTGTATCGCGAAACCGTTGAAGAACTTTTAGCTAAAAAAGATAGAATGCACTTGTAAAACCTGCTTCATTATCTGTACAGCAACTACATTTTAAAATGCGTTTCTTTTGTTGGAACGCATTTTTTATTGGTGGCTAAAGGTGCTTGACGAAGTCCTTTTCAACATAGGTAGTGACTGAGGGTGGCATTCGGTTTCAAGCCCCGTCTGCAAGCGCAAATCATAATTCGTTTTTCATTATTAATTATTCAGTAACTGCCTTATCTTGCAGCCCCTTTCAAGTCTATTTTATGTATCGTACACATCATTGCGGCGAGCTCCGCAACAATCATATAAATGAGCCCGTAACCCTTAGTGGCTGGGTACAAACTGTTCGCAAATTTGGAAGCATCACTTTTGTTGATCTGCGCGACCGCTATGGCATTACCCAATTGGTTTTTGGAGAAAAATTCAATGCACAATTTGACGAAACGCCATTGGGAAGAGAATTTGTGTTGCAGGTGCAGGGCAAAGTCATTGAGCGCAGCAATAAAAACAGTAAAATTCCAACAGGTGATATTGAAATTGAGGTGGATACTTTTAAAATTCTCAACAAATCTGCCACTCCACCTTTTACCATCGAAGAAAATACAGATGGTGGAGATGAATTGCGCATGAAATATCGTTTTCTCGACCTTCGCCGCCCCACGCTGCGCCGTAATATGGAATTGCGGTATAAGGTAAATCGTGCTGTGCGCAACTACCTCGACAGTAAAGGTTTTTGGGATATTGAAACACCCTTTTTAATTAAATCTACTCCTGAAGGGGCCCGTGATTTTGTGGTGCCTAGTCGCATGAATGAAGGTCAGTTTTATGCATTGCCCCAAAGCCCTCAAACCTTCAAACAATTATTGATGGTGAGTGGTTACGACCGTTATTATCAAATTGTAAAATGCTTTAGAGATGAGGATTTGCGTGCCGACAGACAACCCGAATTTACCCAAATCGATTGTGAAATGGCCTTTGTAGAGCAAGAGGATATTTTAGAAAATTTTGAAGGCCTTTTCAAATTTGTGTTCGAAGATTTGAAAGGCAAACAAATTGAAGGGGCTTTCCCGCGAATGACTTTTGATGATGCCATGTGGCATTATGGCAATGACAAGCCCGACATTCGGTTTGAGATGAAAATCCAAAACTTAAAAACACCCTTTGTGACCGCATCGGTGGCTACAAATGCCCATGGAATTTATTGCGAAGCTTTACATGGTGTTGACTTTAAAGTAACCAACGAGGCAGAATCTGTATTGGCTATTTGTGTGCCCAATGCCAGCGAGTATACCCGCAAACAAACCGACGAATTGACGGAATGGGTGAAGCGCCCGCAAATAGGAATGACAGGATTGTTGTTGATCAAATGCAATGCGGATGGTACTTTCAAAAGCAGTGTGGACAAATTTTTTGATGAAGAAAAACTAAAAAATATTGCAGCATTTTGTGGCGCACAATCAGGAGATTTAATTCTTTTAGTGGCAGGAAATGAATTGCGTACCCGAAAAGCCATCAGTGAATTGCGCCTAGAAATGGGCAACAAATTGGGCATGCGCAATCCAGATGAGTATAAACCGCTTTGGGTCATTGACTTTCCCTTGTTTGAATATGACGAAGAGGGCAATCGTTGGGTAGCGCGTCACCATCCATTTACCTCGCCTAAGCCTGAGCAAATAGAAGTGATGATCAACAATGACCCTAAAATTGCCCATGCTGCCGAATATTATAA
The DNA here is from genome assembly GCA_034680125.1 of Chitinophagaceae bacterium. Lineage (GTDB taxonomy): Bacteria > Bacteroidota > Bacteroidia > Chitinophagales > Chitinophagaceae > Rurimicrobium. Next base: position 34,932 of record JAXITL010000008.1, read on the forward strand.
GCATCCTTATCATGACATTAAAGCCAATGCCTACGATTTGGTATTGAATGGAACAGAAATCGGCGGCGGTTCTATCCGTATTTATCAGCGCGAATTGCAAGAAAAAATGTTTGCCGCATTGGGCATGAGTACCGAAGAAGCACAAGAAAAGTTCGGGTTTTTATTGGGAGCCTTTGAATATGGCGCTCCGCCACATGGTGGTATCGCTTTGGGCTTCGACCGACTATGTGCACTGCTGGGCGGACAAGAAAGTATCCGTGATTTTATAGCCTTCCCCAAAAACAATGCTGGCCGCGATGTGATGATTGACGCTCCATCCGAAATTGATGATAAACAATTTGCTGAGTTGAAATTAAAACTGGACTTGTAATTTTTTTTAGAGAAAAAATTGCAGCAGATAATAAAATTTATATCTTTACGAAGTCTTTAATTGATACTATGAAAAAAATATTATTAGGTCTTGGATTTGCCTTGATGGCTAGTGTTTCCTTGATGTCTTGCAGCAAGGGCGAGTACAACTCGGGCGATTTGCAAAAAGGTAAAAATCCTTTTAATGAAGAAAATAATAAGCCAAAAGTGATACCAACAGGTACATTTACAGCCAAAGTAAACGGATCGTCCTATACCGCAACTTTATCCAATGCATATCTTACAGAAGTTGCTTCTATAAAGTCTTTTTCAATTGTTGGCTATAAAACGATCACATCTACACCTGACGGTATTTTTTTATCGACAACGTCAAAGGATAAAGGGGTATATACAATCGATATAATGGCTGGTAATTCAAACAATGCTGTATATACTGCTGTTGGAACAACAACAGGAGTGGCTGCCGAAACAGGTACCATAGAAATTACTGAATCTACGGATACTAGAGTAAAAGGTAAATTTAGCTTTAAAGGTCCTGGTGGATTAGATATCACCGAAGGTATATTTGATGTGCCTGTAATAAAATATAGTGATTACTATAGCAAGTAATTTTTTTTAATTTGGTAAAAACCACTCGAAAACGAGTGGTTTTTTTATTGCCCAAAAGCAAGAGATTAAACCTAATTTTGCCGCTCGAATAAATTGAGAAGATAAAATGAGTAAAATAAAGCGCATTGTATTGCTACTGATACTTAGTTCGGCATTAGTGTTATTTGGCGTATTGGCCAAAATACAACACTGGGAAAATCTAAAAGTGTTGATGCTTGTTGGGCTAGCTTTGCAATTTGGCGTAATTCTTTATGCACTTATTTTAATGGTTACCAAAAAGAAATAGTAAGAAAAAATGGAACGTACCGAAATAGAAAGTCTGGGCGAATTTGGGTTGATACAACACCTCACCCAAAACAACGAAACCCGCCAAGCCAGCACTATGCTGAGTGTAGGTGATGATGCTGCAGTCATTGATCACTTTGGTAAGCAAACCGTCATCACGACGGATATGCTTATCGAGGGCATTCACTTCGATTTAATGTATACACCGCTTAAGCATCTTGGCTATAAAGCTGTAGCCGTTAATGTTTCGGACTTATGCGCCATGATGGCTACACCATCTCATATCACGATCAGTGTTGCCTTTTCCAATCGTTTCTCGGTAGAAGCACTTGACGAATTTTATGAAGGGGTTTATGCGGCCTGCGATAAATACAATGTGGATTTGGTAGGTGGCGATACCTGTACCTCCCCCAAAGGATTTATCATCAGTGTTACAGCAGTGGGCGAGGTAAGCAACAGTAATTTTGTTACACGAGATAAAGCACAGGTAAACGACCTTATTTGTGCTACAGGTGATCTTGGTGCCGCTTATATTGGGCTTCAATTATTGGAGCGAGAAAAAAGGATTTTTTTAGAGAATCCCAAGATTCAACCTGACCTACAGCAAAAAGAACACGTGATTGGTAAAATCTTGAAACCTGAGGCTAGGGTAGATGTGGTCGAATGGTTACAAGAAAACAAAATCCTTCCTACCTCAATGATGGATATTAGTGATGGTTTGAGTTCCGATATTTTGCATATTTGCCGCCAAAGCAATGTGGGTTGTGTTATCTACGACGAAAAGCTTCCTATACACAACCAAACAAAGGAAATGGCTATGGAATTTGGACTCAGTGGCACTTCTTGCGCCCTTAATGGTGGCGAAGATTATGAGCTATTGTTTACCATACCACAAGCCGATTATGAAAAAATTGTCTTGAGCGAAAAAATCAGTGTTATTGGCTATATCACTAAGGTGGAAGAGGGTACAAATTTAATTACCCAACAAGGTAATAAGCATAAACTAGTAGCTCAAGGTTGGCAAGCATTTTAGCACTCTTGAAGCAAATAAGGCTTCATTAAAGGATGCGCTAAAAATTATTTTTAAGAAAACATTTGTAAAATCGCTTGTCTTTTATAATTTTAGAGCTAAATAACATAAAAAGTATGCAATTTTTGAAGAAGATTATTTTATCCACTGCTTCTATTTTTACGGTTTCTGTAGCTTTGTTTTTATCGTCTTGCGCGCCAAAAAACAGTTGCGATACCTTAGTTTGTAAAAATGGCGGGACTTGTGCAGCAGACTTTTGTAATTGCCCAACGGGCTTCGATGGTCCAGAATGTCAAAATAAAATTACTGATAGATACATTGGTACCTATGCAGGGCTTACGAACCCTCGTAACGGCCAACCTTTTCACAAAGACACGGTGGATGTGTACGCTTCGAGCAATCCAATGACACTTTCTGTTGTGCGCCGCAGAAGAAATGATGCTATTTACACGGGTATCCTAGATAGCAAAAACAATACTATTATAATCAATGATGTGGTTACTACAGCAATGACTTCTATTGTGAATGTTACGATTAAGGCCCCAACTTCTGTGTCTGCCAAACGCACAATCAACATGAATGTGGAAGATTATGTCAATGGTATAAGAACAGAGAACTTAGTATTTAATGGCGAATTAGTTGCACAATAAATCCTATCCAACAATATTGGGGCAACTCTCTTTTTGAGTTGCCCTTTTTTTTTATCTAGTTATGAACGAGAGAATTGAAAAAATAAAAACATTTTTACACGCAAGCCCCGATGATTTATTTCTCAACCATGCCTTGGCATTGGAGTATATCAAAATAGGAGAAGAATTATTAGCGCTACATTGCTTCGAAAAAAACAGGCAAATTGATCCTAAATATGTGGCCACCTATTATCATTTAGGCAAGTTGCAAGAAAGGTTAAAGCGCCATAATGAGGCTCTCGAAACTTACCAAGCAGGTATGATTATGGCCAAGGAGGGGAAAGACCAACATAGTTATAATGAACTTTTGGGCGCTTTTGAGGATTTAGAAGACATGTAAAGGGCCTTATCAATAGACAGTACTATGGACGATTTTTTGAACAAATTCGATTTGCATTGGAAGTCCAATCAATTTCCCAACAAAAACGAGAAAATATTAGTGGCCCTGAGTGGCGGAAAAGATTCAATGGCCTTGGCTACACTGTTGCAACAACAAGGCTATTCTATTGCTATTGCCCATTGTAATTATCGACTGCGCGATACCGCCTCCAATTTGGATGAACAATTGGTTATTGATTGGGCTACACAACAAAATGTTAGGCAGCATTTGGTAAGATTTGATACCAAAAACAAAATGAAGGAGCTTAAAATGAGCCTCCAGGAAACGGCGCGCACATTGCGCTACACTTGGTTTCAATCATTATGCAAAGAGCATAAATACACTGCCATTGCTACTGCACACCATGCCAATGACAATGCAGAAACATTGTTGATCAATTTATGCAAGGGCACTGGAATAAGCGGATTGCATGGCATTCCCGTTCGTAATGAGAATGTTATTCGTCCTATTTTGTTTGCTACAAGGCAAGAAATAGACCAATATGTGAGCCTCCATAAAGTACCCTTTCGTGAAGACGAATCCAATGCTGGTACCCAATATTTGCGCAATGCAGTGCGCCATAACATCATCCCCGCTTTAAATGAACTTTTCCCCAACTTGGTAGATAGGCTTTATGAAACCACTCAAAGAATTAAACAGGTTGAGATGATCTACAACGAAGCGATTATGCGAGAGCAAAAAAAGTTGATCGAGAAGCGTGGCCTTGACGAATATATTCCGATTGTAAAACTCAAAAAACAAGCTGGTTTTGAAGCTATTTGTTATGAAATTTTCAGCACCTATCATTTTAGCGCAGCGCAAATACCAGAGATTATAAAACTAATGAATAGTGAGTCTGGGCGCTTTATATCCTCTACTACGCACAAAGTCATAAAAGACAGAAATTTCCTTATTATTACCAGTAATTCCACTTGTGATTCAGAATTGATTATAATTCAAAGTGAGCAAGCGTTAATAGAAACTGCTGAAGGTCAATTTGCCGTAAAGCTAATAGAACCACTTAATGTTTTAAATGCTCCTGCCCATACTGCCTTTATCGATGCTGAGTCGATTACATTCCCATTAATACTCAGAAGATGGAAAACGGCTGATTATTTTTATCCTCTGGGTATGGGTCTTAAAAAGAAAAAATTAAGTAGGTTTTTTATAGACCAAAAAATACCACTTCACGAGAAAAATAAGATTTGGATTGTAGAATCGGGTAGGAAAATAGTGTGGGTTTCGGGTTTGCGACTGGATGAACGATTCAAAATCAATAGCCACACAAAAAAAGTGCTGCAAATCACATTTTTACCAAAATAAATCATTTGCAAAGAGTATTTTTGTGCTTTGAAATTTGAATTCCGTTTATGAAAATTATATGTATTGGCCGCAATTATGCAGAACATGCCAAAGAACTGAATAATATCATACCTGCCGAACCAATAATTTTTTTGAAACCAAAGACCGCTTTGCTTGTTGATGGTAAAGCGCTTTATTATCCTGAGTTTACAAATGATCTTCAATATGAATGCGAATTGGTGGTCAGGATGTCTAAAAACGGGAAGTACATTCAAGAAAAATTTGCACGGAAATATTATAATGCAATGAGCCTCGGTATTGATTTTACGGCTCGTGATATCCAACAAAAACAAAAAGAAAAAGGATTGCCTTGGGAAATTGCAAAAGCATTTGATGGCTCTGCAGCAGTTGGCGCATTTATACCCATAGGGGAGGACCTTAATGTGCAACAATTAAATTTTGAACTCAAAATCAACGGCGAAACAAGACAGCTGGGGCACACTAGTGACATGCTGTTTAGTATAGATCAATTAATTGCCTACACCTCACAGTTTTTCACATTGAATATCGGTGATCTTATTTTTACCGGTACACCCAGCGGTGTAGGTTCCCTTTCTGTTACCGACCAGCTTGATGGTTATCTCGAAGGTCAGCGTGTCTTGTCTTGCCTTATAAAATAATGAACTACTCATGCGTTCTTTAATCCTGTTTTTGTTTTTTTCGATTGGAGCTATAGGTGCCTCAAAAGCACAAAGCCCTTCTCCAAGAATAGGTTGTAAGGATGCCTCTATACTAATACAAGCTACAGAGCTCAAGCAAAATTTATTGCAACAAGGTTTTGTTGTATTGAATGATGCCATGCTCAGTATGGATTCGCGCGAAGATTTTCCTGTTATCGCCCGATTGCAAGCTGGGCTCTATTATCAAATTGTACTCATTGGCAATACACGCAGTAAGCGCATGAACCTTGCCCTGTATGGTCCTGATAAAGAACTCGTATTGCGCAAAGAGCAGCAACCGGTCAGCAGTAGTAATGTTATTTCCTTTTCTTTTTCCCCAAGTTCTAGTGGAGACTACACTTTTTTATTAAGCCAAACCATGAAGCAAGAGCTGCTTACATTTAAAAGTAAAGAAAGTGTTTGTGGTAGTTTTTCTATTCTGAAATTAAAGCAATCAGATAAATAAATGCGGACTTTTTTATGCTAGACCTTTATGTAGAACCCTCTTGGGAAAAGGAATTGAAGGATGAGATGGGTAAAGATTATTTTGCTGCAATAGGTCAATTTTTAAAAGCCGAAATGGATAAAGGGAAAATAATTTATCCCAAATCAACTGATATTTTTAATGCCCTTTCGCTTTGTCCTTTTTCCCAAGTAAAAGTGGTCATTTTAGGCCAAGACCCTTATCATAATCCCTCGCAAGCCCATGGGCTTTGCTTTTCGGTTGCCGATGGGATAGCGCCACCACCTTCTTTGGTGAATATTTTTAAAGAAATAAAATCAGATTTGGGTTTTGAAATTCCAAGCACGGGTAATCTGAACAGATGGGCGCATCAAGGCGTATTACTTTTAAATGCCTCCTTAACTGTTGAAGCTCATTCGCCCATGTCACATAGTAAAATTGGCTGGCACATTTTTACCGATGCAATCATTAAGAAATTATCCGACCAAAAAGAAAATCTAGTGTTTTTGTTGTGGGGAAAATTTGCACAAAGTAAGGCGGCAATGATTGATTCGGATAGGCATTTAATCCTCCAAGCAGCTCACCCGTCGCCACTTTCGGCATACAATGGTTTTTGGGGCTGTAAGCATTTTAGCAAGGCAAATGATTATTTGCTTAGTCATCATTTCAGTCCAATTGATTGGCAGCTGCCATAGGGTGTGCAAAATAGCTGCTACATTTTGCGCTGTATGATTATTCTATACTTCAGTTTTGGCAAAAATAATTGGAGCAATAGATCTTGCTAAACTCAAAAAAACAGCTATTAAACAGTCATTATTTCTTTCTCCTTGTCTTTGCAAACAGCATCAATAGCGATAATTTCTTTGTCGGTAATACCTTGAATGCTCGCTTCGGCATCTTTTGCCGCATCTTCACTCATGCCATCCTTTTGTAATTTTTTAATAGCTTCAATACCATCACGACGAATGGAGCGAATCGCTACTTTAGCTTGCTCTCCTTCGCCATTTACACGTTTTACCAAGTCTTTACGACGCTCCTCTGTTAGTGGCGGTAAAAACAAGCGAATAATATTACCATCGTTTGATGGGTTAAGGCCAATATTAGAAGCAATAATGGCTCTTTCTATGGGTTGAAACATGTTTTTTTCCCAAGGTTGGAGCGTAATCGTTCTCGCATCCGGAGTAGCAATGTTCGCTACTTGTCCTAGCGGTGTTGGATTGCCATAATATTCAACCATAATGCCATCTAGTATCTGTGGGTTTGCTTTTCCTGCACGCACACGAGAAAGTTCGAGCTCAAGGTGCTGGATGGCTTTGCGCATCAACTGTGCTGTGTTGCTGATAATATTTTCTACCGTATCGTTCATAATAAATGCTATTTTTCAGTGTGCAAATGTAAATAATATTGTGCATTCGAAGAATGTCCTTTTCACAGGATTAAGGTAGTAACTTTGTCCCCATTCTATAATGCAGCAACTCCGATTTAATATTAGCCAAGCTTTGCGCACCATCAGTGCCAATTTGTTGCGCTCTATTATTACTATCTTGATCATTACCCTTGGTATAACCGCATTGGTGGGCATACTTACCGCTACAGATGTTATGAAAGCGGGCGTGAGCAGTAATTTTAGCAGTTTGGGTGCTAATTCTTTTCAGATAACCAGTGACCTTATCAAAACAAAAAAAGGTCGTCGGGGAATGAGCTTTTCGTCAAACGATACGAAGAATATTAGTTACGATGATGCAAAAGCTTTTAAAGAAAGATACCTTTTCCCCAATACAACAGTAGGTTTATCTGTCTTGGGCACGATGGTGGCCACGGTAGCAAATGATCAAGAAAAAACGAATCCTAATATTCGGGTAATGGGTGTAGATCAAAATTATTTGAACATTGCCCAAACCGCCTTAGTTGCTGGGCGTAATATTTCAAAGTACGAAGAGGAGAATGGCAATTATGTTTGTGTAGTTGGTTTTGCCATAGCCCAAAAATTATTTAAGAAGTCAAATAAGGCCATTAATGAAATGGTGTCGGTAGGAGCGCATAAATTCAGAATTGTAGGAGTGGCGGAAGAAAAAGGTGGTAGTATGATGATGGACCAAGACAATATGGTCTTTCTTCCTTTACAAACGGCACGCAATGTATACGGCGGTACCAATTCCTTTGCCATTAATGTGCTGGTAAAAGAGGTAAAAATGAAAAAAATTGCTAGCGAAGAAGCCGAAGGCCTTTTTAGAGGAATCAGGAAAGTTCGACTAGCAGATCAAAATAATTTTACCGTTCAAGAAAATAATAGTCTTGTAGAAATGGTCAATGATTTGCTAGGGCAAATAGGCGTAGCTGCTATCGCCATAGCGATTGTTACTTTATTGGGTTCTATTATTGGCTTAATGAATATTATGTTGGTTTCGGTAGTCGAGCGCACACGCGAAATTGGTATCAGTAAGGCATTGGGTGCGCGTTCATCCCTTATTCGTCAGCAGTTTTTGTTAGAGTCTATTTTAATTAGTTTGATGGGCGGAACTTTAGGAATTATATTTAGTTTGCTTATTGGTATTGCTCTTTCTTCTTATTTCGAAGTGGCTTTTGTAATACCATGGGCTTGGATACTTTTGGGTGTTAGTATTTGTACGATTGTGGGCGTTGTATCTGGAATTTATCCTGCACTCAAGGCTTCTAAACTCGATCCAATTGTTGCGCTACGTACAGCTTAAAATTACCTCATTTTTATAAACAATCGAACAGAAAATTTTGCAAGGCATTATCTATAAATCTACTGGCAGTTGGTACCAAGTTAAAGACGAACATGGTAAGCTGTATCGTGCTCGTATCAAGGGAAAGATGA
>JAXITL010000009.1:0-40483 GCA_034680125.1 Chitinophagaceae bacterium
TCAATAGCCTTAATATTAATGTTGGGGTTGTTTTTGAGTGCGGGGGCATATTTGAGTACAGAATTTCCAGTTGTGAAAATTTCCCCATTTTGAAAATCGAAAATACTCGAATCCACATCTGGCAAGCCGATTATGGTTAGATCGCCTTTTAGGGTACTAAAACCATCTGTTGCGTTTACATTTTTAGCCACTAGATGATCTACGGTTCCTTTAGCCTCGCCAGATATTTTAGTGATACCAATAGGCAAATCACGTAATTGAGGAGCAAAATAGGCAACATCCTTTGCATCTACTTGTGATTCTTTAAGCCGGGCATCCATTTTTACCTTAGCTATATAATCTTCGAAATCGGGAAACCGGTCATAATGCATGGCATAATAATCACCAATTGTACTATTATTGGTTTGGATAAACAACTCACTGCATAGAGCAGCAATAGGCGATAAACTAACATTGCTTTGCAATTCTTTTACTACAAAACCACTTCTTTCTTTGGCACTAAAATGATCAATGCGGGCACGCACTGTATCTCCAATAACTGTTACATTTTTAATGTCTGTATTTAAATCATGAACCTCAATATACTCGGGATCAAATTGGCTATCAAAAGCTTTTTCTTCTTTACTAACATACCTAAAATGTACTTCATCAAACAATAAATCACCTAATTTCACCTGCCATCCATCAGGATTAAAAGCAGTGGTATCAATCACAAAGGGCTTCTTTGCAGAAGGAGGCTTACCACCTTGATAATCGCGTACACGAATAGAGCTTTTGGCTAGGCTTATTTTGGTAATATCAATTATTTTCTTTGTGAAATTCAGCTCCTCAACATTTACCAAAAAACGACCAAAGTCCAAATCATAATCATAACCTACCCAAGCATCGTCCATATGAAAACGAACATTGTCTAGCATGATCTTATCTAAATCGAATTCAAAACTTTGCTGTGAGGTATTTTTCTTTTTGGAGTCACTAGCAAAGGCTTCTTCGATAAAGGCATAATTCCATTTTGCACTATTTACTGGCCGATACAAATGGATAAAAGCATTCGACAGACCTATGTAATGCAAAACAGGTGTGCCTCCCTTTAAGAAAAACCAATCTGTAATGCGGAGCTCAGCTTTGCCGATTGAGGCCAATGTGTCCCTTTGTTGGTCTTCAATATAAAGCCCCTCTAGCAAAACATGGTTGAGCAAATCAATGCGCACATTTTGTACAGAAACTTTTGTTTGTAGTTTTTTAGACAGTATTGAGCTAGCCCTTTGGGCTAAATAGGTTTGCACAGAACCCATATTCACCAACACCAATAGCAATATAATCAAAGCTATTACTGTCAGAAAAATATTTCGAAATATTTTAAGGATTCTTTTCACAGGTTGTTGGCACAAATATAAGTTCTAAGTATGGTATATTCCGTATCGCAAAGACTAAAGTTTATAAAAGTGTTTGCTCTTGTAAATAGCCCCAAGCAATGCTTGAGGCTATTTGTTCTCTTTCCTCAAGATTAAACCTTAAAAACCAATATTAATATGCACTCTTGGCCGTCCTAAAATAACGCGAGGAGGAGGACAATATACTGGCGCTTGTTGGTACACAACGACAGGCACTTGCTGGCAATAATTTACAGGGCGGCGATATACACGGCGATTACGATAGCCATTGCCACATCTATCTCCACGATATCCGTTACCGTTGTAATACACATCATTGTTGTTATTGCAATTGCCACCATTATTGTAGTAGCCATCGTTATTGCCATTACTGCCATTATTATTATAGCCATTGTGGTTATTGTATGGACCACCACCATTGTGGCGATGGTGGCCACCACGGCCTTGTGCATGAGTAAAAGTGGCCAAGCCCATCATTAATGCGAATGCTGCGAAAAAGATTTTGCTATTCATAATTGTAGTTTTTTATCTGTTGTGAGGAATAATAATTTCTAAATACAAAGCTAAGACTACAAAGATGAAATAGGGTTTAATAAGGATTGAAAAAATAAAGTCATAATTGACCCGCCTTCCTCAAGATTTGTTGTGGCCCAGCATCATGGCCTCTGAGGACCCAAGGCAATAAAGATTTATCCCATAAACTTAACAAGGGCATGAAAACAGAAAGCACAATAAGAGTACCCTTTCTCTACAACTAAAAAGCAGCACAAGTAAAGGATGATAAGGAGGAATGGTCAAATAGTCTTGACGATAAGCTTATAACAACTGTTTGATCAACTCTTCCTGACTAAAACCTTCGGCTTCAGCTTTGTAATTACGCACTACCCTATGGCGCAACACAGATAAGGCCATGGCTTGCACATCCTCAATGTCTGGAGAGTATTTACCTTTAAGTAAGGCATAACATTTGGCTGCCAATACCAAATATTGGGAAGCCCTTGGACCAGCGCCGTAAGCAATGTATTGCTTGGTAACTGTTGGTGCATTTTCGTTGGATGGTCTTGTTTTTTGTGCTAGTGATACGGCATATTCCAACACATTATCAGCAACAGGCACGCGGCGCACCAACTCTTGAAAAGCTGCAATGGTAGCAGCATCCATCACTTTACTCACTGTTGCGTGCAGCGCACCAGTGGTATTTTTGACAATATTTTTTTCTTCTTCAAAAGAGGGATAATCCAAATGAATCATAAACATAAAACGATCCAGCTGCGCCTCGGGCAAAGGATAAGTTCCTTCTTGCTCTATGGGGTTTTGTGTAGCTAAAACAAAGAAAGGACTAGGCAATTTGTACAGAACACCACCAGCTGTTACATTCTTCTCTTGCATCGCTTCGAGCAAGGCGGCTTGTGTTTTGGGCGGTGTACGGTTAATCTCATCCGCCAAAATGATATTGGCAAATAAGGGGCCTTTAACAAATTTAAAATTGCGTTGTTCGTCTAATATCTCAGCTCCTACTATATCACTGGGCATCAAATCGGGGGTAAACTGAATGCGTTTAAAAGACAAATCCATTACATCAGCCACTGTTTTGATGAGTAAAGTTTTGGCCAAACCGGGTACACCCACCAAAAGGCTATGACCATTGCACAGCATGGATATAATTAATTGGTCTACTACATCGTGTTGTCCAACAATTACTGCACCAATGGCTTTTTTCAATGCTTCGAATTGTACCTTTAGGGCCTGAGCGGCTTCAACATCTGAAGAATATAATGACATAGAATAGGAATCGTTTATTTTAGGATGTGAAAGGTCTGTTTTTTTGCGAACACAAACAAAAACTTTTAGCAAAATTTATGAAAGATATAAGCTTGAATGAAGCGCAGCAGCAAGTTGATGACTGGATTAAAACGATTGGAGTGCGCTACTTTTCAGAATTAACCAATTTAGGTATTTTGATGGAAGAAGTAGGTGAACTATCCCGTATCATGGTGCGCCAATATGGAGATCAGTCGTTTAAAAATAACGAAACAGACAATAATCTAGCCGATGAAATGGCTGATGTATTGTGGGTTTTGATGTGCTTAGCCAACCAAACAGGTGTGAATCTGAATGATGCTTTTGCGCATAATATGGAAAAGAAAACACTCCGCGATGCAGCGCGACATCTCAACAATCAAAAATTGAAATAAATATATTATGCCCACAGCTATTATTACAGGCGCTACACAAGGAATTGGTGCTGCGATTGCCCAAAAATTGGCTTCCGAAAAATTTACATTATGCATTTGTTCACGTAACGAGAGTGAACTCATTGACTTTAAAAATAAATTAGAACATTTGGGCAGCCCCAAAGTTTATATCCAAGCCGCAGATTTATCGGATAAAGAAACAGCCAAAAGATTTGCGCTCTTTGCATTAGCACAGTTACAATCAGTAGATATTTTGGTGAACAATGCAGGTGTATTTATACCGGGAAATATTTGTGAAGAGCACGAAGGGCAATTGGAGCAAATGATGAATCTCAATTTATACTCCGCCTACGCTATTACGCGCATTATAGCACCCACGATGAAACCATTGAAAAAAGGGCATATTTTCAACATGTGTTCCGTAGCTAGCCTCAAAGCCTACCCTATGGGTGGTTCGTACAGTATCAGCAAATATGCATTACTGGGCTTCTCGGACAACTTGCGAGAAGAACTCAAAATGGACCAAATAAAAGTTACGGCTATTTGCCCAGGCGCTACCAATAGCCGATCTTGGCAAGGGAGCGGTGTGCCAGAAGAGCGTATTATGCCTGCAGAAGATGTTGCCAAAATACTTTGGGCGGCTTATGAATTGGCCCAAAATACCAATCTAGAAACCATTGTTATGCGGCCACAATTCGGTGATTTATAGGCGAATTATTTCAATTATAACATTTGAATTTCCTGTAAACAATACCTTTGTCTCACATTTTATTAAAACATAAAACACAAACAATGAAAAAGTCATTACCCTTTATCCTCGTTTTATTGGCCATAATCATGATTGGCGGATGCATGTCTTGCAGTATTCAAAATAGTCTTGTGGGCCTCGACGAAGATGTAAAAGCAAAATGGAGTCAAGTACAAAACCAATATCAAAGACGTTACGACCTCATTGATAACCTTGTAAATACGGTTCAAGGTGCAGCAAATTTTGAAAAGAGCACTTTAACTGATGTGATCAATGCACGTGCAAAAGCAACTGCTATTACTGTAAATACAGATGATCTTTCTCCAGAAAAACTACAAGAATTTCAAGCAGCACAAGGACAATTAACCCAAGCTTTGGGCAAGTTGATGGTCGTAAATGAAGCTTATCCTGAATTGAAATCAAATGTGAATTTCTTGAAATTACAAGATGAATTGGCAGGTACAGAAAACCGTATTGCCGTCGAGCGTAAAAATTATAACGAATCGGTACAGGCATATAATGTGAAGACAAGGGTTTTTCCCAACAACATTTTTGCAGGCCTGTTAGGCTTCAGAGTAAGAGGAACATTCGAAGCAGATGCTGCGGCACAAAAAGCACCACGCGTTAAGTTTTAAACCAAATTATTCAACAGGGGGAGCGCAAAAAACTGAGGTCCATTGGCTCGAGTTTTTTGCGTTTCTTTTTACAAAATATTTTATGTTTTCTTGGTTCCGAAAAAACAAATCGTTGTTGTCGCAGGACATACAAGATGCTGTAATAGCGGCAATTGCCGCCGCTGAAAAGCGCAGTAGTGGAGAAATCAGGGTTTATGTTGAATCTCATTGTGCGATGGTTAACCCTATAGACCGTAGTGCAGCAATTTTTGAGCAATTGAACATGCACCAAACGAAAGAACGCAATGGTGTATTGTTATACCTTGCCCTTAAAGACAAGCAATTTGCTATTGTAGGTGACGAAGGCATCAACCAAAAAGTAGGTGGAAACGACTATTGGGAATTTATAGCTAGCAAACTAAAAGAACATTTTAAGGCAGGGCAAATAAAAGAAGGAATATGTTTTTGTGTAACTGAAATTGGGATGAGTCTTGCAAAACATTATCCAGAAGATGGCAGTGCGCAAATAAATGAATTACCCAACGAAATTGTATTTGGAAAATGAGGTTAATAATCAATAAATATTTTTTCGCTTTTATTCTTTTTGCCGCTGCAATGAGCAATGTATTTTCATTGGCTTATGCAGGCGAAAAAGATTTTCCAGCAGTGCCCAATCCGCCTCGATTGGTAAGTGATTTGGCTGGTTTCATGAGTAGTCAAGAGCAAGCTGCTTTAGAGCAAAAGCTTGTCGCCTATTCCGATTCTACCTCAAATGAAATAGCTATTGTTACCGTACAAAGTATTGGTCAATATGACATCTCAGATTACACTGTACAGCTATACAATAAATGGAAAATTGGTGGAAAGAAAAACAATAATGGATTACTCATATTAGCATCAAAAGAAGAACGAAAAATATGGATCAGTACGGGATATGGCCTAGAAGGAGCACTTCCCGATGGTTTGATTGGACAAATCATAAGAGATGAAATAGAGCCTCAATTTAAAAGCGGTAATTTTTATGCAGGTTTTGAAGCAGGCACCAATGCTTTAATGGAAGCGGCAAAAGGCGAATACACTGCCGAACCAAAGACGCAACACAAAAAAGGGGCTGGTATAGGAACAGCTATTTTTATCCTCATCATTATTTTAATTTTCCTGTCAGCATCACGCGGTGGTGGTAGTGGTGGTGGTGGCCTACTAAATAATGCTGGCTGGATAGCAGCCAGCATGTTGAGTAATCGAAGTTATGGCTCCGATTGGGGTGGCGGATCATCTGGTGGCGGTGGTTTTGGTGGCTTTGGTGGTGGTTCTTCTGGTGGAGGTGGCGCTGGTGGAAGCTGGTAAAAAGCATTATTGCTCAAAAAAATCATATAGAAATGGTGCAGCTACCTAATGGTGAAACCAAGCTCATTATCAACATTACTTTGTTGATTGAAAGCCCTTTTCATTAATGACTAGAAACAAAAATTAAAGCGATAAGTATAAGGGTTAAAATCAGAGCTTGATCAAGCTTTAGATCAATAAGCCCCAATAAAATCAAACCATGAATAGCAGCATAAAAAACCTTCAAATTGCAGAGCAAAAAGCCGAAAAACTCTTTGATGAGATACAGCAAAGGGCTTTGATAAAAGCTGGAATTAGCGAGAAGGAATTGAATCTTCACATATTCAATTTGGCATTTGAATTATTCGGAATTAAAAAATATTGGCACAAGCGTATTGTGCGCTCGGGCAAAAATACACTTCTACCCTATGCTGAAAACCCTGCAGATTTAATCCTGCAAGAAGATGACATTCTCTTCTTTGATTTCGGGCCTGTATTTGATGAGTGGGAAGCTGATTTTGGTCGGACTTATGTATTGGGCAATCATCCAGCAAAACAAAAATTAGCTAATGATGTGGCCTTAGCTTGGGCAGAAGGGAAAGCATTTTATGAAGCCCATAAAAACAGCCTAACTGGCGCAGATTTTTATCGATATACAAAAGCATTAGCCACAAAATATGGATGGGAATATGGCAATGAGCATTGTGGACATCTAATTGGTAATTTCCCCCACGAAGAAATTGTGGGTGAGGAAATCATCCATTATCTCCACCCCGAAAATAATATATTGATGAGCGCCCTTGACAAAAACGGCCAAGAAAGATATTGGATTTATGAAATTCACTTTATCGACAAAACACTTGCTATTGGAGGATTCTATGAGCAATTATTGAGCTAAAGATTATTCAAAGACAATCTTCTTTTCTCGCTTAGTTTCTATCCTGCCCACCTTAGCAAAATATTGATTTTGCTGATTCAAAAAATCATCCATTTCATTTTCGTGTTCCGCTGAAACACTGAACAGTAAACCTCCTGAGGTCTGTGGGTCACAATAAGTAATAAAATCTAAGCCCGTCATTCCTTCAATATCTGCCAATTGCGCATTGTAATTTCGGGTAGTATTATCCGGAAAAATAAATTGGGCTGCAAGCGCTTTTGCTGCTTCCATCACAGGCAAATCTACCTTACTAATAATCGCTGAAAACTGATGCGTGGATAACATCTCCAACAAATGACCTGCAAAGCCAAAGCCCGTAATATCTGTCATTGCGGTAACATAGGGAAATTTCGAAAGCTGTTCGCCTATACTGTTTAATCTTGTTGTTTCCGCTAAAAGTTCAAGGTATTGATCATTGCTCAGCTGGCCTCTTTTGAGTGCTGTGGCCATGACACCAATGCCCAATGGTTTAGTGATATAGAGTATATCGCCTAATTGTAAGCTGTTGTTTTGTTTGATGTTTTCTTTGTGCACTAGGCCCGTAACAGCCAATCCAAACAGAGGTTCTGGCGTATCGACACTATGGCCACCCGCTAGCGGAATCCCTGCTTCGGCACAAATAGATTGGGCTCCTTTAATGACTTGCTGTGCGATTTCGGGGGCTAACTTTTCCACTGGCCATCCCAAAATAGCAATGGCCATCAAAGGCTTGCCTCCCATGGCATACACATCACTAATGGCATTGCAAGCAGCTATTCGTCCAAAATCAAAAGCATCATCTACTATGGGCATAAAAAAATCGGTGGTGCTGATAATGCAATTTCCATGCTCAATTTCATACACAGCTGCATCATCTTTTGATTCATTCCCCACCAACAAATTCTTAAAAATCTGGTCTTGCTTACAGCCATTCAAAATCTCATCAAGCACAGCAGGTGCTATTTTGCAGCCACAGCCTGATGCTTTACTGTATTGGGTTAATTTGATATCCACGTATAGGTTTAGTTTAAAGAGTCTATAATTTGTTTCACTTTCAAGGCATTGATGCTTGGATCAATTGTATCCGACTCCACACATACCATTGCTTGCTTTTTATTATTGTATAGATGCGAGTAAGCCTTATCGTAATATTGTAAAGAACGCCTAGCCACATCCGCTAATTTTCCTTCATCCAAATACTGCAAGCAAAGTTTAGCATTATCGCCACCCAATTTTTCGGATATTTTATGCACGCATTCTTTTAAAGCCGCAATGTCCGTTGTACTATAATCTTCGACCAATTTTTGGACCCTTAGCTCGAATGGAATATCGAGCTTGATAATAGTAGCTTGTTTCATTTGCAACCAAAGCGGATGAGGAATTTTATTGAAGCCTATGGTTTGGGATTCATCCTCTAAAACAATTAATTGATCTAAGCTTAAGCCAGAAAAGGCATCAAAAAGATAATGTTCAAAATTTTGTTGGGGATGTTGGCGATCTTCGTTAATAGCACCAAAAGCAGAACCTTTGTGATGAGCAATTGCTTCAAGGTCTACCGACTGAATATACAATGCAGCAAGCTGTTTCAATATTTCCGTTTTACCAGAACCTGTACTCCCACCAATTAAAACGAGATTAAATTTTCGCTCAAAGTATTGCAAAACATAATTGCGAAAGGCCTTATAACCACCGCTTAAAATTTGCGCATCTAAACCCGATGTATTCATCAGCCAGGCAAAGCTGTTGCTGCGCATACCACCCCTAAAACAGTACACAAAAATCTTGCGACCTTGTGCAATTGCTTTGACTTGGCTTACAAACGGAACCATTTTGGGTGAAACAATTTCAAGTCCTCGAGTTACAGCAGTCTCCTTACCTTTTTGCTTATACATCGTACCAATTTCGGCACGCTCAGCATCCTCAAAAAGAGGCACATTAATCGCGCGAGGAATATGTCCTTTGAAATACTCTATGGGCGACCGAACATCAATAATAACGCCATCTTTGCTATCTTGTAAAAAGGTATTTACCGGCAATCCCTTTGCTTGCATAGACACAAGGTAATTTTAATTTAGGAATACCTACCCATTATTCATAAACCTTCACCACATTCTTCAGTTCATTAAGCTTCATTAAGGCTTCTACGGGGGTTAGTGTATTGATATCTGTTTCGCTCAAGATGCGCTGCACTTGACGTAAATCGTCAGACAAACCATCAAAAATATTGAGTTGAAAATGCTGAGCTGGTTTGAGCTTTTTCATTTTCTCGGTATTGTCTTTTACACCACCATGTTTTTCTTCAAGCTGCGCTAAAATTTCATCAGCACGTTCTATCAAATTGGGCGGCATACCGGCCATTCGAGCCACTTGAATACCAAAGCTATGGCGGCTACCACCCTTTGCCATTTTGCGCAAAAAGATAACCTGATTATTCGTTTCTTTATGGGTAATATGGTAATTCTTTACACCCGATAATTGGTTTTCGAGTTCATTCAGTTCGTGATAATGAGTAGCAAAAAGGGTCTTGGGTTTTTCTTTGCGCTGGTATAAATGTTCTACTATGGACCAAGCGATGGAGATACCATCATAGGTACTGGTACCCCGTCCAATTTCATCAAGCAACACAAGGCTTCGCTCCGAAATATTATTGACAATACTGGCCGTTTCATTCATTTCCACCATAAAGGTACTTTCTCCCCCACTCAGGTTATCAGATGCGCCCACACGGGTAAAAATCTTATCAGTAAGCCCAATTGTTGCAGCAGTTGCAGGCACAAAACTACCCATATGCGCCATCAGGGTAATGATGGCAGTCTGACGCAACAGTGCCGACTTACCACTCATATTGGGTCCTGTAAGTATAATGATTTGTTGTTCGTCTTTATCCAGTACAATATCATTGGCTACATACTGTTCGCCCACAGCCAATCGCTGTTCTATCACGGGATGTCGGCCATCTTTAATATCTAAAATGGGCTCTTCTACCAAAGTGGGTTTGCGGTAATTATAGCGCTGTGCATTATAGGCAAAGCACAATAAACAATCTAATTGGGCAGCTATGTAGGCATTGTTTTGAATAGCACCAATAAAAGGATCAATGGCCACTAATAATTGTTGATACAAGGCCAATTCAAGTGCGAGTATTTTATCTTCTGCACCCAATATTTTTTCTTCATACTCTTTCAACTCGGGTGTAATGTACCGCTCCGCATTCGTCAAAGTTTGTTTTCGAATCCAATCATTGGGTACTTTGTCTTTATGCAAATGGGTCACTTCAAGGTAATACCCAAAAACATTATTGAAGGCTACCTTTAAGGAGCTAATCCCTGTATTTTGACTTTCTTTTTGCTGGATGGCCAATAAATAATCTTTACCGCTTCGTGAAATAGTACGCAAAGCATCCAACTCTTCATGCACCCCATTTTTAATCATCCCACCTTTGGCAGCTACGGCAGGAGCAGCCTCATCAATGGTAGCCACGATGCGTTCTTGCAGTTCTTGACAAGCTTGAATTTGCTGCGCCATTTGCACCAAAATGGCATGGTCTGAAGCAGCACATAATTGTTGTATTGCGCCAATATGATGTAAGCCCTTAGCTAATTGTAACACTTCGCGCGGACTCACTTTTTTGAGGGGTACTTTCGAAATGAGGCGTTCCATATCACCCACTTGTTTGATGTGTTTAGCCAAATCTTCACTCAAGGTTTGTTCTTTAATGAAAAATTCGACTAAATCTAAACGCTGATTAATTTTAGGTAAATCAAACAAAGGCAAAACCATCCAACGCTTCAAAAGCCTTGCTCCCATTGGTGTGTGGGTATTATCTAAGGCTTGTAATAAATGGGTTCCATTATCTTGTCTATTACTCAATAATTCTAAATTACGAATGGTGAAACGATCCATCCATAAATAATCTGTAGCAACAATACGTTGAATAGCATTGATGTGCTGGAGATTGGCGTGCTCTGTATCTTTGAGGTAATGAATCGCTGCTCCGGCAGCAATAATGGCCGAACGTAAATCCTCTACACCAAAGCCTTTAAGCGATTGGGTATTAAAATGTTTGAGTAAGGTTTCATAAGCATAGCTATCCTGAAAAATCCAATCTTCTAGTGCAAAGGTGTAGGTTTTATTATCAAAATTTTCTTTGAAATGACGCTGTTGAGCCTTGGACAATACAATTTCTGAAGGTTGAAAACTCTGCAGTAATTTATCCATATAAGCCTCATCTCCTTGTGCAGCAAACAACTCACCTGTGCTGATATCAATAAAGGCAACACCACAAATATGGTCGGTCAAGTAAAGTGCTGCCAAAAAATTATTGGTTTTGTTTTCTAATAATTTGTCGCTGGTGGCTACCCCAGGGGTAACCAATTCCGTCACACCTCGTTTCACAATTCCTTTGGCCAATTTGGGATCTTCAAGCTGATCGCAAATAGCCACACGATAACCTGCCTTAACCAACTTGTGTAAATAGGTTTCTAAAGAAAAATGAGGGAAACCCGCCAATTCTATAGCAGATGCCGAACCATTTGAGCGCTTAGTAAGGGTAATACCCAACACTTGCGCGGCGATAATAGCATCGCCTGCAAATGTTTCGTAGAAGTCACCTACACGAAAAAGCAAAACAGCATCGGGATATTTAGTTTTTATCTCCCGGTGTTGCTTCATTAATGGTGTTTCAGCACCTGCTTCCTTTTTGGCCATATAGAGGCAAACTTAAACAAAATAAAAGGCCTTTTTCATTTCGGTTTTCAACAGTGGGGATAACTTAAAATGACTTTTGCTTTTTTAGAAAAGCTAACTTGCATGGCCACACTAATGGATAATTGTACAAAATGAATACTAGCCAGCCCAAAATCAAAATAGCATGGACTACTTTTGATATAGCTTTAGAAGTTATAGGCTTCATTGCGCTTATAGGTATCTGGATTATGATGCTGTACTTTTACCCAAAACTACCCCATACCATTCCGATACATTTTGATAGTGCAGGTAAAATTGATGGCTATGGCCATAAAATCATCATCATCTTTGAGCCCATTGTAGCCAGTATCCTTTTTATAGGCTTGAGCATATTAAATAAATACCCACATATTTTTAACTATTCAAGCAAAATTAACCGTGAAAATGCGCCCTATCAATATCGTTTGGCTACCCGCTTGATTCGATACATCAAGTTGGTTATTGTGCTGCTATTTGCTTTTATCATGTTCACAAGTATCCAATCGGCTTATACTCAAAATGATGGAAATGGCCTCATACTCTTACCTATTTTCTTGGCGCTGATCATCATTCCTAATCTCATTGTTTTGGCAAAATCGATCCAAACAAAAAAAACAAAATAGACAATGGATTTATTTAACATTAAGCCTAGGGAACTAACCAATCTTTTACCCAAAGACGGCATGGTATGCTATTATGGCAAAGTACTTTCGGCAATTGATGCACAAACATATTTTGACCATTTGAATCAAGGTATAGAATGGAAAAATGACGAAGCCATTATCTTTGGTAAGCATATCATTACCAAAAGAAAAGCTGCTTGGTATGCTGATGAAGCATTCGAGTATACCTATTCCAAAATCACTAAAAAAGCTTTGCCTTGGACAAAGGAACTTTTAAAGCTAAAAAGTTTGGTTGAGGAACATAGCCAAGAAAGCTACAATTCTTGCCTCTTAAACCTCTATCATGATGGCAATGAGGCTATGTCTTGGCATAGTGATGATGAACATAATTTAAAGCAAAATGCGGCAATAGCCTCTTTGAGCCTAGGCGCTGAAAGAAAATTTGCCTTCAAGCATAAGCAAAGTAAAGAAGTACTTTCGCTCGTTTTAGAACAGGGCAGTTTATTAATCATGAAGGAGGAGACCCAAAGACATTGGCTGCATCGGCTTACACCGTCCAAATTAGTAAGGGATGCGCGTATTAATTTGACCTTCAGAACAATTGTTCCCTAAAACACTATTAGTAAAAAGTAAGGCATCTTATAGATTAGACAAGGCAGCCATAGCCGCTACCTTATCTTGCTGCAATTGGCTTTTTAATGCTTCTATACTTTCGAATTTCTGTTCGTTTCGCAATCGACTAATGAAACAAACCTTTAATTCTTGGTCATAAATATCTTGATGAAAATCAAAAAGATGAACTTCGATTTTCACTTCATTATCGGTAACTACCGTTGGGTTATAACCCAGATTCAGCATCCCTTTATACCAATGATCTTTAATCAATATAGTTACCGCATAAACACCCATTTTGGGAACCAATTTATCAATATCAGGCAAGGCAATGTTAGCCGTTGGAAAGCCAATAGTACGGCCGCGTTGGGCACCTCTAATGACTTTGCCACTGATCGAATAGGCTGTTCCTAACATCTCATGCGCGGCAGACACATTGCCCTCCAGAAGTAAATTGCGCACTTTGGTAGAGCTCACTGCCGCTGCCAAAATCAAATGTGCCGAAATTTCTTTGAGCTCGTATTGATATTGATGGGCATAGCTGCGCAGCATTGTAATATCCCCTGTGCGATCGTGACCAAATCGATGGTCGTAGCCAATAATAATAAGGAAAGGACGGAATTGGGCTACTAAAAAATTACTAATGTACTTTTCGGCGGACAGAGCAGCAAACTCTTTGGTAAAGGGCACCACCACCACCACATCTATTTGCGCATTGGCTACTAGTGCAAGGCGTTCTTCAAGAGTGCATAAGAGCTTCAGTGGCTCATCGGGAAAGATTAATTTTCTTGGATGGGGTTCAAAGGTAATGAGGACACTAGTACCATTAATAGCTTTTGCCTCATTGACTACCGATTGCAAAATACTTTGATGACCTTGATGGACACCATCAAAAGTACCAATAGTGAGCACTGGTTTTTCAAAAGAAGGCAAACGATCTATTCCGTAAAAAACTTTCATTAAAGCAAAGTTCCTTTTAAAAATAAATAGGCCATCGAAAAGTAAATAATGACACCAGTAACATCTACCATGGTGGCAACAAAAGGCGCCGAGGAAGCTGCAGGATCAAGCTTTAAGCGCTTTAATAATATGGGGAACATTGAACCCATCAAACTACCCCAAAGTACAATGCCCATTACAGAAAAACCGATAGTCAGGGCCACCAAGAACCAATATTGACCGTAGTCGTATATACCTAATACTTGCCATGAATAAATTCTCACAAAACCAATAACGCCCAAAATCAGTCCTAAAATAGAACCTGAGATAATCTCCCGACGCATTACGCGCCACCAATCTTTGAGTGTAACCTCACCCAATGCCATGGCTTGGATAATGAGCGTAGAGGCTTGAGAACCGGTATTACCACCGCTACTAATGATTAATGGTATAAATAAGGCTAGAAAAGCTACTTTTTGAATTTCACCTTCAAAAGATTGCATGGCAGTTGCTGTTATCATTTCTCCAAAAAACAACAACACCAACCAACCCGCTCGTTTACGGATAAGCTTCGAAATAGAAATGTCTAAATACGGTTCGTCAAGTGCTTCTGTACCCCCAATCCTCTGGATATCCTCCGTATATTCTTCGTTGGTTATCCAAAGCACATCATCAATGGTTACAATACCCAACAGAATATGGTTGTTATCTACTACAGGCAAGGCTACACGGTTGTTCATTTTAAAAACATCGTTGGCCACACTTTGATCGTCGTTTACATTGAGGGTAATAAATCGTCCATCAATCAAATCCGAAACCAAGGTATCGGGCCGACGCAAAATGAACTCTCGAATCCGCACATCATCTACAAAGCGGCCTTGTTCGTCAATCACATAAATGACATCGATGGTTTCTGAATCCATTCCAAAATTGCGGATATAATCCAAAACATTTTGAACAGACCAGTTTTCATATACAGCAATATAGTCAGGCGTCATCAAACGCCCTACAGAATCCTCTTTATAACCCAAAAGGACAAGCGTTTTGCGGCGTTCTTCTGGATCTAGTAATTTAATTAGTTCTTTAACGGTATGACTCGGTAATTCTTCAAGAAACGAAGTACGGTCATCTGCAGGCAACTCATTCAACAGCTCCGCCACTTTTTGGGGTGGCAAACCTTTGATAACATCCTCTTGAACCTGCTGATCTAATATCTTAAAAACACTAGCAGCGCGATGAATAGGCATTAAATCGAAAGCAGTAAAGGCATAGTCAGCTTCTTCGCTCAACAAATCGGCGATATCGCTAATTTGTTGCTCGTCTAACAATGCTATTAATTGCTCTCTATCTTTGGCCTCGTAGAAATGCTCAAACTGTTCAAGCAACTCCATTTGCTCAGGTGCTAATGCCATCCGCTACGTTGTAAAAATTTTGGCAAATGTAAATTCTAATACTCATAAAAAGACCTTGGCTTTTAGGAATTATTAAAAGCTTTACTTTCTCTTTAGCCCCAATTTAAAAAAGATGGCTTAATAAAAGCCAAAAAGTTTCTTTTTGATGGTAAAACGGTGCGCTAAAGATATACGAAAATTGCCTGCACCCAGCTCCTGCCGGGCATATTGAATGGGTGAATTATTGCTCGATCGGGTGGCTACATAATGAATACCAGCAAAATAGCGCCGAGCATTATAACCAAGCCCAATACGCATAGTGCCTGAAACATTGCTCCCAAAATTTGAAATCGAACCCAGGGAGCTAGATCGCAATAGCGTATTATTGATGCCCAAACCACCACTAGCGGCAGCGGTTATAAAAAAATGATGGGGCAAAACCACTGTATAGCCATAACCAAAACTTAAAGTGGCGCTGCGAATATTGCTATGATAAAAAGAAAAACGATTAAAAAAATCCAGGTATTTAATATTAGTGGGCACTAAAGCAGAATCGCCCTGAACAGAAATATTCCCAACATAAATCCCAACAATGGGCGAACCGGCACTTTTTTGTTGTACCTCATTTTGTAAAAATGCCCCACGGAAGGTAAATTTTCTCCAGTTAAACAGATATTGGCATTCAACACCGCTATTTAAAATCATTAAATCTGGCCTTAAATATATTAGGTTGTCATTATTGTTTTGGAGCAATTGGGAATTGGGCAAATAAAAACCTTTGTATCGTTGAAGATAAAAATCGACAATTAATTTACGTCCGTAAATATGGGATTGTAAATCAAGAAAATTTGTTTTGCCATAAATTTTGGTATCATTAATAATAGGCAAATTAAAGCCCAAATTAATACCAATCATTTTGTAATTAAAACCAACACCAACATTGAAAGGGCTATTAGGCAAGTATCTTAACCTTTCGGCATAGCCCTTATCTTGAAGTGCATAACTGGTGTATTTGCGTGAACCAAAGGCTCTTGTGATGAGTTCATTATGATAATCGGAAATG
The DNA here is from genome assembly GCA_034680125.1 of Chitinophagaceae bacterium. Taxonomy (GTDB): domain Bacteria; phylum Bacteroidota; class Bacteroidia; order Chitinophagales; family Chitinophagaceae; genus Rurimicrobium. Next base: position 16,547 of record JAXITL010000009.1, read on the forward strand.
TAGGTACTGTCTATTTTATTCTTTGTGTAGGATACGGATTGCGCATTGGCAAGGTTTTGAGCCCATCCACAAAGCAAAAAATTCAAAAAAACAATATTGAATGATTTAACCCAAAAAGACATTTAGGGGTGATTTGATTTTCGTTTCCGCAAATATCAATTATTTTGTGGTCAATCCACCGTTAATTATTCAAGCAGTAAATCTAAAAAAAATGAACAAAATAAAGTTGCTGATCTATTCCATGATCCTATTTGTATACCCTATATTATGCAGCCAAATTTCCTTTGCCCAAGAAATCGACAAGGTTTTGTTTGAAGGGAAGTTTGCGCCAGAATTTCAAGTAAAAGACATAGAGGGGAACAGTCATAGCATAGCTCAATATAAAGGCAAAAAAATATTGCTGTCTTTTAATAGAAATGCAGGATGCCCTATTTGCAATTATCGTTTTCATGAGCTGGAAGACAGTAATAAATACTTTAAAAAACAAAACATAATCCTATTATCCATTTACGAATCCGCAATTGAAAACGTACAACTACTTAAGGATACCAATCAATGGTATCAAAAACTTGTTGCCGATCCAGAGGGTATATTATACAGCCAATATGGGGTCGAAGAAAACAAAGGCAAAACGACCAAAGGTGTTTGGCACGGACTGCAACATAAACTAGCAATAGGCAAAAAGAAATTTACTAGACCAATCACAGAAGATGGAAAGCCTTATCGCAATACCGCCGATTTTTTAATTGACGAAAATGGCAATATCCTTATCGCTTACTATAGCAAATATCTAGGAGATCGATTACCCATCAGCCTTATCAGAAAAAAACTACAATAAAAGACTAGCAAGCTATTCAAATGCATATTCTTTCATGTAATGATAAGGCTCAGTAAGATGTCCCTCAGCACAAATTGTTGCTCTCTTGATAATGTCATGATCATAACCTTCAAGTAAAGGTCTTAAAATGTACTTTTCAAAATGGGCACCAAAATACTTTGAGGCATCACGAGGCAATTCATTGGGCAAATTATCTACTGCCATTACATCTATAACATCGCTAGAATCCTGAAATGGGGCCACTTTGCTTAAGGTCTTTTTATCAATGCCATAAACAGGATCAGCAATGGTAGAAGAGCCCACATTAATGGGCACAGAACCGTCTGTGTCACAGGTAATATCGGCAACTACACTCATTCTAAAATCATCATTTTGGACATCTGTTTTTTCAAAAAGGCGGGGAATCTTTTTATCCCAGTAAATGCCATTAAGCAAGAGGTCTGTATGGGGTAAATATTGTTGAAAAAGACTTTCATACTTTTCGGGATGCAAATGAAACTCATCTCGATTATAACTTTTGGTCACCTTATGCTGGTATAAATAGCCGCCTTTTAAATGAGTATACACGGGATAATTATATTCTTTCGAAATAAAATCGCCAGGCTCTATGGACTGAATATCCAGATGAGACATAATTTCTAAAATACCAGAAGTCACTTTACCCGAACCGGTAACGGCAATTTTGAAGTTAGGTAATTTTAATTGGTCATAAAAAGAGAGCAAATCAGTATAACTTTTAATTTCATGAGCTTTAGGTAAATTATACAAACCATGCTTCTTGCCATACGTTAAAATACCATTATGAGCGCCCACCACGCCCGCAAAAAAACCAAAACCTAAAATCCGCTGACCATCAATATGGGTAAGGCATTCGTAGTCAATCATTCTAATCTTTTTTGCAATAAAAGCTTGCATTAAAGAACGATTATAGGCTTGTAATTTTTTGGTGTGCGAGAAGAAAAAATAGGTTTTACCATCAATGAGATTATCAATAGGCACTTCTTTTACACCCAACAAAACATCACAGGTACTCATATCATTGACTACGTCAACACCTTCGGCGAGATACTCCGCATCACTGTAACAACGATCGGGTGAGGACTCAACAATAATGCGCACTTCAGGATATTGGTTCATGACATCCACACATTGTTTTGGGGTGAAGGGAACTCGAGTATCAGGTGGATTTTTTCTTTCTCTAATAAGGCCAATGAGCATGATGTAAAAGCGATTTAAAATCCTTCTTGTGTAGGATTATTGTTGTAAAAAGTAATGGATCGCAAAGGTCGCAAAAAGGAATTGAATCGAGCCCTAAATGAAACTTTACTTTGAATGATTTTTATATTGTTTTTTAGGAATGGCTCAATTATTTGCGCCTCTATAGCTGAAATTCTCTGGCCTGTATATTTCATTTTGAGATACACATTCATAAAGCTTGTAAAGCTTGTACCCAATTGACCATCTACTATATTCTTGGCATAGTTGAGTGGTGTAATTTCTGTTCTAAAAAATCCTAATTGGTGTAAATAAAAACTAAAGGCACAATATTGCCAATAGGCCTTTTGCTCGATATCTTTGGCAGTTTTACTTCTAATTTTGAAATAGTTAAAAACAAGCATGGGGATGCTCAAAAACAAAAGAAACAACAGTACTGATGCGCAAACTACTTTCAATATCAAATCTTTCCACGAAAAAGGCTTGCCTTGCATAGCCTTCTGCAATTGCTCTTCTTTTATTTGCTCAGGTGTTTTTTTGATATATACATCATCCATTGGCGCGGGCGAAGGCATCTTAGTCATTATAGTTTCTGCACAATCCTTAGCATTAGCGTCTTGCATTTTTTTTATAGCATCAGCATAACTAACAGCTGTAGCCGTGTCACCTACTTTCACTTCTTTTAGCGCAAGAGGCATACTATCTTTTTGAATATAGGCCATGCTTACATCCAATAAAATGTTGGTTGCGCTGTGTTTCGTTTTATATGCTTTGTCATGAAATAATATTTGCGCAACTTTAAGCTGGAGTGTTCTTTTCAAGGTATCTATGGCCACAATTTGACCTTCGCTGGCAAACCAAGCATGGGGCGGCTGCATAGGCGGTGTACCATCGGGACTGGGGCTTTCTTGAGCATCATCATTGCCCACCGTAGTGTCAAAATCTAACCAACCAAATCCTGGAAAATATACCTGCACCCAGGCATGCGCCTGATCGGCATAATACCAATACCAACCTTTGTTTTTATCGCTTCGGTCGATGGTCATAAAGCCAACAGTAATGCGCGAAGGAATACCCAAAGAACGCAACATAAACAAGGTAGCACCGGCATAATAGGCGCAATATCCTTTGTGATTGTCAAACAAGAAATACATCAATTTGGACGCACTGGGTATGTCGGGTACGCCCGGATTATCGGTATAAGAAAATAATGGATTACCTTCTGCATCCTTAGACAAAAAATAATCACGAAGGGCCAAAACCTTGTCCACAGGTGTTTTTGCTTGTGCCGCAATTTGATTGGCCAATGCAGTAATACGTTGAAATTTTGCGTCTTTGGGCATTTGGGTATAGTACGCCATAAAACGTTTATCAATATTTTCGTATCCACCTGCTGTGCGCAATACTTTAAAACGTTGCTCTTGAAAAGCCTTTATCTGCGGATCCTTGGCATTATATATAAAATAGGCACTATTCAGTTCCGAAACATAGCCCTTTGCGCGAAAGGCAGATTTAAACTCGCCCCTAAAATCTTTTTCGATAGCAATGGGTTGAACAAAGAAACCAATGTTGGGCGCGAGAAAGGTTTCGGGTGAAAGTTGCTTGTTATAGACCTCAAGCTCCACAACCCGTCTTGCTTGATCCCCCATGCCATTGATGATTACAGAGGAATCTATGCGTGTATTGTACAGGGGAATGGCAGCAACATTGGGTTCGAATAAATCATTCTTAGGTATTTGCTTGTCCCGTTCAAAGGTTTCAGTGCTGGTATCAAATTTAGTGTAATAAAATGCAGTGAGGTACAGCGGATTAGGTATATCGGTGCCCGGTAAAAAATTATCGATATGGGCTGCAAATAACAATTCATTCCCACGACCCTGATTACTACGTAATTGAGCATAATCTTTAAGGTCGAAATTGCCCTCTTTGTTTTTTGTCAACATGCCATTTTCACCCTTATCTCCGTTGCCAACAGCATTGGCAACAGCTTGTTCAAATTTGCCTTGCATTTTATAAGTGACTAAAGCACCAACACTTCCTATCAGCAGCAAAAAGAGTAAAACTCTGCGCGACATAAACCACCAAAATTTTTGTGACTTATCCTTGTAATGATAGATTTGTTCGGCCGCAAAAATGATATAAAAACTATATAAAACAGCTGGTAAAAATGCTTGGAGTAAATGCGTAACAGAATCTGTTTTTTGTTTGGCAATGAGTAAAATACTGGCTAGTAAACATGTTGCAGCAATAAGATAATGAGCGTAACGCCATCGAGCAAAAGCAGCTCCAAGAAGCCAACTTGCCGAAAACAGTGTACCAAAAATCAAAAATCGTACAGACAAAAAGAATGTATCAAATTCGCCAATTGCGGTAGCATCAAGCCCTTTGTACATAGTATAAAATACGGCAAGCAAAGCAGCAAATGTGACAAATACCCTAAATCGGAATGCATAAAATAGAACCGCCAAAGACATGCCCAAAAGGCAATAAACACTTTGACTTAGTGCCTCATTTCGTAATATGGAAAAATAATTATTGGCATTTACCAATAAAAAATAAAGCACACAAATGGTGGGCAAAACCAAAAAAATGATTTTGGCTAGTGTTTCGTTTACAGTAGATACCCCTTTAATTTTCATAGCTATCATTGCTATGGTCAAACCTACAACCTTTTCTTTTGCTGCAAAACCTTTTAACGTAGATTTTAAAAATGTAATTCATGCAGTTATTACATCATTAGCAAATATCTTACCTTTAACAATATCCACTTGAAAAGAAAACAATTTATTGCCCTATTACACATGATGATTAGATATTGTTTAGCCATTTTACTATACAGCATCTTACCTTTTTGTAGCCTTGCCCAAAACGAAAACAATGTTTGGACATTTGGCAACGAACTTGGTTTAGATTTCAATAGTCCAAGCCCAACAATTTTTCGTTCGAGAATATTGGCTAAAGAAGGCTGTGCCAGCATTTGCGACCCGAGTGGCAAACTTCTTTTTTATTCTAATGGGCAAAAAGTATGGGACAGCACACATACGGTTATGCCCAATGGCTTAGGGATAATGGGCCATGCCGGCCTTTCCTGTACACAAGGAGTTGCCATTGCACCCGTATTTGGGCATCCGAACAAATACTTTTTGTTTACAATTGATGAGTTTAACATGGAAAAGTCTGGCTATTTAAGATACTCTGTAATTGATATGTCACTCAATGGAGGAAAAGGAGATGTAATGCCAGGCATTAAGAATAATAATTTGGACACAGGTATGGGTGAAAAAATGATCATTGCACCAGCTTGTAATGGACTTTGGCTGATTACACATCATATCGATAGCCCGATATTTTATGCCTACAAAATTGACAACCCACTATTTGTAAATAGGCCTGTGATTTCCAATACAGGAGGACCTGTGGGAATGGGTTTATATTATGTTGGTGAAATGAAATTATCACCTGATCAAAAAACGATTGCCAATGGTAATTGGATTTCTGATGTATTTGGATATACAACAAAATCTCCAGTTGAAATTTTTGACTTTGATAGAATTAGCGGTAAAATATCAAATGGAAAAGCGATTGATTCTTCTAACTATGCCTACAGTATTGAATATTCGCCCGACAACAGTAAATTCTACATGGCGGATTTCGATTCCTCTCTCTACCAATATGACCTATCCTTATTACCGAACCTTGCTGCAGTAAGAGCCTCCAAAACTAAATTATTAGGAGACAATTTTACTTCTTTACGGCGGGCTCCAGATAATAAAATTTATGTAAATAGACATAATTACTTCACAGAGATATCTCGTATCAATGCCCCTAATGTGTTGGGACTTGCTTGCAATTTGGAAATTGACGCACCTTCTTTATCCAATGCTAGTTCTGCTGTTTATTTAATGTTTGGTAATAGCACACTAAGGCCCACAGCAGGATCTGACACGAGCATGTACACCAGAAAAGACACCATTATTTGCAATGGAGATATTTTTAATTACCAAGCCGATATGAGGAGAAGTGATTTTAAATGGCATGATGGCAGCACATTAACAAGCCGAAATTTTAAAAATGCTGGTACATATTGGATAAGCTCTAGATTGGGTTGCACCCAATATGTGGACACTTTTGTAATTGGTATAAAAGAAAAAAAATTCAGTTACGCTTCCACCAATGTAGATTTATGTTTCAAAAAAGAGTATTTGGCCGCGCCTAAATCACCTGCAACAGAGTTATTATGGAGCGACGGCTCTAAGGGAGCTACATACACATTTACCCAATCAGGAAGCGCATGGGTAATGTCATCAAATAAGGATTGCAACATCGCAATTGATAGTTTTAAAATAAAATTAACCGACTTTGTCGTAGCAATACCGGATACCTTTATTTGTGCTGAAGACACGCTACATATTGACATTAAAATAGATTCCGTTGCTACTTATTTATGGCAGGACAATTCAACCAAGCCAAATATAAAAATCGATAAACCTGGTAATTACTGGGCATTTGTTACAGTAGGTAATTGCAACAAAAAGGAAGAGTTTACCGTATTCCAAAAGTCTTTTGCCGTTAATTTTAGACCAGATACCTTTATTTGCGAAGGAGAGGTGGTCAAACTAGAAGTAACCGAACCAGATGTTCAATATCTATGGCAGGATGGCAGCACTTCTTCTTTTATTGAGGTCAAACAAAAAGGCACTTATACCGTTCGAATCACACAAGGCAATTGCACTACGGTAAATAACGCTTTTGTGGATGTTGTGCAATGTGAGAGCTGTATGCATATCCCCAACGCATTTACACCCAATAATGATTTAATTAACGATAAATTCAAAGTGCTCACTGGTTGTATTATTGATAACTTTTCAATGAACATATACAACCGCTGGGGAGAGCAAGTATTTACATCAGAAAATTACAATACAGCCTGGGATGGTAGCTTTGGAGCTGTACCATTAAATGCTGGTGTATATTTTTATTTGGTAAAAGTGAAATTTCGGAAACCAGGTTCTAGTGAGGAAATATACAAAGGTGAAGTTACCTTAATCCGTTAAAAAGTAAATATTCAAATGTTATTGTAAATCTTTTTATCAGTATTTCATTCTTCATTAAAAAATTACCTTTGCAGCCTTCAAGCAAATTATGGATTTTAAACTACTGGCCAAAGACACCCATAGCCAAGCAAGGGCTGGCGAAATCACCACTGCGCACGGTGTAATACAAACACCCATCTTTATGCCCGTTGGCACTGTGGGTTCGGTAAAGGCCGTACCGCAATCACAACTTCATAAAGACGTAAAAGCCCAAATTATATTGGGAAATACCTACCATCTATATCTACGACCAGGTACAGACATTTTGCAACAAGCTGGTGGACTCCACCAATTTATGGGTTGGGACAAACCTATACTTACTGATAGTGGCGGATACCAAGTATTTTCTTTGGCAGGAAAAAGAAAGTTAAGCGAAGAAGGTGCTCTATTCCAATCTCATATTGACGGTTCTCGACACATGTTTTCGTCAGAAACAGTAATGGATATCCAACGAAAAATAGGCGCAGATATTATTATGGCTTTTGACGAATGCCCACCCTACCCAAGTGATTATGCTTATGCCAAAAAATCGATGGAATTAACCCACCGTTGGTTGGCTCGTTGTGTCAAACGATTAGCCGAAACCGAAGCACTATATGGTTACGAGCAATCGCTATTCCCTATCATACAAGGTAGCACCTTTAAAGACTTACGCCAAATTTCATCGAAATTTATAGCCTCTATGGAATGTGATGGCAATGCGATTGGCGGGCTTTCTGTAGGCGAACCAGAAGATATAATGTATGAAATGTGTGGCTTATGTTGCGATGCATTACCCCAAGAAAAACCTCGCTATTTGATGGGTGTGGGCACTCCTTGGAATATTCTAGAATGCATTGCTCTAGGAGTTGATATGTTTGACTGTGTTATGCCTACACGAAATGGTCGAAATGGTATGTTATTTACCAGCAAAGGCATCATCAATATCAAAAATAAAAAATGGGAGAATGACTTTTCACCCATCGATGAGGGTATTGATTGCGAAAGCAGTAATTTTTACAGCAAAGCTTATTTACGGCATTTGTTTGTTAGCAATGAACTTTTAGCATTAAACATAGCTAGTGTTCAAAATCTAAGCTTTTACCTACATTTGGTTACGCAAGCTCGACAACATATACAACAAGGCGATTTCAAAAATTGGAAGGATAACATTATACCCCAACTGAAACACAGACTATAGATCGGCATTCACTGATGATTAAAAAATTAGACTGGTATTTTATAAAAAAGTTCATTGGCACATTTGTGTACTCGCTACTCATAATGGCGCTAATAGCTAGTGTAATCGATTATTCAGAGAAGGTGCGAGATTTTGCATTGCGCAAACCCAGCTTTATGGATTTGGTGGGTTATTATCAAAATTTCATCCCCCATATTATTGCTTTACTTTTTGCCCTTTTTATTTTTATCGCTACCATATTTTTCACGTCAAAACTTGCGTACAAATCAGAAATTATCGCTTTTTTGGCTTCAGGTGCCTCTTTCAATCGTTTTTTGAGGCCCTACATGATCGGAGGCGGATTTTTGTGTATTGTTTTTTTAATTGCTAACCATATTTGGATTCCGCGAGCCAATAAGAGCAGAATAGCATTCGAAAATAAATTCATTCACGAAAAAGTAAATTATTCGGACAATAACGTTCATTTACGCCTTTCTCCAAACCTTTATGTATATGTTCAAAATTATGACTATACTATAAATTCTGGTTACCGATTCTCATCCGAAAAAGTAGAGGGCATTTTACTTTTAGAAAAAATTACAGCAGAAAGAATTTCATATGATAGCGTCAAAAAAGAGTGGCACTTATTCAATGTGGTAGTACGCAAAAATGACGGCTTAAAAGAAGATTTAAAAATATTGCCCGAACTCACTACCCAATACCCATTCGTGCCCAAAGATTTATACGAAGATGACGCAGTTAAAGAAACACTTACCACACCCGAACTCAATCAATTTATCGCTAGAGAAAAGTTGCGTGGACGCGAAAGTCTGAATATTTTTTACATCGAAAAGTATCGACGTACAGCGCAACCCGCAGCAGGCTTTATCCTTGTAATTATTGGTGCCTGTATTGCCAACAAGCGCATACGTGGAGGAAGTGGCTTGCACTTAGCCATTGGCATCTTCATAAGCGCCATTTATATGTTGTTATTGCAACTATCACAAACATTTTCCATCAAGGCCGAGCTTAATCCCCTCATTGCGGTTTGGATTCCCAATTTCATATTTGGCATTATAGCCATCGTGCTATACCGCCGTCAAACCCATTAATCAACATTCGATTTTTCTTTATCCGTATTATATAAAAGTGCTCATTACGGGCACACAAAATCGTACAATTCTGTTAGCTTTGTACTATGGCAAAAGCAGTAGCTCAATCCTCTAAAAAAGCAGCTCAGGAAACGAAAAAAAAACAAGAGGACATCTTTATAAAAGGTGCCCGCATGCACAACCTCAAGAATATTGATGTGAGCATTCCACGCAATAAATTTGTAGTGGTTACAGGAGTGAGTGGGAGTGGCAAATCATCCCTAACTATGGATACGCTATTTGCCGAAGGTCAAAGGAGATATGCCGAAAGCTTAAGCGCTTATGCACGTCAATTTTTGATGCGCATGGACAAACCCGATGTTGACTACATTCAAGGTATATGCCCAGCCATTGCGATTGAACAAAAAGTAACTACCCGAAGCCCTCGTTCGAGCGTTGGCTCTATGACCGAAATAGCCGATTATTTACGTTTGCTTTTTGCGCGTATTGGACGAACCTATTCGCCTATATCTGGCAAAGAAGTCAAAAAAGATACGGTAAGCGATGTCGTCGATTTTATAAAAGACCTGCCTTCAAAAACAAAAGTTCAAATCATTGTTCCGCTCACTACACGCTTTGGTAGAGGAGTGCTAGAAGAGTTGGATATTTTAATGCAAAAGGGCTTTTCTCGTGTATACATTAAAGGAGAAAACGATAACAAACCGATTCGCATCGAAGACCTTTTGTCGGCAGAAAACAAGATTAAAACAAATGCTTCAAAAACATTTTTATTGATAGACCGTATTGTCGTTAAATCATTTGACGATGATGATCTGCATCGTTTGGCCGATAGTGTTCAAACCGCCTTTTATGAGAGTGAGGGCGACTGTTATGTTGAAGTAGACGACAACAAAGTGCATCATTTCAACAACCGATTTGAGGCCGATGGCATTAAGTTTGAAGAGCCAAGTCCTAACCTATTTTCATACAACAATCCCTATGGTGCCTGTCCTGTTTGTGAAGGATATGGGCAGGTGTTAGGCATCGACCCTGAATTGGTACTACCCAACAAAAAACTGAGCGTCTTTGAAGGAGCTGTCGCTTGCTGGAAGGGTGAAAAAATGGTGGAATGGCAAAAAGAATTTATGCGAACGGCTAGTAAAATTGATTTCCCGATTCACAAAGCCGTCAATAAATTAAGCCCCGAAGAATATACAATTTTGTGGGAAGGAACAGCTACTGTAGAAGGCATCAAAGACTTCTTTAAAATGGTAGAACAAAACTTATACAAAATTCAATACCGTATCATGCAGGCCCGTTATCGTGGGCGCACTACCTGCCATGCCTGTAATGGTAGTAGACTGAGGCAAGATGCCCAATATGTAAAAATAAAGGAAACGTCCATTGGCGATATTATGAATATGCCTGCCTCACTGGTCAATGATTGGGTGAATAATTTAAGCTTATCAGAAAGTGACGAGCAAGTAGCGCAACGTATTCTAGTGGAGTTAAAACAAAGGCTCAAAACCCTTATTGACGTAGGTTTAGTATATCTCACCCTCAATCGACCTGCCAATACCTTAAGTGGCGGAGAAAGTCAAAGAATACAATTAACTAGGTTTTTAGGGAGTAATTTGAGCGATAGTTTATACATCCTAGACGAACCCAGTATCGGACTTCATCCGCGAGATACCGACCGATTGATAAGCGTTTTGAAAAAGCTCCGCGATCTGGATAATACCGTAATTGTGGTAGAGCATGATGATATGATGATGCGACAAGCCGACCACATTATAGACATGGGACCTCTGGCGAGTCATTTAGGGGGCGAGGTCATTGCAGAGGGAGATTTTGATGCCATCGTTAATAATCCCAAAAGCCTTACTGGAAAATACCTATCTGGGAAACTACAAATTGAAGTACCTAAAATCAAAAGAAAAGCAACGGGCTTTCTTGACCTCAGCAATTGTACACACAACAATCTTAAAGATATTGATGTGCGTTTCCCCTTAGGATTATTATGTGTAGTAAGCGGTGTAAGTGGCAGTGGAAAAACGACTTTGGTAAAACAAATATTATACCCTGCATTGTTGCGACAATTAGGCGAAAGCAGTGATAGACCTGGAGCCCATAGTGATTTGTTGGGTGATTTTAAACTCATTTCGGCCGTAGAATTAATAGACCAAAATCCCATCGGTAAATCATCACGCAGCAACCCCGTCACCTATATTAAGGCTTGGGATGAAGTGCGGAAATTACTGAGCAAACAACCTCTTGCCAAAATGCGCGGTTTTGCCGAAAAACATTTTTCTTTCAATACAGATGGTGGTCGATGCGATACCTGCAAGGGTGATGGTGAAGTAGTAGTGGCCATGCAATTTTTGGCCGACGTACATTTAATATGTGATAGCTGCAAGGGCAAGCGATTTAAGGACGAAGTGCTAGAGGTGACCTACCAAACCAAAAATGTAAGCGACATTTTGGATATGAGTGTGGACGAGGCTATTGAATTCTTTAAGCAAGAAAAGAAAATTGCTGCAGCCATACAACCATTGGCCGATGTGGGATTGGGCTATATCAAATTAGGACAAAGCAGTGATACCATTAGTGGCGGAGAGGCCCAAAGGGTAAAACTGGCAAGCTTTTTGGGTAGAGGGGCTAGTAAAGAAAAAATGCTCTTCATTTTTGACGAACCCACAACAGGCTTGCATGCTCATGATATATCCAAACTACTCATGTCCTTTAGTGCTTTAATAGAAAAGGGTCATTCCATCATAATTATTGAACACAATATCGATGTCATTAAAAGTGCTGATTGGGTGATAGACCTTGGACCCGAGGGTGGCTCGGGCGGTGGCACACTTCTTTATTCTGGCGTCCCAGAAGGATTGTCCGAGGTAAAGGAGAGCTATACGGGGCAGTATTTGTAATCTAATGTAGTCCTAATTGAAGGAGCAACTAAGCTTTGATTAAGGCATCAATTTTAGTAGCCAATTCAATATCCTTATCGGTCAGGGCCTTTTCGCTGTGGGTACAAAGTTTTATCGAAACCTTGTTGTATACATTGCTCCATTCAGGGTGATGATTTGCCTTTTCGCTTAAAAGAGCTACACGCGTCATAAAGGCAAAGGCTTCGCTAAAGTCTTTAAAAACGAATTCCTTTTCGATGGCTAGATCGGAATAAGTCCAATCCCATTTCATTTGTAAAACTTCTTCTTTGGTAAAATGTTTCATCGGTTCGAATTTAGAATTGAATGAAGAGCAACCCCTTCGGCAATGTTAACTAGCGCAATACCCAATCAACAATTTCATTCGCCCACTCGGCACGATGTGGCGTTTGCACTTTGATATAATTATCAGTATAGCCTTCCATCATACCGTTTTTATCGGCATTTTCAAACAACACCTTTCGTGTTGTGTCGATAAATTGATTGGAGAAATAATTAAGCTTTTGTACAGAAAGATTACGAAGAATTTTATTGCGCTCATTGCGCTCATGCATGGGCACCACTGGCTTCAGATCTATGGCCAAAGTATTGGCACGCTCCGAATAAGTAAATACATGAAAGTAAGAAACATCAAGGCTGTGTAGAAATTCAAACGTTTCTTGAAAATCCTCTTTTGTTTCGCCTGGGAAACCCACAATTACATCTACACCAATTGCAGCATGTGGCATGAGCGCTTTGACCATAGCTACCCTATCTGCATACAATTCCCGCTTGTATCGGCGGCGCATGGCAGCTAGAGTTTTATTGCTTCCACTTTGCAGCGGGATGTGAAAATGAGGCATAAACTTTTTCGAAGCTGCCACAAATTGAATGATCTCCTCGCTCAACAAATTGGGCTCGATGGAGGAAATACGGTAACGCTCAATACCTTCAACTTTATCCAGTTCTTGAATGAGGTCGTAGAAGTTTTCTTCGCGTTGTTTTCCTCCCTCATTGCCCTTACCAAAATCACCCAAATTAATACCCGTGAGCACAATTTCTTTGACGCCTTGTGCCGCTATTTCTTTGGCTTTTACAATAACATTTTCAATACTATCGCTACGGCTATGACCGCGCGCTAGCGGTATCGTACAAAAGGAACAATTATAATCACAGCCATCTTGAACTTTTAAAAAAGTCCTCGTACGTTCGGCCTGCGAATAAGAAGAATTAAAACCTTGTACCTCTTCAATATCGCAGGAACAAATTCGGGCAGAATCACCTTTAGTCAGATCTTGTAAATGTTGGGCAATATTGAATTTTTCGGCTGCGCCTAATACCAAATGCACACCCTCAATCTCAGCAATCTCTTGAGGTTTCAACTGAGCATAACAACCTGTAATCACTACAAAACTCTCGGGAGCACGTCGCTGAATACGGCGCACCAATTGCCTACATTCTTTATCAGCATTTTCGGTAACCGAACAAGTATTGATCACATATACATCAGCCGTTTCGTCAAACTCTTTCTGCACAAAACCGCTGGCCTGCAGCGTGCGGCTGAGGGTAGATGTTTCGGAATAATTGAGCTTGCATCCGAGTGTATGAAAAGCAACGGATTTTTGATTCATAATTTGTAGAGGGCAAAGATACTAACTAACGATTGCGCATCTTCCATTTACTAGCTATACCATTATTGACATCAATAGATACAGCAGGCTTTTTTTCTTTTTCCCAAATCATTGCAGCCAATAAGGCGGCAACTTTTTCCGCTTCGGGATTTGATTGCACCAAATATTCGGGCTTGAAATATTTTTCAATAAACTTGGTATCGTATTGTCCCGCTTTGAAAGGCTCCGTGTGAATGGCCCATTTACCAAAAGACAAAGTCGTTTGAATGCCTTGTATTTGGTACTCGTCAATGGCACGGCTCATACGTACAATAGCTTCTTCGCGTGTGGGGGCATGCACCACCAATTTGGCGATCATTGGATCATAGAATATAGGAATATCCATTCCTTGTTCGTAACCATCGTCCACACGTACACCGGGGCCTTTGGGCGTTTGGTATAATTCTAGACGTCCTGTATCAGGCAGGAAATTATTTAAGGGGTCTTCGGCACAAACACGCAATTCGATGCTGTGACCATTTATTTTTAAATCCTCTTGACTAAAGGAAAGCTTCTCGCCACGGGCTACTTTTATTTGCTCTTTCACTAAATCAACACCACTAATCATTTCGCTTACACAATGCTCTACCTGCAAGCGTGTGTTCATTTCAAGGAAATAAAAATTCAAATCTTCATCGACCAAAAATTCAATCGTTCCAGCACCACTATAATTGCAGGCACGGGCCGCGGCCACAGCTGCTTCGCCCATTTTAGAACGTATATCGGGAGTAAGACAACTTGATGGTGCTTCTTCAATAAGCTTTTGATGACGACGCTGCACGGAACATTCGCGTTCGAACAGGTACACATAATTGCCATAATGATCACCCAACACCTGAATTTCGATGTGTTTGGGCGAACCCACATAGCGTTCCATAAACACATCGCCATTTCCAAAGGCACTCAAAGCTTCACTCTGCGCCATTTTCATTTGGCTTTCAAACTCCGCTTCATTTTCTACTACACGCATACCCTTGCCGCCACCACCAGCAGCGGCTTTGATGAGAATGGGAAAACCAACTTCTTGAGCAATTTTAATGGCCTCATTGAGGTCGCTTATCGGCTCATCAGTACCAGGCACCATAGGTACATCAAATTTCTTTGCTGCTTGTTTGGCCGAAATTTTGTTCCCCATCATATTGATGGAGTAAGCGCTAGGACCAATAAATATCAAACCTGCATCTGTTACAGCTTTCGAAAAATCTGCATTTTCACTCAAAAAACCATAGCCAGGATGTATGGCATCTGCGCCTGTTTGATGCGCAGCTTGAAGTATTTTTTCAATGCGCAGATAGGATTGGGAAGAAGCTGCAGGCCCTATACAAACCGCTTCATCAGCAAAACGAACGAAAGGCATGTTTCTATCCGCTTCAGAGAATACAGCTACGGTTTGTATACCCATTTCGCGAGCAGTACGCATTACTCTCAGTGCTATTTCGCCTCGATTGGCAACAAGTATTTTTTGCATTTTAAAATAAAAATTTCCCGAAAAAAATGAAGAATTAATGTTGGTGATGCCCTTTGCCAAATTGGACAAACATGTACAAATACAAAACTCTAGATATACGCATGATCCAAGGTTGTAAAAGTAAGCATAAAGCTACAGCCACAGACAAAGCAATGAAGATGCTATTATCTTTGTAGCTAAGCCCTATAAGCACCCAATAGGCAACAAATACGGCCGCCAGCAAAGCCACTGTTAGACCATAAGAAACGTAGCCCGTACCGTAATAAAAACCGGGCTCTAACTCCATTTCTTGACCACATTTGGGGCATTTATCGGGCATTTGCAGCATAGAACCCAAAGGGAAAATGGACTTATGGACAAACATGTTGCCTTTACGACAATTAGGGCATTTCATTTTAAGAATACTGGGCAACAAAGCAGGTGCTTTTTCTGAAGACATTGAATGAGACATTATGTGCGCCGCAAAAGTACAACGAAAGTCCAAAAGAAGCATGACAAAAAATGCTAAAAAGCAGTTGGAGAAAAAAAAAATAGTTGTCCATTTTAGATTATAGACAACTATTTTTAAAACAATTAAATAGGCAATGAATTAGCGCAAAACCAATTCTCTTTCACCAATCATTTTTCGAAGATTAATAAGACCATAGCGCATTCTACCAAGAGCAGTATTGATGCTTACACTCGTTATCTCTGCAATTTCTTTAAAACTCAAATCGCCATACACACGCAATACGATGACCTCACGTTGCTCCTCAGGTAATTGAACCAACAATTTTTTCAAGCATTCCTCTGTTTCTCTTTGTTCTATTTTAGGAGTACTATTGGATTCCGAACCGGCCAAAAGCTCCATGATATCTTCACCACTGGCTAAGGTAACCGGCAATTTCGTACGGGTACGACGAAAATGATCCATACAAAGATTATGGGCTATCCTACTGGCCCAAGGGAGAAATTTTCCTTGTTCAGCATAATTGCCTTCACGTATATTTCGAATCATTTTCAAAAAAGCATCTTGAAACAAATCTTCTGCTATATACTTGTCCCGCACAAGCATATAAATACTGGTGTAGATTTTATCCTTATAACGATAAATTAATTGCTCAAGGGCACTGTTATTTCCTTGCAAGAAAAGATGCATTAATTCTGCATCTGTAGACAGATTGTTTTTCAGGATGTTCATATACTTCTCTGTGTTTAGATTTTACAAAAGATTGCAACACGCTAGTGAAGCAATAATTAGACACAATTGTTGAAGTAGAAGTATATCCTATACGATCCTGTTTTTGAGGTTTGAAATTCAAAGATAAGGCTTGACACTACAATTTTATCAATTCCTTAAGCTTTTTTTTTGAAAAGTTTAAGAATGCTACATCAGGATTGGAACATTACATTATTGCCCTAATTTGAATAAGGCATCTAATACACTAAAAACAGCAGGGCAAGACGTAGAATTTTTAAGGGTAAGCGGAATACGCTTTAGCAATACATCTTCATCCGTATAGGGGTATCGCCTGCAATCGCTTGGTCTATCCTCGTAAATACTGCAATAATTATCTGCGCCTAAAAAAGGGCAAGGAGCACTTTTGACCACATAATCATTTTCTTCATCGAGGCGCAAGTATTGTTGGGTAAAATCCCCTTCTTTCATGCGGAATACTTTGGCGATACGCTTAATGTCGGGTTGTTTAAATCGAGGTGAATAATTTTTGCAACATTGGGCACAGGACAAACAATCGATTTTTGAAAAAGCCTCCTCATGCAAACGAGGCAACAATTTGAGCATTTTCGTTTTGTTGCCTTTTTCAAGCATTCGCTTAAATGCTTTCTGTTGTTCTTGAGATTGTTTTTGCCAAAGTGGCGCAATGTAATTGGGCATATAATTATAGAAAATTCGAAATCAATGCTTCGCCTAGTAAAAATAGAAAAGCCGATCTGAGAACAGATCAGCCCCTATAAACCCTATCACCATGAAAACATCTTTATGTAGAAAAACGACTAAATATTAGTGTTCTTAATTATCTATTACAAAGATAGCTTTGTTTTAGAAAAATGCAAGTTTTTTTAAAAACTTTTTTAATTTTTATATTTGGTTTTAAATGCCCATTTTTTCCATAATCCGCTCAAGGTCTGTATCACTGTAAAACTCAATAACAACAGCACCTTTGCCGTTTTTCTTCCTGTCCATTTTCACCTTTGTAGAAAAATGCGAAGCCATGTTATCTTCGATACGCTTGTAAGCTGGGGGTAATTTTTGGGCCACCTGCTTGGTTTTATCATTCGATTCTTTACCTGCTTGCATATCCTTAACCAATTGCTCTACTTGGCGGACAGACAAGCCCTTTTGTTGTACTTCTCTGAAAACATACAATTGCTGGTCGATCATATCTAAACCAATAATGGCACGAGCATGACCCATAGATAATTGTCCGTCCCTTACAGCCTTTTGTATATCGGGGGGCAACTTAAGCATACGCAAATAGTTGGCTACTGTACTGCGTTCCTTTTTCATACGCTCAGCCACTTGTTCTTGGGTAAGCGCGCATTCATCCATCAGCATTTTATAGCTTAAGGCTATTTCAATGGCATTTAGATTTTCGCGTTGTAGGTTTTCAAGCAATGCCAATTCAAGCAATTCTTGATCATCTGTTGTTGGCCTCACATAAGCTGGAACATCTTTCAAACCCGCCATTTTACTAGCTCTCCAGCGGCGCTCACCCGAAATAAGTTGATACTTATTGGGGCTCAGTTTGATAACAGTAACGGGCTGAATAATGTCGTGTAGGGCAATACTTTCTGATAATTCTTTCAGCGCGTTTTCATCAAAATCCCTTCGAGGTTGCTTTGGATTAACAACAATTAAATCCACCGGAATACGCACAATAGTACCCACAGAAGCACCTGCGCTGGACGAGGTAGGAGCTGCTTGAATAGGTGCTTTCATCTCTTCGTCGATATTATTTAATAGCGCACGAATACCTTTTCCTAAAGCTTGTTTTTTCGAATTGTTAGTTGTTGCCATCCTCTTTGGGTTCTAATATTTTGTCTTCGTTTTTAATTTTTGTGAGATCGTTTTTTTGCAAGATTTCTTTGGCCAAATTTAAATAATTGGTGGCCCCAGTGCTATCTGCATCATACATAAGAGCAGGCTTACCAAAACTAGGCGCCTCACCCAATTTGGTATTGCGGTGGATAATGGTATTGAATACCAAATTATCAAAATGATTTTTTATTTCTTCTACCACTTGGTTGCTCAAGCGCAATCGACCATCATACATGGTCATTAAAATACCCTCTATAGCTAATGTGGTATTCAAGCGTGTTTGAACAATTTTAATGGTATTGAGCAATTTACCCAAACCTTCAAGGGCAAAATATTCACATTGCACCGGAATAAGTACCGCATCTGCTGCAGAAAGGGCATTGACCGTTATTAAACCCAAAGAAGGCGAACAATCAATAATGACAAAATCGAAATCAGCACCCATATCTTCTATGGCTTTGCGTAGAATATGCTCTCTATTGGGCTGATTGATGAGTTCGATTTCGGCCCCAACAAGATCAAGGTGAGAAGGTAAAAGGAATAAATTAGGGGTCTCCGTCTCTAAAACGACTTGATTAATAGGTGTATCATTTACCAAACAATCGTATAAACTCAGTTGGATATTTTTCAGATCAAAGCCATTACCTGTAGTACTATTAGCCTGGGGGTCGGCATCAATAAGCAGGGTTTTGTATTCTAGCACAGCTAGGCTTGCAGCCAAGTTGATGGCCGTTGTGGTCTTCCCTACTCCTCCCTTTTGGTTTGCTATCGCAATAATTTTTGCCATCGTTTGTGTGTATTTGCTTGCGCAAAAATTGCTATTTATATTAAAAATTTAAGCTCTCGCCAATTTCAGGCAAAAGTAACTCTTTATTTGCCATTACGAAAAGCGATTTTGCAGACTCAATATCGATGCTTATGGGCGGAAAAGTATTGTAATGCACGCCAATAATTTTGTCGCATTGTATCATTTGTGCTGCTAATACTGCATCACGGGCATCCATGGTATAATTGCCCCCAATGGGCAATACCGCAAAATCTAAAGCTGCATAATGGGGAATCAATTGCATTTCGCTCGTAAGAGAAGTGTCTCCAGCATAATAAAAATTACCCTCATTTGTTGCTATCACAAAACCACCCGGATTACCCCCATAAGTGCCATCGGGCATACTGCTGCTATGTGCGGCGGGTACAAAGGAAACTCGCCCAAAATCGAATGTATAGGAACCAAAATTCATTTCATGGATATTTTGGGCACCTTGAGTTTTTAACCATTGAACCACTTCTACCCCAGCTACCACCACAGCACCAGTTCTTTGTGCAATAGACACTACATCGGCTATATGGTCGCTGTGACCGTGGGATACAAAAATGTAATCAGCGGCCAACTGTTGAATATCAATGGCGCTTGCAGCCGGATTGGGGGATATAAATGGATCAAAAAGAAGCGTTTTACCCGCAATGTCTACAGCAAAAGAAGCATGACCATAAAAAGTAAATTTCATTATCGTGAATTATGTTGAGCGTCCAAATTTAAGTGCTATGATTGCAGATTCAAAATCATTTTTACCCACATAAAATCATGAAGCCATCGACTTTAATTACTATTTCGCCGAAAATGAAGTTATTTCTATCTGAACTTATGGAATAAGCAAGAAGGTTTAAATAGGAATATTACAAAGTGAATGCAACTTTATGTGTACCATAATTTGCCATAAAATCCAAAAGTCAACAAAGCCTCGTTCCCCCGACTAAATCCTACTTCATCCATAACAAATTAATCCATCCTTTTCCCCATTTATAAACAAGGTTGAGCAGTTAGCGTTTTGGCCTATGCGTATAATTAATCCAAATCAGTCCGTCCACTCTTATGAAAATTTTGGCCTAAACAATATTCATCCATAAAAAAAACAGCACCGCCTTTTCGCAGTGCTGTTTATATAAAAAATAGAATTGAATGTTACTTCACCATATACATTACTTCCTTGACCAACTTAACAGTTCGAGGAACATCAGGTAGATACAATGCTGCAAGGTTGGGTGCATAGTGCATATTGCTATCGGCCGAACAAATACGGCGAATAGGTGCATCTAAATAATCAAAACCTTCTTTTTGAATGCGGTAAGTAATTTCAGAAGAAACACTGGCAAAAGGCCATTGCTCTTCAACAATTACCAAGCGATTTGTTTTTTTCACTGATTCCAAAATCGTTTGCCAATCAAGTGGGCGAATGGTACGAAGGTCAATTACCTCGGCACTAATTCCTTCTTTAGCCAATTCTTCAGCTGCAGCCAAGGCCACTTTCATCATTTTGTTGAAAGAAACGATGGTAACATCTGTACCGGCGCGTTTCACATCTGCTTTACCAATCGGAATTAAATATTCTTCTTCGGGCACTTCGCCAAGATCGCCATACATCACTTCCGATTCCATAAAGACTGTTGGGTCGTTATCGCGAATCGCTGATTTCAACAAGCCTTTAGCATCATAAGGATTAGACACAGAAATAACTTTGATACCAGGAATGTTGGCCATCCAGCTTTCAAAAGCTTGAGAGTGTTGCGCACCCAATTGTCCTGCCGAACCATTAGGGCCACGGAAAACAATAGGACAAGTAAATTGGCCCGCACTCATGGAAACTGTTTTGGCAGCATGATTGAGGATTTGATCGAAGGCTAGAACAGCAAAGTTCCAAGTCATAAACTCAATAATGGGGCGAGTGCCATTCATGGCAGCACCTACACCAATAGCCGTAAAACCAAGCTCAGCAATAGGTGTGTCGATCACACGGCGATCTCCAAATTCATCTAACATTCCTTGGCTTACTTTGTAGGCACCGTTGTATAGTGCTACTTCTTCACCCATCAAAAATACATTTTCGTCGCGGCGCATTTCTTCTTGCATGGCCTCACGAAGAGCCTGACGGAAAGCTATTGTACGCATATTTTATAGCAATTAT
Organism: Chitinophagaceae bacterium; assembly: GCA_034680125.1. Lineage (GTDB taxonomy): Bacteria > Bacteroidota > Bacteroidia > Chitinophagales > Chitinophagaceae > Rurimicrobium. The sequence continues at coordinate 38,008 of JAXITL010000009.1, forward strand.
TTTGTTTAAATTTATTGTTCTTAGTTGGTAAAGATAATCGATAATTGAAAATGGAAAGTTGAAAGTTTTGATTCTATTGAAAATCCTCCATCCTTTTCTTGGTTTAATTCAGCAGTTTCCTTTCAGCCATTTTCCTTGAAGTTATTGCTGATCCTAGTAGAAGACGCAGTTCAGATTCAAACTTCTGTACAGCTTTTCCGAAACTGTTTAAGCCATTCAACAATCCGAAATCAAAGAGTAGCCATCCCGAAAATTACCATTTCAACAACCAAGCAAAAATCAAGGGTGCTACAATGGTTGCGTCGCTTTCTACCACAAATTTGGGTGTATGGATATCTAGTTTTCCCCAAGTAATTTTTTCGTTGGGTACTGCGCCACTGTAGGACCCGTAGGAGGTCGTAGAATCAGATATTTGACAGAAATAGCTCCAAAACGGAACATCGTGCCATTCCAAATCTTGGTACATCATCGGCACCACACAAATGGGGAAATCACCTGCAATACCACCACCAATTTGGAAGAAACCCAAACCTTTACCGGTACTGTATTCACGATAGAGTTCAGTAAGCCAAACCATATATTCGATACCACTTTTTACCGTGCTGGCTTTCAATTCTCCTTTAATTACATAGCTTGCAAAAATGTTACCGGTAGTGCTATCTTCCCAACCGGGTACAACTATCGGAATATTCTTTTCAGCAGCAGCTACTATCCAAGAATCTTTAGGGTCAATTTCATAATACTGCTCTAGAACGCCACTCTGCACCATTTTGTACATAAACTCGTGTGGGAAATAACGTTCGCCTTTGGCTTCGGCATCTTTCCATAATTCTACCAAATGCTTTTGCAAACGGCGGAAGGCCTCTTCTTCAGGTATACAAGTATCGGTAACACGATTGTAATGGTTTTCCAACAAATCCCATTCGTCTTGAGGCGTTAGGTCGCGATAATTGGGCACGCGCTTGTAGCTGTTGTGGGCCACAAGATTCATCACATCTTCTTCAAGATTGGCGCCAGTACAAGAGATCATATGAATTTTGTCTTGACGAATCATCTCGGCAAGCGAAATGCCTAATTCGGCAGTACTCATGGCACCGGCAAGAGATACCAACATTTTGCCCCCTTCGGCAAGGTGCAATTCATAACCTTTTGCAGCATCCATAAGGGCTGCAGCGTTAAAATGACGATAATGATGTTCTATAAAATTGGAAACTGGACCTCTCATGTTATGTATAAATATTTAGTAAACGAAGATGAATTTTATTTCATTTCCGCAAAATGAACTTATTGTGAATTAATCTTTTTTCTTGAATTTATTGATGGCATTACGCGTAAAATCGCTCAACACTAAGCGACCACTAATAGCAGCGCGTTCTACCAATAATTTATCCCACTCCTCCGTGCCTTTCCAAAATATTTTTTTCAGTTCGGCCATCGCTTCGGGGCTGCTATGGGCCAATTTATCGGCAAGGCGAGCCACGGCATCATCCATTTCTTGGCTGGTGCTATATACTTCGGCAAATAAACGATTTCTCTTTGCCCATTCTGCACTGCGCCATTCTGTAGCATCAATCGCTAATTGAGCAAAAGCTGAAGGGCCTACCTTCTTTTCAACTGCTGGGCCTACTACAAAGGGACCAATACCTACAGCCAACTCACTTAATTTTATAGCTGCAGTATCCGTTGCAATGGCATAATCAGCAGCAGAAATAAGACCAACACCTCCACCAACTGCCTTGCCTTGAACACGGGCAATAATGAGCTTATGGCATCGGCGCATTGCATTAATCACATGGGCAAATCCACTAAAAAACTTAGTGCCTTCCTCCATGGTAGTGATCGCCATCAACTCATCAAAAGATGCTCCAGAACAAAACACCTTGTCGCCACCACTTTTAAGCACAATAACCTTTACCCGATCATCGATACCCATATCATTTATAGTTTTAGCCAAATCATTAAGAATGGCTGCTGGCAATGAATTGCTTGATGGGTGAAAAAATTCAATGGTAGCAATTCCGTGATCTAAACTATGATTTACGTAACCTTCTTGATGTTGCATACAAATGGATGGGTTATAATTATTAATTTAAGAACTAGCTTGTTTTTTTTGATCTAAAAATGCTTGCCAATCACTCAAGGTATTTCCTTTCAAAACACGCGGAAATTTATTCATAGCCCCTTCTTTTCCTTTAAAACGCATATAATCGTAAAAGATTTGGCTAGGCAGTATTTCTACAAAAATCTCTTTGAGTGCAGAGGTGCGCTCAACAGCATAGTCATCATTAATTTCACAAAGGGTTTTGTCAATCAATTGCTTTACTGTATCAGCATCTACATCGGTGTTGTCGGTACCGATAAACCAACGATGTGCGAATAGGTCATCGTATTTGAATCCTGCAACAGTAAATTCTCTAATGTTGATATCAAGCTTACGAGACACAACATCAATTGCCTTGTTCATGTTATCAACAGA
>JAXITL010000010.1:0-35392 GCA_034680125.1 Chitinophagaceae bacterium
GGCTTCCTTTTCGATGACTATTTTTATCTCAAATTCCCAATCGGTTGCTATCAACCAATTCTCTACTATTTCGTGCTTGTACCCTAAAGACAGAATCACTGTAGAACAATGTTGGGTCTCCAAATATCGAAATAAATGAAACAAAAATGGTTGCCCCGCCACCATGGCCATACATTTGGGCATAGCGCCAATAGTACTCTGTAGCCTTGTACCCAAACCACCTGCTAATACAATACACTCCACTTGTAGTACTTTATAGTTTTAATAGATTACACTTGCCAGCTAGACAATCCCTTTTCTGTAAATTGATATTCTCGAAAATCACCACCAAAATGTTGCAATGCTTTTTTTACATTATATCGGGTATTATCTGGACAATAAAACATCATAAATCCACCACCACCTGCACCAGTAATTTTACCTCCAGTTGCGCCGGCTTTTAAGGCTACATCATAAATCTCATCCATTGCCCTGTTCGAAATCCCTTGTGCCATTTGCTTCTTGTAGCGAAAACCAAAATCAAGAATTGGACCAATTTCATCAACATTTCCTTTGAGCAAAGCTTCTTTCATCATGCGTGCCTGCTCTTTTAATTGGTGCATGGCTTCGATTGATTGCTGATTTTTATCTACTACATTTTTACTTTGCGCTTCGATAATGGTAGAGGACAATCGGCTAGTTGCTGTAAAATAAAGAAGCAAATTATTTTCAATTTCGTGAAGATATTGAGATTTTATGTTGAGCGGATTAACGATTACTTTATTCCCCGCATAAAATTCCATAAAATTTACACCACCAAATGTAGCCGTGTATTGATCTTGTTTTCCTCCTGCCATTTTCAATTCTTCACGCTCAATGATATAGGCAGTATGCGCGATATCATATTCACCAAAAGGAAGTTGTAACCACTCTACAAAAGCACCTAAAATCGCAACCATCAAGGTAGATGATGTGCCTAGACCTGAACCTGCAGGCGCATCTACATAAGTGGTTAAACGAAAGCCTGAATTAACTTTTCCATAATTACGAACAACATAATTGTAGATGCCCTTAGCTAAATCCAAAGTGCCATCAATAGGCAGTTCGTCCACTAATTGATGTTCGAATTTTTCATTTCGGTCAATCGCATCAATAATAATCGTGTCGGTAGGCAAAAGCTCGATAGTAGCAAATGCATATAAAGAAATGGTAGCATTGAGCACTGCGCCGCCATATTCATCGCAATAGGGACTAACATCAGTGCCACCACCAGCCAAACCAATACGTAATGGAGCCTTGCTTCTATAAATCATTGGTGTGTTTTAATGGATTAGGCAAGACCAAAATATTGTTCGATTTGTTGTTTGCATTTTTGCGTAGCTGAATGCTCTTTATCGGCATACCATTCTGCAGTCCAGCGAATTGCCCTTGTAGCATCCAGAGTGGGATTCCATCCAATCAGTGCTTTGGCTTTACTACTATCCAGCATCAGCAATTGAGCTTCGTGCACGGCATGGGGATTTTCTGCTCTTTGATACGCGTCTGGTTTATTAAAAACCGAAAGGAAGATTTGGGTCAATTCTTCAACTGTTTTTTCGTCACTTATTTCTGGACCAAAATTAAAAGCAGTGCTTAGTTTTTGGGGCTCCGTTTGCATTTTGGCTGCCAATAATAGATAAGCTCCAATAGGCTCTAATACATGTTGCCACGGGCGCACAGAGGCCGGATTGCGCAGTTGCACTTTGTCTCCAAAATCGAGTGCACGCACTATGTCAGGTACGATTCTATCCACGCTTCTATCACCTCCACCAATTACATTTCCTGCTCTTACCGATGCAATCGCTTTTTGATGCTGATTATATCTTTCTGGGTTAAAAAAAGATTGGGTATAAGAGGAAATAATGAGCTCGGCTACTGCTTTGCTAGCAGAATAAGGGTCATATCCTCCTAGTTTGTCTTCTTCAGAAAATGCTTGTCCACGCTCGGGGTTATCATAAACTTTATCGGTGGTAATCATTACAGCAACACAGGAAGAGGGCATCATTCGAATAGCTTCTAACACATGGGCGGTGCCCATGCCATTTATCGAAAAAGTATCGATAGGTGCATCGTAACTAGGCCTTACCAATGCTTGTGCTGCTAAATGAAAAACAAAATGAGGTTCAAAACGAACCAATTCGGTTTGTAATTTATGTAAATCGCGCACATCTGCAATCACAGAAGAGTAGCATAATTCATCACCATTAATTTCGTTATACAAATCATTGGCGTGTTCGGGCGCAAGAGAATATCCTTTTACTTCGGCACCCAGCCAATGTAAAATTTGTAACATCCAAGCGCCTTTAAAACCGGTATGCCCCGTCAGAAATACGCGCTTTCCTTTAAATGTTTTTTGAAGGAGGTCAATCATTTATTGCTCTATTAAACTCAAGAATTTTTACCAATTTTTCCAAGCAGGTTGATTCAACCACATTTCTTCAAGTTCTTCTCGTTCGCGTATGGTATCCATACATTTCCAAAAACCGTGATGACGAAAAGCCGCTATTTGCGCATCTTTTGCAAGGTCATTCATGGGTTGACGCTCCCACATTACCTCATCTGCATCCTCATGCAAATACTGAGCAATACTGGGCTCTATCACAAAAAAACCGCCATTAATCCAAGTGCCACTATCAGCAGGTTTTTCTTCAAAGCCATTAATAGCGCCGCTATCCTCCATATTAATTACACCAAAACGACTATTGGCTTGTATCGCCGTCATGGTGCAAATCTTACCAGTTGTTTCGTGAAAATGAATGAGTTGATTGATGTCTACATTACATAAGCCATCTCCATAGGTAAGCATAAAGCGTTCGTTACCAATGTAGGGCAAAACCCTTTTTAATCGGCCTGCCGTCATGGTATCCAAACCCGTTTCAATGAGGGAAACTTTAAAAGGTTCGGCAAACTTATTGTGCACCTCCAGGGAGTTATTGGACAAATCCACTGTCACATCGGCATTGTGCATAAAGTAATTGATAAAATACTCTTTTATCATGGAGCCTTTATAACCAAGGCAGATAATAAATTCATGATGACCAAAAGCGGCATAGCTTTTCATAATATGCCACAGTATTGGTTTTCCACCAATTTCTATCATTGGCTTGGGGCGTAAAACAGATTCTTCTGCTATACGAGTTCCGCGTCCTCCTGCAAATAGTACAACCTTCATGTTGAATGACCTTTTTTACTATTAATTATAACCTAAATCTTTTTGCAATTCTTGAGGCAATGCGGGTAAAGAATGCCTTGGCAACAAGAATGAAGAAAGCTCTGCCATTTCTTTAAAAATATAATGCGAGTCGGCCGCTGATTTTAAATATTCAGCACCGGTACTTCCGCCAGTACCCACGCGCTTACCAATGGTACGCTGCACCATATGAATATGCCTATGGCGCCACATAGACATGAGTTGGTCTATTTCAAGCAAGGTGCTTAACAGTTCAAAGGGCAAATGAAGCATGGGCTGATCGCGGTAGAGCATAATGAACAATGCACTACGATTGGCAGCTCTGCTAAAGTTTCTACCCTCGGGATAAGCCTCCTGAGTGCCAAAAAGCTTTTCGTAGTTAGTCAAATTGTTGATTTCCGTTTCAGACAAGCTATCGGCATAGGCTGTTTTGTAAATCTCCCAAAAAGAATCTGTACCTCTTTCTTTCCAATATTGTTGATTTTCGGTAAAAGGCATGCGCTCTAACCAACGGTTGAGCAATACCAATAAGGATTCATCGGTCTCTGCTTTTTTTACACGGTCGATATCTGCGGTGTTTAATTGAGAAAGATAGTAACCCTTTCCAAAACGCTGCTCGTAGGCAAGGCCTAATTTTGCTTCTATAATTTTGAATTGGATGCTTTGAAAGCCCGATGCGGGACGAAGCAAATCTCTAAAGTCGAGGAAATCTAAGGGTGTCATCGTTTCCACAACCGCCATTTGATTTACACAAACTTCCAAAATTTTACAGACACGTTTAACGCGCTGCACTGCATTAAAAATATCTGGGGAATTATTGGGTATTTCGGTCTGTTTAAATATACCAGCAACAATTTCCAATTCGTGAAGAATTAATTTGAACCACAATTCATAAGATTGGTGGATGATAATGAACATCATTTCATCATCAGCACGAATACCTTCTTTGCCACTTTCGGTGACTTGCGCTTCTAATATTTTATCAAGCTGTAAATATTCGCTGTAATAAACAGGTGGCCTATGCTTTGCAGACATTATGGGTATATGTTGGATTAAGAATGCAGCAAATGTATGCTTCTCATTGAAAAATCGAAAACAAAAAATGGTAGCGACATTCTTCGGTTACTGGAAAATATTTTAGAATAGCTTTTCTAAAACATTTTGGATCACGTGCGGTTTGCCCAAAGTATAAAAATGCAAAATGGGCGTTCCGTTTTTCAACAAGTCCTTACACTGAGCTAAAAGCCATTCTTCTCCAATTTGTTCGCAGGCTGCATCAGTTTTAGCTTTAAGCATTTCTGTCGTCAATTCTATGGGGATGTCTACATTAAATACACTTGGAACAATACTCAATTGTTTTTTGTTTGTAATAGGCTTGAGCCCTGGAATGATCGGAATATTCAAATTATTTTCCCTACATTTTTGCACATAATTATAATAGTGTGCGTTGTCAAAAAACATCTGCGTGGTGACATATTCTGCACCCAATTCTATTTTTCGCTTCAGATAATATATATCGGTATCGAGATTAGGCGCTTCAATATGTTTTTCGGGATAGCCTGCTACACCGATACAAAAATCACTTTTTAGGCCATCAATAATATCTGACTCTTGGTATTGCCCTTTATTCAATTCCATAATCTGGCCCACCAATTCCTCGGCATATCTATGTCCTTGAGGATGAGCCGTAAAAAATTTTTCATTAGCTGCAGCATCACCCCTTAGTGCCAATACATTGCTTACACCCAAATAATGCAAATCAATCAGCGCATTTTCAGTTTCTTCTTTGCTAAAACCACCACAAATCATATGGGGTACGGCATCAACATTATACCTGTTGATAATGGCTGCGCAAATACCAACCGTGCCGGGGCGTTTGCGAATTTCTACACGCTCAAAATTACCATCGCTGCGCTTTTTAAACATTTGCTCGGCACGGTGATAAGTAACATTAATAAAAGAGGGCTTGAATTCGACAAATGAATCCAACACTTTAAATATAGAATCAATGCCTCGACCTTTAGCCGGAGGTAAAATTTCTAATGAGATAATAGGCTTGGTAGCTTGACGAATATGATCTGTTACTTTCATTTATATAAGATTGCACAAAATAGCGCGTAAAAATAATCGTTAAAAACGACATTGATGGCAGAGAATAATTTATTCTTCAAAAAATAAACCCTTTAATTCAATTACTTTTGCTATCCAATTCAACAAACCTAGATTCGTGAATAAAGCGCCCATCATATCCGTTATTGTTGCCCTGCTATTGGTTGCAGGTATTTATTTTGGAGGCAACACTACCCCGCCAAAGCCTAAAGAGAACCCTGAAAAAGCAACAGGCGCCTCGATGAATGAACCGACTAAAAGTATTGATGTTGATTCACTTATCGTGGCCTCTAAAAAAAGTTTGGCCCAACATGCACTTGGCGAGCTGCAAGCAGTGGATGTGCTCATGCGCAAGGTGACCGACTCGGCACAATTAGCACCATTATTTAGCCAATATGCCCAAATATGGCAAGAGCATAAACAGTTTCCTCTAGCAGCTTATTTTTATTCTTTGGCCGCAAAATTGGAAAACTCAGAAAAAAAGCTCACCTTCGCCGCCCAATTGTTTTTAGACCTCGCTAGAAAAGAACCTACTGCGGAGTTGCAAAACTGGGAAGCAAACAATGCCATTAGCGCTTTCAAACAAATTTTGATATTGAATCCGTCAAACGATTCGGCAAAATTATCCCTTGCAGAATGTTATTTTGGTACAGGCGAAGCGATGAAAGGAGTAGTGCTGGTCAAAGAAATTACGGCTAAAGAGCCCGAAAATAAAGCAGCAAATTTATTGCTGGGACAACAAGGGTTAATATCCCAACAGTACGACAAAGCAAAACAACGTTTTGAAACCGTACTCAAAAATGAACCTAAAAATGTAGAAGCCATGCTGGGACTGGCAGAAGCTTTGAAAGGATTAGGAGAAATAGAAAAAGCAAAACAGCTTTTAGAAGAATGTAAGAAACTAATCGATAATCCTGCTTTTGCAAAAGATATCGAAGAATATATTAAAACTTTTTAATAACAAATTAAATCATTCAGATTATGCCTTGTGGTAAGAAAAGAAAACGTCATAAAATTGCAACCCATAAACGCAAAAAACGTTTAAGAAAAAACCGTCATAAGAAAAAATAAATAGGGTTTATTAAAACTCTTTTTCGATAGAAGGCTTTCTCAAGCTTTTTACTCAATATTTTGTTTCAACACAATGACAGTCCCTTACATAGTGTATATCACCCATAATTGGGAGGATGTGCACCATGTAAGGTTACTCATTTGTAGGTATCTCAACCAAGCATTCCAATAGCAAATTTACTGAGCGAAAAGAGTATTCATTCTTTTTAAAAAACGACGGTAGCAATGAATAAAGAACTTATTATCAATGCTTCGGGCGATGTAGTAGAAATTGCATTGCTCGAGGATAAGAAATTGGTAGAGCTACACTACGAACAAGGTCAGGACGATTTTGCGGTTGGAGATTTATTTCTGGGAAAAATTAAAAAATTAATGCCCGGTCTTAACGCTGCATTTGTGGACGTGGGTTACGAAAAAGATGCCTTCCTTCATTATACCGACCTTAGCCCTCACTTTAATTCGTTAGTCAAATTCTCCAAACAATCAATTGACGGAAACCGAAGCTGGGGAGACGATTTTACCAAATTCAAATTAGAACCTGTTATTCAAAAAGCAGGGAAAATTACAGAGGTTATTAACCAAAAACCCGAAGTAATTGTTCAAATTCTTAAAGAACCCATCTCGGCCAAAGGCCCTAGATTGAGTTGCGAAATCTCTTTACCGGGAAGGTTTTTGGTGCTGACACCCTTCAACGACATGGTATCGGTCTCGCGGAAAATACACTCTGCAGAAGAGCGTAAAAGATTACAGAAAATTGTTGAGGCTGTTAAGCCCAAGAATTTTGGTATGATCGTACGTACTGCTGCCGAAGGTAAGGGAACAGAAGAGCTCCATGCTGATGTTTTTGAATTGGTAAAAATGTGGGAAACCATCCAAGCCAATCTTAAAGGCGCTAAAGCGCCCCAAAAAATATTAGGTGAGCAAACCAAAACCACCTCCATTCTGCGCGATTTACTCAACGAAAGCTTTCAACGTGTAGTCTCTAACGACAAGCGTATTGCTGACGATGCAAGAGAATACATTACCCGTGTTGCGCCAGAAAAAGCAGAAATTGTTTCTTTTCATAGTGGAGGGGTAAATATTTTTGAACAATATGGCGTAAGCAAACAAGTTAAATCTTCCTTTGGCCAAACCATCAGCATGGGTAGCGGTTCTTACCTCATTATCCAGCATACCGAAGCCCTACATGTTATTGATGTAAATAGTGGTACGCGCAGCGCAGATGCAGGACAAGAACAAAATGCCTTAGCAACCAACCTTGAAGCGGTAGCAGAAATAGCCCGCCAAATGCGGCTGCGCGATCTTGGCGGTATTGTGATTGTCGATTTTATCGACATGAAACTACCCGATAATAAGAAGCAGGTTTTGGATGCTATGGAATTGGCGATGACGCCCGATAGAGCAAGACATACCATTTTACCGATATCCAAATTTGGTTTGATGCAAATCACTCGTCAGCGCCTCCGCCCCGAGCTCAATATCAATACCTCTGAAGAATGCCCAACTTGTAAAGGCACGGGTAAAATTGGTCCATCCATTCTTTTATCAGACAATATTGAGCGAGACCTCAGCTATTTAGTAGATCAGGGCCACAGAGAATTGCTGCTCAAAGCACATCCTATAGTGGCCGCTTACCTTACGAAGGGAATTTTATTTTCTTCGCTGCGCTCTAAATGGGGACGTAAATACAAAACAAAATTGGCTGTGGTAGCCGATAACAGCTACCCCATTACCCAATACCGATATTTCGATACCAACAACGACAGTATCAATTTATAATCAAATTTTTTATGCCAAAATAAAGGCTGCATCCGTAAAAGATGCAGCCTTTGTGTTTTATTCCTATTACGTTTTGGGAGATCATTTAGTACTGTACTTGGAAGGCTCCTTATTTTACAAATGAGACGATTAATATTAATCAATGTTACTTTTTTTGCTTCTCTAAAAAAATTAACCAAAAAAAGGAGCCAAAAAAAGAACCGCTCCGCGCTTTTTCTGTTGCTCAACAACAGCACATGTTAACTCTTCGTGTCGTCTCTGCTCCGGTGGCATTTGGCGGTATACGGTATTATACTCTTCGGGATGTAAGCGCATCGTCCGCCGCTACCGACGGGCATCCCGAAGTATGGATATGGCGGATTTGTAATCCGCTCATACGAAAAGCAAAGGCGCAAAGACCATTCGGGTGTTCAGTGGGGCTCGCTGCGCTCGCCCCAAGGGCTGTCTTTTCCTTAAACTCTTTAGTATGCAGGATAATAACAGGACAGCTTACTCCATTTCCTAACAGTTCGAAAGAATAAAATGAGCTATTTTGCAGCAAATTAAATACAGCTATGGAATTTAGCGCACAACAACTAGCCGATTTATTGCAAGGAACAATTGAGGGCGATGCCCAAGTAAAAGTCAATGCCCTTTCGAAAATAGAAGAAGGCATAGCCGGTTCTGTTTCCTTTTTAGCCAACCCATTGTATACCCAATATATCTACAATACCCAAGCCTCATTGGTGATTGTCAATGCCGATTTGGAACTCACCGCACCTGTATCGGCAACTTTATTGCGCGTGCCTAGTGCCGAACAAGCTTTTGCCAAATTGTTGGAGATGTACAATCAAATTAAGCTCAACAAAACAGGCATTGCGCCGCAGGCTTATATTTCAGACAAGGCAACAATGGGAGAAAATATTTATGCCGGTCCTTTTGCCGTCATAAGTGATGGCGCTAAAATCGGCAACAATGTCAAAATCTATCCGCAGGTTTTTATAGGCGATAATGTAGTCGTTGGCGATAACACAACGCTTTTTGCAGGGGTGAAAATTTACTCCGACTGTGTGGTAGGCAAAGACTGTATCATTCATTCGGGTACTGTAATTGGTAGTGATGGTTTTCGCTTTAATCCGCATAACGAAGGCAACAAAAAAATTCCACAAATAGGCAATGTTATTATTGAAGATGATGTGGAAATAGGTGCCAATTGTGCGATCGACCGCGCCACATTGGGTTCTACCATCTTGCGCAAAGGTGTGAAATTTGATAATTTCATTCACATAGCCCATAATGTAGAGGTGGGTGAAAATTGTTATTTTGCTGCCCATACCGTGGTTGCAGGCTCTACCAAAATTGGAAAAAACTGTATGACGAGCGGGCAGGTAGGTATTGTCGGTCATTTGCAAATAGCCGATGGCACTATTGTTACGGCTCAATCAGGCATTTCCAAAAGCATCACCAAAAGTGGCGAAGTATTGATGGGTTCGCCTGCCTTTGATGCGAATAAATACCGCAAATCATTTGTGCATTTCCGTAACCTCGATGCGATGGCGCAACGCATTACTGCGCTGGAAAAACAACTGAAAGAAAAAAATGACGGACAATAAACAAAGCAACAAAGAACTGATGCAATATGCAGGCCTAGCCACACAATGGTTAGTCATGCTGGGCTTGGCAGTATGGGCGGGTATGGCTATCGATAAAAAAGTGAGTGAAACATCTCGGCTGTTTACCATTGCATTACCCCTAATAGCCTTGACCATTTCGCTATGGCAACTGATTAAAAAATTCAACAAACCCCGTAAATGAAAAAATACTACCTGCTGATCATTTTATTGCTTTCCATACTCTTATTCGGACTCATTTATCTTTGGTGCGGGCAGCATCCCGAGTACGATATGATAGCCCTGATGGTGGCCAATTGGCTACTCGCCGGACTCAGTGTTGTTTCTTATTTTATGCTGCAAAGCAAACTCAAAGCCGAGCGACCGCAGGTTTTTGTCAACGGCGTATATAGCTCTACCCTATTGCGTTTGATGGTGTGTATGGGCAGTATATTTGTCTATCTCTACCTCCATCAGGGGCATTTACACAAACCCAGTATTTTTGCCATGATGGGCCTGTACATTGTGTACACCGTCATGGAAACTATAGGCTTGGCGAACATGGCGAAGAAAAAATAAAATGATGGGCTGTCAGCTTCTTTCACCTTCTTCGGCTTTGGGTTCCGGCTGTCCGCTTGTAGTCCTCGCTGCGCCCAAAAAGCTTGCTGCGGGCTACCGCTGCCATCCGGCAGCCGTCGGGCAAAATAATGCTGGTTTAACATCGCCATTGACTCAATCTGTTACTTCATATAAACCCACCCCAATGCCACCGAGGAGGGGAAACCGAGTGTCGATTATTGTAAACCTTTGGTATTAAATTAGTATAATTTTGATCAGCAAAAGTATTTCTAAACATCAAATCACTCTTCGAAAATGAAAAGGGAACGCCCTTTTTCCGAATTAATCCCCTTTTTGCCTCCCAACACCTTTGAGGAGGTCATTCAGTATTTTCAAAATCACACCATTCACCTTACCCTTACCCGCGAGCGTAAAAGCGTATTGGGTGATTACCGCCATCCTACACGTGATGCGCCCTATCACCGAATCAGCGTTAATGCCACCCTGCACCAATATAGTTTTCTCATTACCTTGTTGCACGAACTAGCACACATGCTGGTGTTTATCCAATACCAAGGCAAGGTGATGCCCCATGGCAACGAATGGAAAAATCAATTCCAGAAAATGCTGATACCTTATGTAGGCAAAAATTTCTTTCCTAAAGACATTGAAGCCGCATTGATACGCTACCTCAACAACCCTAAAGCCAGCACCTGCACCGATACTCATTTATATAAAGCCCTCTATCGGTACAACAATGATAAAAAAGGATGGACTTTGCTCGAAGATTTGCCCTTAGGGGCACATTTTAAAATAGAAAATGGCCATTGCTATCAACTGCTCGAAAAGCGCCGCACACGCTACCGTTGTCAAGACCTAAAATGCGAAAAAATGTATCTTTTCCCAAGTATTTATGAAGTGTATCCACTAGATTTATGATGATAATCATAGAGAGTATCGATAGCAAATCGGTTTGATAATCGATTAATAACTTTATCTTTGTTGCCTTATGGCATTACCAAAATTTTCAAAAGGAAATAACTCTTTTAGTCATGAGCTTAAAGAGCGCGTCTATCAATATTTTGAAGACAATAAAATAGCCAGCACGGGCAACGCAGAATTATACTTCAAGGCAATATTCTTACCCTTGTTGTATATCGGCACCTATGTACACATTGTGTTTTTTACACCCCCAACCTTTTGGGCTTTGCTCGAATGCGCTTTTTTAGGCTTGGTGGTAGCCGCTATAGGTTTTAATATAATGCACGATGGTGGTCATGGAAGCTTTAGCACTAAACCTTGGCTCAATAGAATAGCCTTCTTTTCGCTGAACTTGCTAGGGGGTAGTGCCTTTATGTGGAATATGAAGCACAATGTGATTCACCATGCTTATACCAACATTGATGGCCTAGATGATGATATTGATGCCAAACCATTTTTGCGCATGGCTCCAACACAGCCTAAATTAGGGATGCACAAATACCAACATATTTACTTTTGGTTTTTATACTGCCTACTATATATGTTTTGGGTGTTTTTTACCGATTACAAAAAGTACTTCCGTAAAAAAGTAGGTGATATCGCCTTGAAAAAAATGAGCACCCAAGACCATATCATTTTTTGGGCATCGAAAGCCTTTTTCTATAGCTATATTATCGTGTTCCCCATTATTAAATTTGGCTTTTTCCCTTGGCTAGCAGGCTTCTTAGCTTTGGCTCTTACCGGTGGATTTGTATTGAGTATTGTGTTCCAATTGGCGCATACCGTTGAAGATGCAAGCTTTCCTGTGCCCGATGCTTTAACCCAAAAATTAGATGATGAATGGACAGTACATCAATTGAAAACGACCGCAAATTTTGCCACCAATAATAAAATTATCAACTGGTATGTAGGCGGATTGAACTTTCAAGTAGAGCATCATTTATTCCCAAAGATTTCGCACGTCCATTATCCTGCCATCAGCAAAATTGTGAAAAAAACATGCGAAGAATTTGGAGTAGGTTATATCGAATACCCCAAAATGGTACATGCTATCGCATCGCATGTAGCGCACCTCAAAATGGTGGGTAACGCCTAAGTATCTTTCTTTAAAAATTAGTCGAATTCGCATTTTATGTTGTTTGCTGATGTTGTAGGGCAAGGTGCAGCAAAAGCACATTTATTGGGTATGTGGCAACAAAACCATTTGCCCCATGCCCTCTTAATTAATGGCAAAGAAGGCACCGGTGGCTTGGCTTTGGCCTTGGCTTTGACACAATTTCTAATGTGCGAAGACAAAGGCAAGGAAGACGCTTGCGGTACATGCCCCAACTGTCAAAAGGCTGCAAAAATGGAGCATGCCGATGTGCACTATTCGTTTCCAACGATTAGAAATTCTGAAAAGAAAATAGAATCCCTTAGCAATAATTACCTAAAAGAGTTCCGGAAATTTACGCTCAACCATACTTATGGCACTACCTACGAATGGCTGCAATTTATCAATGCCGAAAACAAACAGGGTAATATCTCGGCCGAAGAATGTCGCATCATAATTGAAAAACTCAACCTCAAAGCTTATGAAGGAGGCTTGAAAATAATGATCATCTGGCGACCAGAATACCTGGGCAAAGAGGGTAACATCCTATTGAAATTGATAGAAGAACCACCCGCTGATACCCTAATCATTTTAGTATCAGAATCTGTCGAAGAAATTTTACCGACCATTTTATCGCGGGTGCAACTCATAAAATTGCCACCCACCCAAGCCACCGAATTAGAAAAAGCACTCATTACAC
Organism: Chitinophagaceae bacterium; assembly: GCA_034680125.1. GTDB lineage: Bacteria > Bacteroidota > Bacteroidia > Chitinophagales > Chitinophagaceae > Rurimicrobium. The sequence continues at coordinate 13,089 of JAXITL010000010.1, forward strand.
AGCATAAACTCGAAGCCTCCAAAGCCAAACAAATAGCAATGATGGCCGATGGCAGTTACACAGAGGCTTTGACTTTGTTGCAGCATATTGAAAATGACCTTTTCCCAATGGCCAAACAATGGTTTAATATGCTCTTTACCCAAAACGGCATTGGGGTATCCAAATTTGTAGAAGACTTGGCCAAAAAAGGCCGTGAACAACAAAAAAGCTTCTTACAATACGTCATTCATTTATTAGAAGCTACGATCCGCCATCGCTATACCCATAGGAGTATTCTAGCTAATGAAGAACTGGCTTTTGTACAAAAACTTGCCGCAACAGCATTATCCTTCGAAGCAATAGAAAGCCTCATTGAAGACCTAGGCAAGACAAGTTATTACATCCAAAGAAATGCGAATGGCAAAATTCAATTGCAAGCGCTAAGCATCAAAATGATGTACGCTATTCAGAATAAAAAAGTATCTTCGCTTGTTCAATAATTTTTATTAATAACAATCCGGTTTTAGAAGAAAATATGGAGGCTTTGACTGTTTATGCATCATTGTCAACATATGATTGGGGAAAAACTGTTAAGATAAATAGACTATAATGGGATGTGGAAACTGTGGCTCTGGAGCCAATGGTAAGCCCGCTGGTTGCAAAAGCAATGGAGGTTGCAGCAGTGGCGGATGTAATAAAATGAATGTATTTGATTGGTTAGGCACGATACCTTTACCGGGCGGAGCCAAACCCTTTTCGATTGTTGAAATATCCTTCAACAATGGTAGCCGTAAAGAATATTTTAAAAACAATTCCGCGATAACGGTAAGCAAAGGCCAATGGGTAACTGTTGAGGGCGTTGGCGGATTTGATATGGGCCAAATAAGCCTGACTGGCGAATTGGTAAAATTGCAAATGAAAAAGTATGGTGTGCAAGACCAAACTGCACTCAAGCGTGTGATGCGCGTATCCACTACCGAAGATTTAGAAGCCTATAACGAGAGCAAATTGCGCGAAAAAGAAATTATGGTGCGCAGCCGTGCTATAGCCAAAGAATTAAAAGTAGATATGAAAATTGGCGAGGTAGAATTGCAGGCCGATGGCAAAAAAGCAACTTTCTTTTATACCGCCGAACATCGTGTAGACTTCCGTGAATTGATAAAAGTATTTGCTACCGATTTTAAAATAAAGGTAGAAATGCGCCAAATTGGTGCACGACAAGAAAGTGGTAAAGTAGGTGGAATTGGTTCTTGTGGTCGCGAATTATGTTGCAGTACTTGGCTTACCGATTTCAAATCGGTGAATACAACCGCTGCACGCTACCAGTCTTTGTCCATTAATCAAACAAAATTATCGGGACAATGCGGACGCCTAAAATGCTGTCTCAACTATGAGTTGGACACCTATATGGACGCCCTGCGCCATTTCCCGAGCAATGCAGATCATATCCAAACAGCGCAAGGAAAAGCAAACCTTATCAAAAAGGATATCTTCCGAAACCTAATGTGGTATGCTTTTTCGGGTAGTAGTAAACATTACCCGATGACTATTGAGCGGGTAAAAGAAATTATCGATCTCAACAAACAAGGCATTTTCCCGGAAGAGCTACAAGCAGTAGAATTAGAAGCTACAGCTAAAGAAAAACTCAAAATTGATGTGGGTTTCGTAAACGATGTAGGTCAAATAACCCTCAAAAATTTAGAGAAGAGGAAATCGAAAAGCAAAAACAAGAAGCCCAACAAAACGGCTGCGCCAAACTTGGGCAATAAACCCGAACAAAAACAAAACAGGGCACAAGGCGCTGAAACAGCCCCTAAAAACAATAATCCCAAACCTAGGGAAAACAGGCCTAATACAGCTCGACCCCATAATAATGCTGATGCAAATTTGGAAAATGCTGCTGCAGAGACAAGGCCTAGCAACAACAATAATCCAAACAAGACATCTGGGAACAATAGAAATAGAAACAATAGAAAACCAAGGCCTGAAGCTGCGGCAAGAACAACAGAAGGAAATGACAAGCCTAGTAGTCCGCCAACAAATGATTAATGCATTTGCTCCCTAAATAAAAAATCCCTTGACATCAAAGTATGTCAAGGGATTTTTACAAGAAGCAATAAAGGGTAAAGCAGCCTCTAGGGTTCCCAATTAGGATATTCCGCTTTCCAAGTTTGCCCACCACTTACAAATTTATTGAGGGCAATATTGAGCCCAAATTCGTTGTAAGCACCAGCAATACTGTAAAAAGACCTTGCATAATGCACTTGAAACTTTTGGAGATAAATACTGGCACCAAAAGAATATCCCGCTCCACCTTTCTTATCGTCCAAAGCCATTTCTTTACGGCGCATGTGGTTATAAGCTAGGGTTAAGCCCACCCGTTTAGCTAGCGTTATTTCGCCCCCAAAAATAAAATGCCTAAAAAGTTTATCGGTAAAATTGCTTTTTGTGGCACTAGTATCGGCAGAACCAAAAACAGAAGTATTCTTTTTGTCTTCGGGATTATCGTAGCGTACATCCCATGTATACAAATGGTGTATAGTGCTAAATAAACGAAGTGGTAAATGTTTGAACCTTTTAGAAATGCCTAATTGCAAATCGAATGGCAATGCTTCGTTGTTGAATTTACCTGGCGTGTATTGCTTGGCCATAAAACCCATATTCTTGGCCACCATACCTATAGTCAAAAAATTGGCTGTATCCTCGTAAGCAATACCGACATCGGCCAAAAGAGCCAGAGCGCTTACATCGGCTAATCGGCTTTGTGCCATTTTTAGGGTGGCACCATAACGCCAGCGCTCCTTGTATTGTTTTGAGGCCGCTAGTGAAATAGCATAATCATTTGCTTTGAAAGTGCCTGTTTGGTTGCCCATATTATCTGTTTGGGCAAAAGAACCATAATTAAGGTATTGCACGCCGAGGGCAAAGGCTGTATTGAGCTTGGGCGCATAGTAGCCATAAGCCACATTAGTATTGCTGATGCCCGAGTAAAAATTATTGTAATTAAAGGATACTTGGTTGTGCAATGCTGGCCTCATTAATGCAGGATTTTGCATGGCGAGATTAATATCAGGTGTGGGATTGGCTACATTGATACCACCCAATGCCGTAACATGAGGCGAATTGGGCAATCGCAAATATTCAAAAGCAAATTGTGCACCATTTACTTGTGCTTTTGTAGTGCTACAAATTAGCACAAGTAAAAGGGCAGCATAAAAGTTCTTGGAAATCATGATTTAAAAACGAAAACAAGCTTCAATTATTGTTACAAAACCAGTACAACTTATTGACCGTTCAAACGATTCAAATCTTCTATTAATAAATGACTCACCCCTGTGTTAGAAAAACCACCATCATGGAACAGGTTTTGCATCGTTACCATTTTGGTATAATCACTAAACAAGGAAATACAATACTGGGCACATTGGTCGGCATCGGCATTACCTAATGGCGATAATTTTTCGGCATAATCAATAAAGGCATTGAAACCCGAAACGCCGCTACCCGCAGTTGTTACCGTAGGCGATTGCGAAATGGTATTGACACGTACCTTTTTAGCAAAACCATATTGATAACCAAAGCTACGGGCAATACTTTCCAATACAGACTTTGCATCGGCCATATCATTGTATCCCGGGAAAGTGCGTTGTGCAGCGATATAAGAAAGCGCCACTACTGAACCCCACTCATTTATTGCATCACATTTCATGGCAGTCTGTAAAACTTTATGAAAGGAAAGTGCTGAAATATCTAGTGTTTTAAGAAAGTTATCGTAATTGGTTTCGGTATAAGGAATAGCCTTTCTTACATTAGGCGACATCCCTATTGAGTGTAAAATAAAATCAAATTTACCGCCTACATGTTCCATTCCTTTGGTAATCAAATTTTCCAAATCGGGTATAGAAGTAGCATCGGCAGCTATTACGGGTGCATTATTACAAAGTGCAGCCAATTCATTAATCTTGCCCATGCGCATAGCGATTGGAGCATTGGTCAATACAATTTGTGCGCCTTCGGCAACAGCGTTGAGGGCTACTTTCCAAGCGATAGAACGCTCATCTAATGCGCCAAAAATGATACCTTTTTTTCCTTGTAATAATTGATGTGCCATTGATTCTGTTTTTGTTTGAATGAAATTTGGTAGTGTAAAAGTAACAATTTGAGCGCAAGTAGCAATTGGCTGAAGCAAAATAAGCAAAAGCAACTTTTGGAAATGTTTAGCAATTATGCCCATGTCAATTATAAGAAGTCTATTTCGCTTTGCCCTACCTTTGCTGCCATCCTCTGCAGGAGCAAATCTATATTCATACCTTTATGAAAACAGGCATACCATTCAGTATTTTATGTATAGCATTAGCACTTTTCAGTGCTTGCGAAAAAGTGATCAACATTGACCTGAAAAATGCTGCGCCTAAAGTGATTATTGAAGGAACGATAACGGATGACCCATTTACCTTGAGCCATACCGTATTGGTAAGCAAATCAAACAGCTTTAGCTCTAATGGCAAAAACAGCCCCGTATCTGCTGCGCTCGTCATCGTAGAAGATGCTACCAGCAATGTCATTGATACCCTCGAAGAAATAAACCCAGGCCGCTATAAAACACAAAAAATTACGGGAATAGAAGGGCATACTTATAAACTAAGAGCCATAGTAGATGGTATAGCCTACACTGCGATTAGCACAATGCCCAAAGCTGTATCCTTAGATAGTTTATATATCCAAACCTTACCTTTTTTTGGTGAAGAATTCAAACAAGTCATTCCCGTTTTTAAAGATCCAATCGGTCAAGAAAATTATTATCGTTTCTCTTTACGCGTAAATGATAGTGTGCAGAACGATTTTGAAGCTTGGGATGATTTAATCACTAATGGAAAAGTAAACTCTCGTCCACTAGGCATCAACGCGCAGGAACTTTTAGACGGTGAAGACACTGTGTATGTGCGCATGAATTCGACCGAAAAAGCGATATATGATTTCTTTTACACCTTAGAAAATGCTTCCGGCAACGGACAAACACCCGGTAACCCACTATCCAATATATCTAATGGTGCCATTGGGTATTTTGGTGCGATTACTGTGCGCGAGCGCTATGTCATTGTGCCTTAATGTTTCGCTTCGAAATAGGCAATGGCATCAGATAAATCTAAAAAGGAATGTGCGCTTTGTAAGGCACGAGCTTTGGCAGCATACTTAGCACAAAAATCTTGATGAGCCTGTGTTTGGGCAAAACGTGGCCTGTGATTTTGGGCAATGTTTATGTCTAAAACCTCCTTCATCCATTCATTGGTTTCGGGCGCAATGCAATGTTGGGTAAATGCTTCCCAAACATAACTGGTAGCGGCAAAATTAGGATGCACCAAATCCACATCATAAAAGCGATAATCGCGCAAGACATCCATCACCAACTCATAAGCTGGGAAATAATGAACAAAGGGAAATTGGGCACATAGTTCGTGAACCGCTTCTATTAGTCTTGCTTTGCTTCGGTTATTATCCACTACCCCATCGCGGATATGGCGTACAGGACTTATCGTAAACAACACTTTGGCTTTGGGATTTTTTGCTTGCAATAAGCGCAACGTTTCAGATAAGGCAGCCACAATATCATCGATGCTCAAGAGTTTTTTCTCAAACCATTGACTGGGTGCACGATGATTATTAGCCACCGCTTTGTTGCCTTCTTTGAGGTAATATTGAAAAGCCGAACCAAGCGTAATCATTATCCAGTCGGCCTCTTGGATACTTGCAGCCGCAGCTGCTTGTTCTCCATTAATATTCTGCAAAGCCTGCTCGGCATCCATATCCGAAAAACGCGTGTGGTGGTCCCAACTGTTCCATAATTCGTTAAGGTAAAACAGCTCTGATGCTTCATATTGCCGCCCCGTCAAATAGCCCTTGAGGCTATCGGCCACACTGAGCGGATTAAACAAAATACCATTGGGATTGCTACAGATACGAAAACGATGCTGCGCCAAGCGATCGGCAATATGCTCGGTAAAGCAAGAGCCCATCAACAAAATTTTATCGCTGTATTGGATAGGCTTGGGCAGCAAAGGGATATTAATATCGAGCTGAAATTTCATAAAGGTATTTGTAGGCTCAAAAGTAGAAAAAGATAGGACTATTGCGGAAGAATTATTGTCTTTAAAATTTCGAAGGCCGAATATAAAAATCTTTGAAGCGCCTAAATGCAATTACATAATTACTAGTAATATTTTGAGAGGGTCATTGAACAAGCGTTTTTGGATATCCTATATCATCTAGACTAGGAGTTGCCAAATAATCAATTAGGAAAAGTGTTATTCCTATAGCATCTATTTAAAATGTCTTTGACAACACCCGAATATACAGATAATGTTGACCTGCCTAACGGAGGCGGCTTTGGAATCCATCCGCTGGCAACAGCATATAGTATTGGTAAAGAAATGAGATTGTTGAAACCATAATGGTGCACTCTGCTTATCAATCTTCCTTATGTTGATTCGTGGTAATTGAATTACTTTTGCACCAGAATCATATTTATGGAAAGCATCGTCAATAAAGTAGCCGAAAGTGGCATTCTTACCCTTGATTTAGCCAAATACATGGCCCAAGAGCAGGATATAGCCAGCTTTGATTTGAAGCCCTTTTTGTTTAGAGAAATGATATTGCGCGAAAAAGATTACCGAGAAGCCTTGAAGGAACATGATTGGACTAGCTTCGAGCAGAAGCATGTGCATATCTATTGCAGTGTAGATGCTATCATACCCATGTGGGCCAATATGTTGGCTGTTACCTATTTACAACCGATTGCAAAATCTGTTTTTTTTGGCAGCAAAGAAGCATTAGCACATCATTTATTGCTACAGCACATTGCCCAAATAGACACGAACGAATACATCGACAAACGGGTGGTGATCAAAGGCTGTGGCGATATCCATATACCCGCACAAGGTTATGTAGCGGTTTCGGCTTTGCTGCAACCCCTAGTGAAATCGCTAATGTATGGAGAGCCTTGCTCAACAGTGCCGGTTTATAAAAAGAAAAACTAATCTTTCAAACCCACCCCAAACCCCTCCTAAGAGTGGAATGCGCATGTGGACAACTGTATATAAAAAACGTTTGTAAATTTAGCAGAAGGAAATGCGCCCATTTTTACTTTTTTATTTCCTCATTTTACTTCTTGCTACTTCTTGTGGCCATCGTCAAGCGCGACAAGAAAAGCAGGTATTTAATCTCAACCTTTCGAGCGGTAGCCTGGAATCGCTTGACCCTGCCTACGCCAAAGATTTATACACGATGTGGACGACCCATATGCTGTACAACACATTGGTAGAAACAGATTCAAACCTTTACCTACAGCCTTCGCTAGCGAGCAGATGGGACATCAGTGCAGATGGATTGACTTATACTTTTCATTTGCAGCCTAATGTTTATTTCCATCCCAATCTCTTATTTAAAGGCAACCGAAAAATGACCGCCGCCGATGTGGCTTATAGTTTTTCACGCATCATTAATCCCGAAATAGCTTCATCTGGTGCATGGATTTTTAATGGCCATGTAAAAGACAGCAGCGCCTTTGAGGCCAAAGACGATAGCACCTTTATACTACATCTGATCAGTCCATTTAGACCGATGTTGGCGATGCTGAGCATGCCCTATTGCAGCATTGTACCGCACGAAGTAGCGACCCATTATGGCAAAGACTTTCGCAGCAACCCCTGCGGCACTGGCCCCTTTCAATACCACAGTTGGGATGAAGGCACTGTACTCTTGCTGCACAAAAACAAGCAGTATTGGGAGCGTGATGCCCGCCAAAAACAACTCCCCTATTTAGAAGCCATTCACATCAGCTTTTACGACAGCAAGGCTACAGAATTTCTCTTGTTTCTACAAGGCAAACTACACTTTACACATAGCTTAGACGGCTCCTTCAAAGATCTTATATTACGCAAAGATGGGAAGCTAAAACCTGAATATTCTAATCAGTTCCAACTCAAAAAAAGCCGATACCTCAATACCGAATATTTAGGCTTCCTTACCGATACCAATAGCCCTTTATTGATTCAATCTCCACTCAAAAACAAACTGGTACGGCAGGCCATTAACTATGCTATCGACCGAAAAAAAATAAGTACTTATTTTAAAAATGGTGTGGGTATACCGGCTACCGGTGGCTTTACCGCACCAGGGCTTGCTGGCTTCGATAGTATTGCAACATACGGCTATCATTATGATCCCGAAAAAGCAACGGAACTTTTGCGCCAAGCGGGTTATCCAAAAGGGAAAGGCCTCCCTACGCTGAATATCCTAACCCCTGAAAACTATGCCGATATCGTGAATTTTGTAGCCACACAATTACAAGAAGTGGGCATACCCGCCAAGATAGAAATAATGCAGCCCAATATTTTAAAACAACAAATGAGCCGCTCGCAAGCTCTATTTTTCAGAGCGCAATGGATCGCCGATTATCCAGATGCAGAAACCTATTTAGCCTTTTTTAATAGTAGTTTTCCAGCACCACCCAACTATACAAGATACCATAATCCCATCTTTGATAAACTATATAATGAAAGTATGAATTTACCAGACGAGCAACGCTATAAAGTGTATCGACAAATGGATAGCATCGCCATAGCAGATGCACCTTTGGTGCCTTTATTCTACGACCAGCTTTTGCATTTTACCCAAAACAATGTGCAGGGTTTTAGCAGCAACCCTATGAACCTAATTGACTTGAAAAGGGTGCAATTGAAATAATCATTTTGTCATACTGAGCGAAGGGAAAGCATAATAAAATTTATTGCTACACTCAAAATAGTTGACAATAAAAACCGAAGGTTATAGTCGTGTACAATCAAATTGCATCTTGCGTTCGTTACCGTTTTCATCAATGGCACTCAAGTGCAATTTATTCTTACCCTTGGGGCAATGCTCATCAATCAGGTAAAACCAATTATCGCCATGCTGCTCGAAACAAATCCATTGCCCATTAATGCTACCCGTAAATGATTTTACCGAACTAAGATTATCTGTTACCACAAAACGAATTTCTTTTCCTAAACCTAATAGTACTCCATTTTTATCTACAGGTTTGATCAGGGGGGCTGTGGTATCTATTGCCAACCAATAATCACCAAAAGCCCTAACAGATGCACCGTACCAGCCATTAGTCAAGCTGGCTTTTTTACCTGAAATCTTTTTACTATCACTATACTGTAAGGTCATTTTGCTAATCAACGCAAAAGGAATAGCTACTTCGGGCTTGATGCTCAAGTCGAAATAATTGTGTATCGGTATAGCTGGAGTAACTATCGAAAATCGGGAGGAGGAACTTTTTGCTTCCGTATTTTTTGAAGTTTCAAAGCATATATCATCGTACAAAGCGGTAGCGGGTAAAGTAAATTTTAGATTGGGTGTTTCAAAGGTGTGCTCTTGCTTCGATTTCCATGTTTGGCTGCAAAGAGAAGGAGTCATTTTTTCAGCCCTAATTATCGTAAACTTTATTTCTGAGGCATTACCCGAAACATCTGTCAATACAATACGAATGGGCGTTGGCGCAAGCTTATTTAAAACAATTTGACCATTGCCCTTTTGTTCGAATTGGTACAATTTGTGCAGTTGATTATTGGGCAAAAGAAACAAACTATTAAACCAAATCCCTGTCTCTTTTTGCAATTTATAATCGGCACAAGCATTCAAATAGCGTGTTTCGTTGTAGCCAATATCATCTAACCTAATACTACCCACCAGCACATTATTGGCATACCATTGCGCAGTGTAAAATGATAGTGTGTTGGTGCTGTTATTCATATAGTCATTCACGGCAACACCTAAGCTTATTGCATCTGCAGAAACCATTACCGAGTCTTTAATAGGAACAAAAATATCTTGCAGCTTTTTTAGAGGTACCCGGGTTGGATTTTGCAGATAGATACTTTCGGTCCCATTGTATATTGCAATTTCCGTGGGCAAGGGACTAACTGTATCTTCTATTTCAAAACCAAATAATTGCGGATTAAGCGGGTGCTCTGTTTTACCATCCCGAATTTCAAAATGCAGGTGAGGAGCCGAAGAGCCTCCAGTATTGCCACTCCAAGCAATTTGTTGTCCTTTTTTTATAGGAAATTTTTGGGCATCAAAACTCAAATCGATCGTCCAACTTTTTTGAGCATATTGCTCCTGGCGCACACATTTTTGCAATGCCGGGAAAAAATCGTTGAGGTGCGCATACAAAGTAGTGTAGCCATTGGGGTGTGTGATATAAATGCCATGTCCGAATCCTCCCGGCTCCATTTTAACCCTAGAGATATAGCCATCTGCCGCAGCAAAAACAGGAAGATTTTCTTTGCCCTCAGTTCTGATGTCGATACCGCTATGAAAGTGACCAGGCCTGCATTCGCCAAAATTACCGGCTAGCAAAATGGGTATATTTAAGGGGTTGCGAAAATAATTTTGGGGATAATTATTGGTTTGAGCAAGGAACTTAAATGGCAAAAGCAACAGTAGTATGGCTATTTGTTTTATCATTAACCGAAGATAATATTTTGGCTAAAAAAAGAGTGTACTCTAAATGAATACACTCTAAAATAATGAGGAAAGCGCGTATTTATTTCATATTGGTGAAAGTAATAACTGCTGTTGTAGGAAATGAAGAGATGATTGTATCTTTTTTAATTTGTAAGGTTGTAGCATCCAGCTTTACCAAGTCGCCCGTTAGACCAGCAATGCCCAATTGGGTGGTAATAGATGAACCTGAAATGTTCAATTGGGTATTGTTAGTAATCAAAGACCAGTTCCCATCATTACGGGGTGACACATCTGAGGGGGCACATTTAGTAGCACCTTCATCTACTGTAATTGTTTTATCGGCATTAAATGTGTACAAATTATCTTTTTGACACTCTTTCATCGATGTTGTCAGGTCGAATAATCCACCGGCCGCAGTAGCACTAGTTAATTTCCATTTACCATTCTGTAAGGTATCTGCTTTGGTATAGGTAGGGGTGGGGGTAGTATTGGTTTCAGGCTTTTTACAAGCTATAATAGCTGTTGCAAGAATCGCAGAAAATAAGATTGTTTTCTTCATGAGACTGTTTGTTTGGTTTTAAATTATTTTAGGTTTGTAAAGGTACCTTGAAATTTACCGCTTACGGTACCAAAGGGATCAGGTAAGGTAATAATTGTGTCTTTAGAAAATTCGATACTGGTAGCAGTGATGCTAACAACATTTAAATTTTCATCACCCTTTACGCCAAAAATGGTACTTTCTTTCAACACCAATTTAGTATTGTTTTGCTCCAAAGCCCATTTACCATCTGTAGTTGTTTGAGGATCAGTCGCATTACATTTTAAAGTACTTTCATCGAGGCTAAAACTATTATCTGCATTAAAAAAGTAAAAATTGTCCTTATCACAATCGCTCATGGCCATGTATAAGTCTTGAGAACCACCACTGTTAGTAAGTGCCAGTTTTGTGATTTTCCATTTACCTTCTTTAAGTAGTAGATCCTTTTCCTTTTCTTTGGGCTTACAGGCTACACATGCAGTGGCAAGTAGAACAGTGGAAAGAATTATTTTTTTCATAGTTTGCAAATAAGATGATTTCAAAGATAAACAAAAGTTGATTCTAAGCAAGATAGGTCACGCTTTTATTGCATAAGACTTTATCTTCGCCAAAATTTTAAGAACAATATGTCTTTAATCGTAGTGGGCACTATGGCATACGATGCCATCGAAACACCTTTCGGAAAAACAGACCGAATCGTTGGTGGTTCAGCAACTTATGTAGCTTGGTCGGCTTCTAATTTTTATCAACCCATCAAGCAAGTTTCTATTGTAGGTGGCGATTTTGAAGAAAAAGAAATGACGGAATTGGCTGCACGTGGTGTTGCTTTTGAAGGTGTTGAAATCGTAAAAGAAGGCAAAAGTTTCTTTTGGAGTGGACGATACCATACAGACATGAATAGCCGTGATACACTGATTACAGATCTCAATGTACTCGAACAATTCAACCCCATTTTGCCAGATGCTTACCAAGATTGTCAATATTTAATGTTGGGTAATCTTGCACCTGCTGTTCAAAAAAGCGTTATCCTTCAATTAAAAAATCGACCCAAATTAATTGTGTTGGACACGATGAACTTTTGGATGGACATTGCTTTAGATGAATTAAAAGATGTCTTGAAGCTAGTGGATGTACTCGTGGTCAATGATGGAGAAGCCCGTCAATTAAGCGGAGAATTTTCTTTGGTAAAAGCTGCAAAAGTAATTCGTGCTATGGGGCCAAAATATTTAATCATCAAGAAAGGAGAGCATGGCGCTTTATTGTTTTACAATGAGCACATCTTTTCGGCACCCGCATTACCTTTAGAAGAAGTTTTTGACCCAACGGGCGCAGGGGATACCTTTGCGGGGGGATTTATGGGCTATATCGCCCAGCAGGACAACCTATCTTTCGAAACCATGAAAAAAGCAGTGATTGTGGGTTCAGCAATGGCTTCTTTTTGTGTTGAAAAGTTTGGTCCTGAAAGAATGAAGGAAATAAATGCAGCTGATATTGAGGCACGTTTAGCCCAATTTCAAGAATTAGCCCGCTTCTAAGTTTTAATTTTATAGAAACATTTTATAATTCTATTCTATTAAAAAGAATTTTAAAATTACTTTTGCTTAACTTTTTTAAAAAATACTTAAACAACAATAGGAAATGAGTACAATGACAAAATCTACAATTGACTTTTCTTTGGCACACAAAGTAGCCGATATGAGTCTTGCTGCTTGGGGCCGTAAAGAAATACGCCTTGCTGAAGCTGAAATGCCAGGTCTAATGGCTATTCGTGAAGAATATGGTGCTAGTCAGCCCTTGAAAGGTGCGCGTATTGCAGGCTGCTTGCATATGACAATCCAAACGGCTGTACTTATCGAAACCTTGATTCATTTGGGTGCCGAAGTTAAATGGAGCTCTTGCAATATATTTTCTACCCAAGACCAAGCTGCTGCTGCTATTGCTGCCGCTGGTATCGGTGTTTTTGCCTGGAAAGGACAAAGCCAAGAAGAGGCAGATTGGTGCATTGAACAAACCTTATTCTTTGGTAGCGAAGACCGTCCTTTGAATATGATTTTGGACGATGGTGGCGATTTGACCAATATGGTTTTTGATCAATATCCTGAATTAATTGCTGGCATCAAAGGTCTAAGCGAAGAAACAACAACAGGTGTTCACCGCTTGTATGAGCGTATGGCCAATGGCACATTACCCATACCCGCTATCAATGTAAACGATAGTGTTACTAAATCTAAATTCGACAACAAATATGGTTGCCAAGAAAGCTTGGTAGATGCTATCCGCCGAGCTACAGACGTGATGATGGCGGGCAAAATAGCTGTTGTGGGTGGTTATGGTGATGTGGGTAAAGGTTCGGCATTAAGCCTTCGTGGCGCTGGTGCACGCGTTATCGTTACCGAAATTGACCCTATTTGTGCCTTACAAGCTGCCATGGACGGATTTAGTGTAATGCCCATGAAAGAAGCTGTTAAACAAGCGGATATTATTGTTACCGCTTCTGGCTGTCGCGATTTGATTACAGGTGAGCATTTCAAATTAATGAAAGACAAAGCCATTGTTTGTAACATCGGTCACTTCGATATCGAAATTGATATTGCTTGGTTAAACGATCATTATGGTCATACTAAAGATACGATCAAACCACAGGTTGACTTGTATAATGTTGATGGTAAAGATATCATCATCCTTGCCGAAGGTCGTTTGGTAAATTTAGGTTGTGCTACAGGCCATCCAAGTTTTGTAATGAGCGCTAGCTTTACCAACCAAACGCTTGCTCAGATTGAACTTTGGAAAAATGCAAGTAACTACAACAATGAGGTTTATGTATTACCGAAGCACCTTGATGAGAAAGTAGCCCGTTTACACCTTGGTAAAATTGGTGTTCAATTGGAAGTGTTGAGCGATGCACAATCTGCTTATCTCGGCGTACCCAAAGAAGGTCCATTTAAAAGTGATATGTACCGTTACTAATCACCATTATTGTATACTTTTGAAATCCCGCAAACACTCAGTTTGTGGGATTTTTTTTACTCCTAAATTACTTTGCGGTGAAAGCTCCTTTATTTTCTCTGATATTTTGCTTCTGTTGTATTGCTTCACATTCGATAGCCCAAACAGATACCGTTTACTTTGATCAGGACTGGGATACTTGTGCCAAAAATGTTGCTCATTACAGCAGAGTTGTACAAAAAGAAATGAAAGGTCTAGCTGTTGTCGATTATTATCCGAATGGAAAAATAAAAATGACGGGAACCTATGATGTAGATAGCCCAAAAAACAAGCAAGGGTATTTTAAAAGTTTTGATGAGGATGGACTGCTAAAATCGGAGGGTAATTATATCAACAATAAAGCAGAAGGGCTCCATAAAAGATACAATGCAGAAGGTAGCCTTTGGCTGGAAGAAGAAATGAGCAATGGTCAAAATAATGGCACATTAAAAACCTATTTCACATCCGGCGCTATAAAACGGATTGAACAGTATAAAAATGGGAAATTTATTGACGGCAAATGCTTTGCAACAAGCGGCCTGGATACCGCATTTTATCCTTACCAAGAAATGCCAGAATTTATTGGGGGAGTAGAAGCATTATATACATTTCTCGAAAAGAAGGTACACTATCCTAAACCAGCAAGAAAAGCGAAAATAGAAGGAACAGTACATGTTCTTTTTGTTGTTGATGTAGAGGGCAACGTGACAGATATCAAAGTAAAAAAGCGCGGCAACCAATATTTAGATGAAGAGGCCATTAGAGTGCTTAGTCTTTCACCAAAATGGAAACCAGGAACAATAGAGGGAAGAGCGGTTAACGTCTTCTTTACAATTCCCATAAAATTTCTGCTTCATTAAGTAGCCACCTTATTTAAAACCGAACCTCTTTAGGTAAGAACTGCCGAGCATCACCAGCATTGCGGATAACATCGCGTACCAGTGTAGAGGAAATGGATGAATGTTCGGCTGCAGAAGTAAGAAAAATAGATTCAATTTCGGGGGCAAGACTATGGTTCATATCCGCAATGGCACGTTCATATTCAAAGTCGCTCACAAAACGAATACCCCGTAAGATATAGCGCGCATCTATCTTTCGGCAAAAATCAACGGTCAATCCTTGATATGTTTGCACTTCAATTTTGGGTTCGTTTATAAAAATGGTGCTAATCCATTCTTTACGTTGTTCCAAACTAAACATGGCTTGTTTAGAAGAATTGGTACCAATACCAATGACCAATTTATCAAACAATCCCATTGCCCGATTAATAATATTGACATGCCCCAAAGTAATGGGGTCAAAAGAGCCAGGGAATAAACAAATGCGAGCAGACATAAATAAATATATCGATTAGGGTTGCATGAAAAAAGTAAATACTGTAGTTCCGTAATTTTTAATTCTGTAAAAATGGGGATGCTCTTGATAATCGTTGCGAGGTGTGTGTTCCAACACAAAAATCCCTTCGGGCTTCAGCAAATTTTGTTCAAAAACATATTTGGGCAAATCGTCGATGTTGGTTAGGGCATAAGGCGGGCCGGCAAAAATAAAATCGTGTTGTTCTTTGCACATGAGCATGTATTTAAACACATCCATTTTCACTGCTTTTATATTCTCGATTTTCAGTATTTCAATATTCTTTTTGATAAAAGAAAACATTTGCTCATCCTTTTCTACAATGGTCAACTCTGCCGCTCCACGCGAGGCCAGCTCATAGCTTATAGCCCCAGTACCGCCAAACAAATCGAGGGTTTTGAGTGATTCAAAATCCAGCATGTTTTGAAGCATATTAAACAAGCCCTCTTTAGCAATATCAGTTGTAGGCCTCGTATAAGGCATTTTGCTGGGGGGATTTATTTTTCTTCCTCCGTGCTCACCACCTATTATACGCATGTATATAATTGTTGAAATAATTGAATTGTTGAGGACCATTCTGGTGCAATAATTTCAGAAATACCTGCCTTTTTAGATTCAGTATTGGGCAAATAGTCGCGAAATTTCTGAAGAACGATATGCTGTTCAACACTTGTTGTATTGGCATACAAAGGGTAGCTATGCACATCCACCCCTACTTCATTACAAGCAGCCGTGAGCTGATAAACGATGTCTTCCGCATTTTGATATTCAAAACATTGCTGCCATTTTAATTGTTGTTGATGATGCAATGTAGCTAGAGCATAGCCATCGCTAATTGTACATTGTAACAAATGAGCAGCCGCAACACTATTTTTAAAGTGGTTATTCTGCAAGGGGACAATCTGCAAGCCACTCGTGTATTGTTCAAAAATCTTGGCTATGCTACTGGGAAAGGAAAAGACACAATGCAATTGATTTTTTTCAGAAGCACTGACATTAATTTGTTCCTCTGCTTCGCAAAAAAAAGTTTTTTGTAACCATTGTTTTGCAAGAGCCTCATTTTGGTACAATTCATCAGGAATGATCAAACCCTTAACTGGAGCCAAAAAAACACCTTGTATCATTTCGGGCACAGCCAATAAAGGATCCTGTACAAATTCATCTTCAATAAATTGCGCATTCCAACTAGAAGCCTCTATAGTGCTGCTATTAATTATAAGCACCTCTCCTGATGGATGAAAGCCTGCAGCAATAAAACTATAGGGCGTAACTAAGCATACAATTCGATGTACTTGACTCAACAAGTCCTCCCCATTATGGGCTAGGTATTGACGTCGTACAACCTGGTTTGTAATATCTGAAGACATAGTGTGGAATAATTAAAATAAATTTGCGCCGTCATAAAATCCGATGCTTCAAAATTGAATTGAATGGATGTCGCTGAATGGAGGCAAATATAACAATTGAAAAGCGAAGCACAATATTTAGAATAGATCATCATCAGCTCAAGTTGAAAAACAAAATCCATAACAAAGCGATTATTTCTCTGGCGGCCCCTATAGCCTTAGCCTTGCTCATTCCGCAACTCAATTTTTTAACCAATACAGCATTTATTGGTCGTTTGGGGCAAGATGAGCTAGGGGTTAATGGCATCAGCGGGGTGTTTTATTTACTATTAGCTATGGTAGGTTATGGCCTGAGTAGCGGACTACAAGTGCTCATGGCTAGACGAGTGGGCGAAGGCGACAGGAAAAGCTTGGGTAAAACATTGGGCAACGGATTAGTCCTTTCTTTGTTCTTTTCCTTTGGCCTCATGATGTTGTCTCTTTGGGTGGCACCGCTTATTTTTTCGATGAGCTTGCATAACGATAAGCACATTTTCCTTTCAATTGAATTTATATACACCCGAGTTTGGGGTCTACCCTTCTTGATGCTTAGCCAATTGGCTAATGCCTTTTTCATTGCCACTGGTCGTTCAAAATATATCATTTGGGGTTCCTTATTAGCTACAATCCTCAATATTCTCCTAGATTATGCTTTGATATTTGGGCATTGGGGCTTTGAGGCAAAAGGCCTACAAGGTGCCGCTATTGCTTCGGTATGCTCAGAAATAGCGGCAGCAATACTCATGTGGATTATTTTTTATGCCAAAAAAATGAATAAAAAATATGAAGTGCGCCAGCTCATTCAATTTGATTACCGCTTAGCAGGTGATACGCTCAAAGTGTCTACACCGCTTATTCTTCAATATTTTTTTAGTATTGGAGGATGGCTCATTTTCTTTTTTTATGTGGAGCATTTGGGTACGATTGAATTGGCTGCTTCGCAAATGCTGCGCAGTGTACTGGGTATTATTGGTGTGTGCACTTGGGCCTTTGCCTCCAGTTGCAATACCTTGGTGAGTCGCACCATAGGACAAGGTTTTCAAGAGGATGTTCCCAAACTTATTGGTAAAATTGTACAGCTCAGCTTCATAACGACTTTAGTTATCGGCTTATTATTAGTGCTGTTTCCTCAATATTTTCTATCCCTATACACCAATGATATAGCATTAATCGAATTCTCCATACCTGCATTACGCGCTGTGGTATTAGGCGCCCTTTTGATGTCATTGGCCACCGTTGTCTTTAACGGTGTGGTGGGCACAGGCAATACCTGGGTCAACCTAGGCATAGAGATAAGCTGCGTACTGTTGTACATTATTTACTGCTTTATTTTTATCCAGCAATGGCAAGCACCCCTCTTTGTGGCCTGGCTTTCAGAATGTGTCTATTGGCTTTCTTTATTACTAATTGCCACATATTATTTGCGCTATGGCCGATGGAGAGACAAAGTAATTTAAACAAGAACAATTCCCCTATTTTATACAAAATTGAATGACAAAACCTAGCATTAAACAACTACAAGAGGGCTCAGTAATACTCGTTGATAAGCCCTACCATTGGACCTCTTTTGACGTAGTACATAAACTGCGCAAACCCATACAAGCCAAAATTGGCCATGCGGGTACACTCGACCCTCTAGCAACCGGATTACTCATTTGTTGTACAGGACCTTTCACTAAAAAAATTACTGAATACCAAATGCTGCCCAAAGAGTATACAGGCATTATTCATCTAGGCGCCACCACCCCTACTTATGATTTGGAAAGTGAACCCCAGGATTTCAAAGCATTTGAACATTTAACGGAAGCTGATTTACTCGAAGCCACAAAAGCCTTTATTGGCGATATTCTGCAAATGCCACCTGCGCATTCTGCCATTAAAAAAGATGGTCAACGCGCTTATGATTTAGCACGAGCAGGCAAGGAGGTAAATCTTGCTGCACGCCCTATTACTATTGGCGCATTCGAATTAACCAAAATAGCCTTGCCCGAAGTGCATTTCCGGGTAACCTGCAGTACAGGCACCTATATCAGGTCATTGGCACAAGATTATGGGCAAGCATTGGGTTGCGGAGGCTATCTACAAGCACTGCGCCGCACCAAAATAGGTGAATATAAAGCGGAGGATGCCCTGAGCGTTGAAGAATGGATGGAATACCTAAAATCGCAAACAGTATAGTTTAAACATAAGAATTTAAAAGTAAAATTTATTTCACTTTCTGTTTTTAAGGCGTATTTTCGCACCCACAAATTAACATTTCCAGATTTATGAATTTTCAACTTACCGAAGAGCAATTGGCCGTACAAGCTGCCGCACGCGAATTTGCAAAAACAGAACTATTACCCGGCGTAATTGAGCGAGACGAACACCAAAAATTCCCTGCAGAACAAGTAGCCAAATTAGGTGAATTGGGCTTTATGGGCATGATGGTCGATCCAAAATATGGCGGTTCGGGTATGGATGCAGTTTCTTATGTATTGGCAATGGAAGAAATTTCGAAAATTGATGCTTCTACATCAGTATGTATGAGTGTAAACAACTCTCTAGTATGTTGGGGCTTGGAAACCTATGGCAACGAAGAGCAAAAACAAAAATACCTTACCGAAATAGCCACAGGCAAAGCCATTGGAGCATTCTTGCTCAGTGAGCCAGAAGCGGGCTCAGATGCTACCTCTCAGCGCACTACTGCCATAGATATGGGCGACCATTACCTTGTAAACGGTATTAAAAACTGGATTACAAACGGTAATTCTGCCACTTATTATTTAGTAATTACACAAACGGATGTTGAGAAAGGTCATCGCGGAATCAATGCATTGATTATCCCCAAAAACACTCCAGGTGTAGTGGTGGGTGCTAAAGAAAATAAAATGGGTATTCGGGGTAGCGATACACACAGCATCATGTTTCAAGATGTAAAAGTTCCCAAATCTGACCGTATTGGCGAAGATGGTTTTGGATTCAAATTTGCCATGAAAACCCTTGCCGGTGGCAGAATTGGTATTGCTGCGCAAGCCTTAGGTATTGCTAGTGGCGCTTACGAATTGGCTTTGAAATATTCTAAAGAGCGTAAAGCTTTTGGTAAAGAAATCCAACACCACCAAGCCATTGCTTTTAAGTTGGCTGATATGGCTACTGCTATCGAAGGCGCACGTTTGCTTTGCCTCAAAGCTGCTTGGCTTAAAGATGATCACCAAGAATATGAACAAGCAGCAGCTATGGCTAAATTATACGCTTCAGAAATTGCCCAATGGGTAACCAACGAAGCCGTTCAAATCCACGGTGGATATGGTTATGTAAAAGAATTCCACGTAGAGCGTTTGATGCGTGATGCCAAAATCACTCAGATATATGAAGGTACAAGTGAAGTACAAAAAATCGTCATCAGCAGAAATGTGTTGAAAGCATAGTTGCTTCCAAAGATCATTCTTTAAAAACGCCACTCTTTTAGAACTAAAAGAGTGGCGTTTTTTTATGGACAGCAGAAGTTGAACAAACAAGCCTACCTTGGAAAAGGAAAAGCAAAACGAAACTGGTGAAAAAAGTATTGATCACAGGGGCCTCTGGGGGTTTAGGCAAGGAATTGAGTAAACATTTCTCGACGAATGGCTGGATAGTGCTGGCTACCATGCCACACTTGGACCCAGATGAAGAAATGCTTCAATGGAAAAATGTTTTTTGTTATGAATTAGATGTTTGTTCAGACATCAGCATTCTTACAGCCAAAGAAAAAATCATTGCGCAGCACCATTCAATTGATACGGTCATCAATAATGCGGGTATTGGATACCGTAGTTTTGTAGAAGAATCGGACGACCAAAAAATTGAAGAAATAATCCGTATCAATTGGCTAGGCGTAGTAAAGGTCTGTAGAGCTTTTATTCCTGTTTTTAAGCAACAGCATTACGGCCAATTTATCAATATTACCTCCATTGCCGGTTTGGTCAATCTTCCTTTAGGCAATTTCTACCACCCCACTAAACATGCAGTAGAGAGTTTTTCAGAGTGTATGTCTTATGAGTTAAAGGAGGCCAATATTAAAATCTGTACCGTTCAATTCGGTAATATCGCAACCCATTTCCAACAAAATGTAGATCTTGAGGCCGACAAAAAATGGGCTTCAAACAACAAATTAAAACGCATGATTGCACAATTTCTGGCCAAGAGGACAGGAAAAAACAAACAGTTAATCGCTATTATCAACAACAAGATTTTTAGCATTGCAGTCCATCCAGCAAGTAACTTTAAAAGATATACGATAGGCTTTGATGCCCGATTATTAAAAACATTACGGAACCTTTTAGGCTACCAGTTGTTTGGTGCAATTATCCGGCTTAAAATAGTAAACTACACAAAAACAAAATAGAAGCAAGCTAGGGCAAAGTGCTACATCCAGCTATTGAAGCAGCAATATCCAATCCTAAATTGCTACAAAACAAAGTGTGGAAAGCAACTTTAAAAGTATGGCTGGCATTTTGTTTTTCGTTCGCGCGCATTACTTTTACGCAACTATGGCAAAAAACAAAAAAAAGCAAAAAACCTTTTTGCAGCAGTTCAAAAAAGTTTTCCTAATCCTTTTCTTCAGCTCTATGGCTTATTTGCTGTTGTGCAAATGGATTTTCCCGCCCATTACGGTTACGCAAATGGTTTCTATAATCAATGGCGAAGGCATGAAGCGCGAGTTTGTGAGCTGGAGCAGCATATCCACCAATGTAAAACTTGCGGCCATTGCCTCCGAAGACCAACTCTTTGCCGAACATGGAGGCTTTGATTGGAAGGCCATCGAAAAAAGTATAGATCCGCCCAAACAAAGAAAGAAAAAACAAAGAGCATTAGGTGCCGCCGCCAGCACCATCACGCAGCAAACAGCAAAGAATGTCTTTTTGTGGCAAGGATCCGGCTGGGGGCGATATGTTCGTAAAGTACCGGAGCTTTTTTACACCAAAATGATTGAAATCATCTGGGGTAAACAAAGAATTATGGAGGTATACCTCAACACGATAGAAATGGGTACCGGCATTTATGGCATAGAGGCTGCTGCCCAAAATTATTTTCATAAATCGGCAAGCAAATTAAGCGCTAAAGAAGCCGCTATGATTATTGCTTGCTTGCCCAATCCCAAAAAATTCACTGTAGTACCTCGCAGCAAAAGGGTGGCTTGGCGCTACCCTCAGATTCTTAAGCAAATGAATAATTTAGAAGGAGATAAGGATGTTGCTGAACTGATACAATAACAAAAGCCCAAGTTTAAACAACTTGGGCTTTAGTTATTTTTTAGAACATCTTATCGCAATAAAGTAAGGTTACCGGAATAGTTTTCTGTTATGCCGTTCGAAAAGGCTACTTTAATTTGATATACATAAACCCCAAAAGACTGTGGTTCGCCCTTATAGGTACCATCCCATCCTCTACCATTAAGAGAACTTGTTTCAAACAATTGAACTCCCCAACGGTCAAAAATTTTCATTTCGAAACCTATAACAGATTTACTCATCAAATCCCTTGGTAAGAAATATTGGTTATATGGATCGGCGTCATTGGGGCTAAATGCA
>JAXITL010000011.1:0-34021 GCA_034680125.1 Chitinophagaceae bacterium
ATCCAGCGGGCAGGCTGCGACCCATCTTGATAGCTAAGGGTGTTGATTTCAACTTTATCGGCTACCATAAAGGCCGAGTAAAAACCCAATCCAAATTTGCCAATGATTTCGTTGGCGTCTTTGGCTTCTTTGAATTTTTCCATAAACTCGGTGGCACCCGAGAAGGCTACTTGGTTGATGTATTTTTTAATTTCTTCGGCTGTCATACCAATACCCATATCGCTGATGGTAATGGTTTTGGCTTCTTTATCCAATGATACAGAAACCCTCACTTCGCCCACTTCGCCTTTGTATTCGCCCAGCGAGGACAAGCGTTTTAGTTTCTGCGTAGCATCTACAGCATTGCTGACTAGCTCGCGCAAGAAGATTTCGTTGTCGGAGTACAGGAATTTTTTGATAATCGGGAAAATGTTTTCCGTGTGGATGGAAATCGTACCTTTTTCTTGAATCATAGTCTATAAAATTTAAACATTATTTACTACCCCATCTGCTTCAAGTTTTATTCCAAAAGACTGGTTTGGGACAAATTGACAGCAAAAAATGGATTCAAAACATTGTTTGTCATATTGAGCATAGTTGAAATTCTTTCAAAATAATAGGGGAGCTTTCCGATGAGGAAAAGGCAAAAAGCCTCCTATGCTATGATACACATTTAACCAAAGTCATGCGCCCATCAATTTTTCTAGCTTGCTAGTCGATATAAGAGTACTTATTCAAACCTTAAAAGCAGCGCCATCGAAACCCAATAGAGCTAATATACCCAAAAAAAACAGGAAGATTCATTCTTTTCAACTGATTGATTACCCATCGTTGCACCAAAAATGGCTGCGCAATAGTACCTTTGCCTACGTATGTTCAACGGAAAAAAAATAATAGTAGTGCTACCCGCCTACAAAGCCGCGCGCACATTAGAGCGTACCTACAAAGAAATTCCCTTCGATTTAGTAGACGATGTGGTTTTGGTGGATGACAATAGTCCCGATGATACGGTTGCCGAAGCCAAGCGATTGGGCATCCAACACATTGTTATTCATCAAAAAAACAAAGGCTATGGTGGCAACCAAAAAAGCTGTTATGCCAAGGCCTTAGAACTAGGTGCAGATATTGTTATCATGTTGCACCCCGATTACCAATACACGCCGATGTTGATACCAGCTATGGCTTCTATCATTGGCAACGAATTGTATCCAGTGGTTTTTGGCTCTCGAATCTTAGGAAAAGGAGCATTGAAAGGTGGTATGCCGATGTATAAATACATTGCGAATAGGTTTCTTACTTTATTTCAAAATATCATGCTGGGGCAAAAACTCAGCGAATACCATACAGGCTATCGCGCTTTTAGTGCTGAAGTAATTCGATCTATAGATTTTACGCCCAATAGTGATGATTTCGTTTTTGACAATGAAATGATCTCGCAGATCTTTATGAATGGTTATGAAATTGCTGAAGTAACTTGCCCAACAAAATATTTTGAGGAAGCATCCAGCATCAACTTTAAGCGCAGTGCCCAATACGGAATGGGTGTACTTCGTGTTTCCTTTACCCATTTCCTTCACCAAAAAGGCATTATAAAAAGTAGCCTTTACAGAAAATCATAAAACAACACCTTGACATTCGACGATTTTAAATTAGAATACGACTTGCTTGATGGCATAGATGCCATGGGCTATACCAAAGCCACACCGATACAGGAACAAGCTATTCCGCGTATCCTGAACAATGAAGATTTAATTGCTTGTGCACAAACAGGAACGGGCAAAACGGCAGCATTTGTTTTGCCTATTTTAAATAAAATTATTACCAGCGAAACCAAACATATCAATACACTGGTACTGGTACCTACTCGGGAATTAGCGCAACAAATTGACCAACAGATTGAAGCGATGGCCTATTATATTGATGTCTGTTCAATAGCCGTATATGGCGGTAGCGATGGCATTACTTGGGAACAACAAAAACGCGCTTTAAAAAAAGGAGCTGATATTGTGATTGCCACACCTGGACGCTTGATTGCCTTATTGAATATGGGTGCCATAGACTTTAGTCAATTACAACATTTAGTGCTTGATGAGGCCGATAGAATGTTGGATATGGGATTTGTAGAAGACATTGAACGTATTGTAAGTGAATTACCTCAAGAAAGACAAACATTACTTTTTTCGGCTACCATGCCACCCAAAATCAGAAACCTTGCAGGAAAAATTTTAAACAATCCTGTACAAATCAGCATTGCCATATCTAAGCCAGCAGCAGGTATTGTACAACAAGCCTATCTAGCGCACGATAGCCAAAAAGATGCCTTACTGAAGGGGATTTTAAACAGCGGCACCTTTAAAAGCATTATCATTTTTTGCAGCACAAAAGATAAAGTAAAAGTGGTGCATCAAATGTTGCAAAAAGCTAAGATTGACGCTAAGCCTTTTCACTCCGATCTAAAACAAGAAGAGCGAGAAGAAATCATGCAGCAATTTAAAAATCAAAAAATAACAGCCCTTGTTGGCACAGATGTACTATCACGTGGAATAGATGTAACGGGTATTGACCTTGTGCTGAACTATGATGTACCACCCGATCCAGAGGATTATATTCACCGTATTGGCCGTACTGCACGTGCCGAAACAACGGGAACAGCCATCACCTTTATCAACGAAAAAGACATGTATCGATTTGCGGCAATCGAAAAAATGATTGAGCGAGAATTACCCAAACTAGCCCTGCCAGAGTCTTTAGGCGAAGGACCTATTTATAACCCATTGGCAAAAAAGCCTTCCTTTAAACCTGGCGGCAATCGAAAAAAATTCCCACCAAGAAATAAATAAGGATGAAATCAATAAGCATAGCAGAATTAGAGCAATGGAAACAAAGCAAAAAAGACTTTGTACTTATTGATGTTCGTGAAGATTTTGAACACGAATATTTTAATATTGGAGGGCTAAATATTCCACTGGGACAACTTAGCCACTCATTGGGTCAAATACCATTGGACAAAGACATTGTACTCTATTGTGCAAAGGGTATTCGCAGCGTCATTGCCCTTCAAAAACTGGAAAGCAAAGGATATCATCTATTGTACAACCTTAGTGGCGGACTTGCTGCAGCACAATAAGCGAATGCTATCCTAACAATAAAGCTGTTAGTAAAATATTGGATAGACTGGAATGGCAACAATAATTGATTTTGAGCAAAAGGGGCCCTGTAATGATCAATTGGATGCGACTTAGATGGACTGATTTAACTCTTTTGTTTTGGCCTCATTCCATAAGGCATCCATTTCTTCTAAACTCATTAATTCCAAGTCCAAACCCTTTTCGGTAGCCATTGCTTCGATGTATTGAAATCGGCGTATAAACTTTTTGTTTGTTCGTTCTAAAGCCTTTTCGGGATCTACTGATGCAAAACGAGCATAATTAACTAAGGCAAAAAACACATCGCCCATTTCATCTTCTATATGGTCGGCTACGCTACTGTTAATGGCCAATTGCAATTCCTCAAATTCTTCCATCACTTTGGCTTTTACCTGATGAATATGATCCCATTCAAAGCCTATTTGTTTGGCTTTTTCTTGGATACGCAATGCTTTAATCATTGCCGGCATTGCATTGGGAATTCCCGACAAAACAGATTTTTTACCTTCCTTCAATTTAATCTTTTCCCAATTTCGTTTTACCTCTTCTTCATCCTTTACCCTAACACTTTCATAAATGTGTGGATGTCGACTTACCAATTTATTGCTTACTGTTTCGATCACTTCGCCAAAGGTAAATTGCCCTTGCTCTTCTGCAATTTTACTGTAAAAAAGCAGGTGCAAAAGCATATCCCCCAATTCCTCCTTTATATCCATCCAACGCTCATTTTCAATGGCATCGGTAAGTTCATATAATTCTTCTATCGTTTGGGGGCGAAGGCTATGAATGGTCTGCTTTTTATCCCAAGGGCAGCGAGTGCGCAACTCATTAAGAATAGAGATTAGGCGGGAGATGGATTGTGCGTACAAGTCGAATTGGTTTAAAATAAATAAGTTTCTAATGCAAGTTAAACGAAAAAAAACAGAATAAATGGAGCTGATGTAAAGTTGTTAACTATACTTAAAATAGGCAATAGTAGCACCAAAACCATAGCCTGCTTGCCAACCCGATTCTAGCTTGTGAACAAATTCATTGGACTTCAATATGCGTTGAACCTCGCTTCGTAAAACGCCTTTACCTACACCATGAATCAGTACCATTTTTTCTTGACGGTTTTGAATTGCGATATCCAAATATCTTTCTAGTTCAAGCAATTGAAGGTGTAAAATTTCGGCATTGCTTAAGCCCTTGGTACTATCGATTAAATTTTCGATATGCAAGTCTAATTCGTATTTGGGAATATCTTTTACCGACCGCAACTTTTTTGGGGTATGGGGTATTATAGAGGGTAAAGCAAATACCTCCTTTTCCGCTTGCTTTTCTTTAAATTCTTGTAAAAGTGTGTACTGAAAAGTAGCTGCATTGGTATTTTGTAAATTAGAGATGTGTTCAAACAATTTGGCGGAACGGATTTTTATAATATTCTTTTCAATAGCCCATTTTTGATTGACAAGCTCTTCGATTTGCCATTCGAATCGAGGAATATCTTGCATGTCTGACCAAGCAATATAGTGCAAGTAAATATCACTAAAAGGTTGGAGTTGGCCTTGAAAATTAAAGAAGAGCTCATCATTCAAACGTACGTCGTACTTGAAGTTGATGCTAAAATGGGAATGATTCACAATAAAAATTTTCAAGCGTTCTACCTGCTCCTCCATTTCAACAATGTGAAAAACAGGCATAAATGCTAAATGTATACCCGAAGCTACTTTTGGCTTTTGTTCATTCAGCTTTTCTACCGGTATCTGCTCTCGCAAAACTTTCTTTTTTTGCTCTTCCTTATTTTTTTGGGTAAACCAGCGCAAATAAGGGTGGTCAATTTCGTCGATATGAATAGGAAAAATGGTTTTACCCACTTGCACCTCTGCCATGGTTTTATCGATAAGCGAAACAATGACGCCTTCTTCGCCCGTACGCTTAATGAGAATTTTGTCGCCAACCGAAAATTTCATGCCACAAAAGTATGTTCATTTAGGCATCAAATTATTGCCAATCAAAAATTACCTTTGCTAAGAAGAATGAAAACAATCATTGGTACAGACATCAGTATTGCCCAGCAGCTTTTAGAGCAAGGGCATCTTGTAGCCATACCCACCGAAACCGTTTATGGACTCGCAGCCAATGCGCTCAACAATGATGCTGTACTCAAGATTTTTGAAGCCAAAAACCGTCCACAGTTCAACCCTTTAATTGTGCATAGCCCTAGCTGGGATGCAGCGCAAGAATTTGTACAAAAGGTTCCCGCAATAGCCCATTCCTTGGCAGCAAAATTTTGCCCGGGACCGATCACTTTTTTGCTAGAAAAGAAAAACAATATTCCAGATTTGGTTACGGCAGGTAGCCATCTCGTAGCCATACGCATTCCCAATCATCCGGTAGCGCTTAAGCTATTATCGAGCTTAAATTTTCCTCTTGCAGCGCCCAGTGCCAATCAGTTTGGCTACATCAGCCCAACGACCGCTCAACATGTTTTAGATAGTCTCGAAGGAAAAATTCCCTACATATTAAATGGAGGAAACACAAGCGTAGGACTAGAAAGCACTATCATTGGCTTTGATGATCAAGAAAACGTAATCGTGCATCGAGTAGGTGGTATAAGCATTGAGGATATAGAGCAGCATATCGGCAAAACTGCTAGGTGGGCCACTAAACATGAAGAAAACAAACCACAAACATCAGGACAATTAAAATCGCATTATGCCCCAAATACACCATTGATTATTGGGGAAATCAGCACCTTACATAAAGTATATTTGGGCAAAAAAATAGGGCTCATCAGTTTGGCCAACACTTACCCAGAGCTTCATTTTGAAGAAAGAATGCTGCTCTCACCTTCAAACAATTTGCACGAAGCGGCACAAAATTTATTCTCTTTTCTACGGGAAATAGACCATATGCAACTCGATATTATTCTTGTAGAAAGCCTACCAAATGAGGGTTTGGGTAGAGCTATCAATGATCGATTGCAAAGAGCGCAATTTATTTTCAAATAAGAATTACAATTCAGTGGCTCTTTACTGGTTAACATTAACCGGTGAAGGGTATCTTCTTTTGGAAAGTATTGATAGAGAATTTTGAATCTAAGGGAGGATGGGTAGTTTGAAAAAAGGATAAATTAAAAATAAAAAAAGAGGAATTGAATAGATCAATTCCTCTTTTTTGGCAAGTAATATAAAAAGGTCAGATTACTAAAACCTAATGATTCTAGTAAATAGACGAACCGCTTACTGTAGAGTGTACTCCGTTTCCATTACTTGTATTAGCATCTATAGAAGGAGAACAATCCATCAAACCATTAATAGCATATTTCCAGATTGCTTTACCAGTTGCCATATCAATTCCATAAAGATTTTTGTCATAACTACCGATGTACACATTGTCTTTATAAATAACAGGAGAGGCTGCAATTAATCCTCCTGTATTGAATCTCCATTTAACAGTACCATCAAGTGCATTTACAGCATAAAAACCTTTGTCATAACTACCAACAAACAATGTTTGTGCTGGCAAATTGAGGTATGGCGAAGAACGAATACGGTCATCAGCTTTCATCGTCCATCTTGGTAAACCTGTGATATTTTCTAAACAATAAAGATAACTGTCATCGCTACCAAAAATTACATTTCCACCATATACCAATGGTGAAGAAATAACGGGTGCATCCGTTCCAAAAGTCCACTTTAAAGCGCCATCTTTACGGCTAAGTGCATACATATTAAAGTCGTTCGCACCAATGTAAATAGCATTTTCATCCATTGTTGCAGAAGAACGGAACTGAGTTGAATAATTAGCTGATTTCCAAATTAGG
Organism: Chitinophagaceae bacterium; assembly: GCA_034680125.1. Taxonomy (GTDB): domain Bacteria; phylum Bacteroidota; class Bacteroidia; order Chitinophagales; family Chitinophagaceae; genus Rurimicrobium. The sequence goes on from JAXITL010000011.1 coordinate 6,934, forward strand.
TTTGGCACTTTGGCGGGATTGCTTCTTTTGTCTAGCATATACACAAATCCGTCATCACATCCAAAAACAAGCTGGGTATCACGTATAGTGGGAGAAGAATTAATTGCACCACCTGCTACATAGGTCCACTCAACAGTATCGGGTTTAATATCAATACAAGTGATGGTCGAGCCTGAAGTAACATACAAATAATTTTCATTACCAATTGGGTTGGTGGTGATACCACCTGGGAAAGCTATTTTTGATTGTGTTCTAGCTCCAGTATTGGGGTCTAACTTGAATAATAGTGAGGAGCTATTTCCTACAAATAAGGTACCACCATAGAGATAGGGGGATGATTCGATGTTAGCATTTATAAAACACTCCCATTTTTTCAACCCAGTAGTAGGGTCTATTGCATACACAAACTGGTTTTGACTCGCCATAAAAACAGATGGCGAAATCGCTTGTGGAAAAGGCGTGTCGGTATCAGGCGTAGGTTTGCAAGATGTAAACAATGTTGCTACAACTGCTGTAGATAATAATACTTTAGTCCAGTTATCTTTCATGTAAAAATAGTATAATCACGAAAGTAATGTTTTCTCTTCGTTTGTGCAATAGTTGGCCAAAAAAAAACCGATTATTGGAATAATCGGTTTGAAGAATTGGTACTCTATTATTTTAAGCAGAAGCCTTTTCTTTTCGTTTTTTGATTTGATTGACAAGTGCATCAAAAGCGGCATCAAAAGATTCTTCAAAAACTTTGCTCTCGTGCTTTACAAAAAAGGTGTGTTTGGGGATTAAAACTTTTATCTCTGCAATTTTATCTTTTACTTGGTGTACAACATTGTCTAGTTTAAGATATACTTCCACGTCAAGAATATGGTCATTAAAGGTTTTCAACTTATCAATTCTCTTATTAACATGGTCTAACAATTTGGCGTCAGCATCAAAATGCACTGTTTGGATTTGAATGTTCATCGCTTGATTTTTTTGAGGGTTAAACTATAAAAAAATGCCTTTCTTATCCTTTTGGATGGTTCAATTTATGGACTTTTTTGAGTTCGTCAATGTTAATGTGTGTATAAACTTGGGTAGCAGCAATACTCGAATGCCCTAGAAGCTCTTTAATGGCTTGTATGCTAGCACCATTATTCAATAAATGTGTTGCAAAAGTGTGCCTCATAACGTGCGGGCTTTTCTTTTTGAGTGTGGTTACTTGACTAAGATATTTTTTGGCCATACGATAAACGTAATTATCATATAACTTTTTTCCGTTTGGTAAAACGAGCAAGGTTTCTGAGGCCATACCTTCTCTTTTTTTATGGGCAATATAATCTCTAAGATTATCCATCATGACTGCGCTAATGGGCAATAGGCGCTCCTTATTCCCTTTACCCAATAAGCGGATTTGACACAAACCCCATTCAATATCCGATTCTTTAAGGTTGATTAATTCTGATCGACGCATGCCTCCAGAATACAAAAGCTCTAATATTAGACGCTGGGTAAATGCCTCGAAACCCTCGCCAAAACTGATGTTTTCGAGTAAATTTTCTGTTTCGCTTTCCTTTAAAAATGTGGGTAAACGCTGCGGCAAACGCAGAGAATGGACAAGGCTTGTTGGATTTTTACCAACCAAACCATTGCGCATCATAAATTTATAATAACCGCTTAGGCTTGAAATTTTCCGATTTATACTGCGCTCACTTTGTCCCATTTCTTTGAGTTCGGCAAGCCAACCCCTTAGGTGCAGGTGACTGATTTCTGGGAGTAAAGTATCAGTATATAATTGTTGTAGATATTGACCAAACTGCTCAATATCATTGGTATAGGCCTTTATGGTATGCGCAGAAAAGCGTTTTTCGAATCGAAGATAGTGGGTATAATCGTTGAAATATTGCTGAAAGCTGTGGCGCATAAAAAACCGATACCACAAATATAAGTATTTGCAGTATCGGTTGTGAATTTTATTTTCTGAACGCTATGCGTTACAATAAAAAACTACTAATCTAATTGACCTGTAGTCATTTGTTGTACGTAAATCGCTTTCAAAACCTCAAAACGACGTTTTACTGATGGTTTTGTAAAGGCTTGGCGTTTGCGCAATTGAACAAGCGTACGAGATTTTTCAAATTTCTTCTTGTACTTTTTAAGCGCTTTATCAATATTTTCGCAGTCTTTAGAATCGATGATTAACATAAAATGAATATACCTCCTTTTGGTAGATTTTTTTGAGACCGCAAAAGTAAGTTAATTATTTCTTCTTCCAAATTTTTTTTATTTGATACTTTTACAAGCGCTTTGGCGTTTATTTTTGACTATGAAACAGAACACAATAGCCTTCTTTTTAGCCATTGCCGTATCAACAATTGTTTCTTCTTGCGAAAAATGGAAAGACCAGCCTGCTCAAAATCTAGGCTTCACCAATAAATATTGTAATGTTCCAACTGCCATTAATTATAATATTGGCTTCCCTGGTATTGAAGACAACAGTACCTGCATTTACCCCTCAACCCCATTTGCAGGAAATTATAGTTTTCGAGATTCTATTTATAACAATGCCAATGAGCTAGTCATTGGCGACTCCATTAATTTCACAATCGCAATAAGGGATAGTTGTCGGTTTAGCCTTCAAAATTATTGCAGCAATATCAATTCATTGAAGTTTACCGCCAATCGATATTACAGGGCCGAAGCAGACAGTATCATCGGCGCTGGAACACAGTTGATGTGCCGCTCTCAAGACACTTTAAGCGGCAGAATGGAGTATAGAAATACGGATAGTTCCTTGTACATTGAATGGACTATTGTAAGCGATACCGCAACAAATTGGCACAAAGGAAGAGCCTATAAAAAATAAATCATGTTTACAGGAATAATAGAATCAACAGCACAGATCGCAGCCATTGTTAAGAATGGTTCAAATACTGATTTCTGGATAGAAAGCAGTTTGACCAGTGAATTCAAAATTGATCAATCCATTGCCCATAATGGCGTTTGCCTTACAGTAGTCGAAATCAATGAAAATCAATACCGCGTAACGGCTGTGGATGAAACCCTACAAAAAACTAGTTTGAATTCTTGGGCTATCGGCGATGTCTTGAATGTAGAGCGCTCACTCCAATTGGGCGCCCGACTAGATGGCCATTTAGTACAAGGCCATGTAGATACTACAGGCAGATGCATTGAAAAGAAAACACTTGACGGCAGTTGGTTATTCCGTTTTCAGTTTGATGAACAATTTGCTGCATTGGTCATCGAAAAAGGATCAATTTGTCTAAACGGGGTAAGTTTAACCATTTTCAATGTGGGCAAAAATGAGCTAACCGTTACCATCATACCTTATACCTACGAGCACACCAATTTTGCAACAATAGAAGAAGGCACCCTTGTGAATATTGAATTTGACGTAATGGGTAAATATCTTTTGCGCCAGCAAATGCTAAGCAGTTTAGACCAAACAATACATTCCTAAAAATCGGGTTCTATTTCCTTTTTGCATTAAGGGCAATACAGCAATTGGGATATTCATTTGATTGATAGAGCGCCTAAGCACTGATCAAAATAAGAAATGCTGCACCTCTAGGCCTAACATCGCAGGTTCAATTTACAAGAAGATGATGAGCAACCATCTAAACCCATCCAGTGCGGGAGTATTCAGATCTGTCAATAAATTTAGCACTACATTTACAGTCTAATTTCTTTGAATGAAATCGGCCATTCGCATCCAAAAATATATCGCTCTTTTTTCTGTCTTGCTCTTTGCAGGAAAGCTATGGGCTTGGTATTTGACGCATTCGGTGGCTATTTTGACCGATGCCTTAGAAAGCACCGTTAATGTCATTACCGGATTTATTGGATGGTATAGCATATCCTTGGCAGCAAAGCCCCGAGATGCCAATCATCCCTATGGGCATGGTAAAGCAGAATTTATTTCGGCTGCAGTAGAAGGAGCCTTAATAGCCTTGGCGGGCCTCATGATACTTTACCAAGTTGTTTATACCTTTTTTCATCCTGTAGCACTCAACAAGCTTGATGTAGGCATTATCATCACCTTAATAACAGGTGTCTTGAATTTTCTTTTTGGATGGTATGCCTTGCGCGTGGCGCGCCAACAAAGAAGTATGACTGTTGAAGCAGCTGCCACTCACCTGAAGTCGGACGCCTACTCTACCTTCGCCATAGTTGCGGGTTTGATCTTATTGCATTTTACAGGTTGGGCCTGGATGGACCAACTCATTGCCGCAATTTTTGGATTGGTCATTATTGTTACGGGCTATAAAGTTTTGCGCAAATCTCTGGCCGGAATCATGGATGAGGCCAACGAGCAATTACTTAAAGATGTATTGAACATCTTGAATGAAAAGCGCAGTGCGGAATGGATTGATTTGCACAATATGCGCACCATACAATACGGACAAGTTTTGCATATTGACACCCACCTTACCTTGCCATGGTATTACAATGTACTGCAAGCAGAAAAAGAAATTCATCAACTGGAAAATATGATCAACAATGAATTTAAAGGAAAAGTGGAGTGCTTTATTCATATTGATGCCTGTAAAGATTTCTCTTGCTCTATTTGTACAATGACGCAATGCCCCGAGCGAAAACATAGTTTGACAAACAAGTTGGCCTGGAATTTTGAGAATGTATTGACCAACCGCCAACACGGCAAACCACAAGTTTAAAAAGATTATTTTTACCTTCAGATGAATCCAAAAGATACAATTGTTGCTATTGCTACTGCTCCCGGAATGGGCGCTATTGGTGTGGTGCGGCTTAGCGGTCCTGATGCCATTGGCATTAGCCAAGCTGTGTTTAAAGGGAAAGAGCTCAGCAAACAAGCGAGCCACACACTCCATTTTGGACATATTGTTTCAGGAAAGGGCACCAAGGCCGAGCAGATGATTGATGAGGTGGTCGTGAGTATTTATAGAAATCCCAAAAGTTATACCGGTGAAGATGTGGTAGAGATTAGTGGTCACGGCTCCTCCTTTGTATTGCAAAACATCGTGAATGTTTGTGTAGCCAATGCCGCCCGAATGGCGCTTCCGGGAGAATTTACCCAGCGTGCTTTTCTCAATGGTAAATTGGATTTAGCGCAGGCAGAAGCAGTAGCCGACCTGATTGCTGCTGATAGTGCGGCGGCCCAACAAACAGCACTCAAACAATTGCGTGGTGGTTTTTCGAGCGACCTTAAAACCCTGCGCGAACAGCTCATCAATTTTGCGGCCCTCATCGAACTCGAATTAGATTTTAGCCAAGAAGATGTTGAATTTGCCGACCGCACACAGCTTGCCCAATTGATTGAGGCCATAAAAACCGCTACCCTACAATTGATTCAATCCTTTAGTCTGGGCAATGCGATTAAAAATGGAGTAAGTGTTGCGATAATCGGTAAGCCCAATGCAGGTAAAAGCACCTTACTCAATGCTTTACTCAACGAAGAAAGAGCCATTGTGAGTGATATTGCTGGTACCACCCGCGATGCCATTGAAGAGCGCTTGAACATTAATGGTTTAATTTTTAGATTAATTGACACCGCTGGCATACGCAGCAGTAAAGGTGATGTAATTGAAGATATTGGTATTGAACGCTCCAAAGCCAATGCCGAAAAAGCAGACCTCATTATCCATCTCGAAAGTTTGATGGAAGATAATACAGAGGATAGCTTAGACTGGCTCAGGCCCTATGCCGATAAAGTTATTGGTGTGTGCAACAAAGCCGATGAATGGGAGAACCAAAGAATACGTGAAGGTTTATCAATAGAGAACCGAGACCCCAGTAAATTATACATCTCTGCAAAAAAAGGAGAGGGAATTGCTGCGCTTAAGGAAAGGCTTTTTGAAAGGGTAAATCGTGGACAAATACAAGCAGAAAATACGATTGTGACCAATGCCCGCCACCATGATGCCTTGCTGAAAGTTCGGGATTGTTTGGATGATATTCAAATGGCCATGGAAAACAATATCTCTGGCGAATTATTAGCCCTCGATATCCGCCGCTGCCTGCATTTCTTAGGTACCATCACCGGGCAAGTAGAGGTTGACCGTGATATTTTAGGGACTATTTTTGGGAAGTTTTGTATCGGAAAGTAAGTTATTTCTTGCCGATTTTGAAAGCCATTTAAGCTATCTTATCATTTTTTTCCAAACTCTTGCTTATACTTTTTAAATTTGGCATTTAATGATTAAATGGTGTTTTAAAATTCTATTTCGATTGAATAACCATCACACTAATTATCACCTTATTTTAAAATCACTTTGAATAAAAATAAACGTACAAAACTTTTTTTCAGGCATTGAGCGATTTAAGGAGATTATGTTGGGGCTAAAATAATTTTTATGGTAAAGGAAATAAACATACTTAAGCTTGTCAAAGGCCTTGATTTAACTAATGAAGAACTTAAACTTCTTTATACTGAATTATATTCTGAAGTTTGTGACATTTCATTAAAAGAAAATAATACTCACTTTTATTTTTCAAATGACGCAGACATTAAACACTATTTAATGTTGACAATCTTACACAGATTAAAAACTCCTATAGTAGACTATCAAAAACATTTTAATTTTTTAAATCTCTCAAACCCTTACAATTACCACTATAATGTTTGGGCAAGTTTATGTTTAGCTGAAAGAGATACATCTGATTTTAATATTGATTATAGTTTAATACTTAAGAAGATGTTCAATGTAGCTAGTCAATCTTACATGCACTCAGTTGAAGAAAGTCAGAGAGACAGCTTAATAAATAGGTCAGAATATGAGGTAGAATTACATGGTTTAGAATGGGGGAATCCTTCTTTTGGAGATTGGGATGACATTGAATCGATAGATCATTCTGATGATTTGTCTTGGAGTGCTGGATATGTTAATTTTTCATTGGATGAGTTTTTAAAGTACAGATTTAATCATGATAGATTACCTGATGAAATACACTATGCTCTCTTAGGAGAAATTAACTGGAAAGAATGCAGCTCAATAATTACAATTCTTGAAGAAATTGGAATAAAGCTGAACACAGAAAAGCAAATGATAATCAAAGATGAATTAATGCAAAGGAATTATGCTGATCTCAGTAGTTTAATGACTGCATTTTTAATTCTTTTTGAATCTAAGGACTATCTAAATTTGGAAAAACTAGTTTTGGCGTTGTCAAAAAACTTTCCTTTTTCAGAAAAATATTCAAATTTGAACAACATTTTTAACAGTATAAAATTGATTAAAGAAAAAATGTTATGTATTGATTTTTTAGATATATATAAATTAATTTATGAAAATTCAAGAAACATCAAAGAGTTAAATGACCTGTTTAATGTTAAAGAATTAGGCAAACTGTTGTTAAGTGGGTTACTTTCTCTTGACAGCAAGACTAATAGTTCTATTTTCAAACTTGCTAATGGCAAGTCATTTGTTTATTCATGGACTTTGAACAGCTATGATAAAAATGAATTTGAACATGATTGTACTGAATTACCATTTTAACTATTTATAGCTATCTAATAATCTACTACAAGTAAAGTAAGATTTGACAATTCATTAAATAACGAAGCAAGGTGTTCAAGTAGTCACTCTTTTTTACTCTTTTGTTTCACTTTGAGCAAAAATTGTTACCTATTTGTAACCATAAACACATAAATAACTAATAATCAATATCAATTCATATTCTGTATCGGCAAGTAAGTTATTTCTTGCCCAATATATCCCACATCACCTCCATCAGGCCATGACTATTTTTGTCTTGCACTAATTCCCAAAACATAATGCCGCCTAGCTTTTTTTCCTGCACATATTGCGCTTTAGCCTTAATTGAGCGCTCATTATCGAAGGTGGCAAATAATTGCTTTAGCGCATTGTATTGATAAGGAGCTTGTGCTTTTTCATCCCAATGGTACACAAAGCCGGAAGTATCGGAGAAATAAGAAGAGAAGTTCGCATAATCAACCCCTTCTTTAAAGACACCGGATTGGTATAAACCTTGATTACTTGCAGAAACCTTTTCCCAAACACGAGCATAAAAAGCTGCACCAATAATGAGTTTGTTGGCAGGTACTTTATGCTTGAGCAGCCAGCTTACACATTGATCAGTAGATTCTTGTCTGGCCCGATAGCTATACAAAGGCGTATGGTGACCAGTAATTGTTGCATATCCTCCCACTAAATCATAAGTCATCAAATTGATAAAATCGACCAAAGGATGAACTTTTGGCCAATCAATCGATTTTTCAAGATAATGGACAAATCCACCTGCAGCAAAACTGAGCAGCAATTCATTGCCCATCTCGTGGCGTAATTCCTTGAGCAATGCTGTAAAATTATTTTGATCACTTGAATCATATTTATGACCGGGAAAACCTTCAATGGCAGGATATTCCCAATCGAGGTCGATACCATCAAGCTTATATTTCCGTAACAAAGCGGCAGTTGTTCGGGCAAAGGTTTTGCGGTGATGGGGGTCGGCAAATAAATCACTACAGGGGGCGCAGCCACTCCAGCCACCCATCGAAACCAATATTTTGAGTTGAGGATACTTCTTTTTTAACGCCACAATTTCCAACACTGTTTTTTCTTGTTCGGCATCACGCAGCATTAGGCTATCATTTTGCAACTTCACAAAACTGTAAATGATATGGGTCAGTTTTTCTAAAGGAAATTGCTGCAATCGTTCCGCATTACCGGTATAATAGGCTATTATCTTGGGCTGTGATTGCGCAAAACCACTATAGCCCAAGCATAGCAACAAAATGAAGAGTACTTGTTTTTTCATCGGCAATAAAGGTAATGAATTAAGGAAAAGCAATACCTATGTTGACCAATACCAATGTCGAGTGCCTAATATTGGTTTTGAAACCATGCAAAAACAGGTAAAAAAAGCGTCATCAAGAAGCTCTTGGGCTTCGAAAAAACTTAAGTCCAACTTTATGGAAAAAAGAAGCAATAATTTAAAGAAACAAACACGCCGAAAAAGACTATTTTGCAGCAGAATTTTCAATAGAGAATATGGCTCAAAAATCTACTCCAAAACACATTGCTGTAGCGGGAAATATAGGCGCAGGCAAAACTACGCTGACAGAAATGTTGGCAAAGCATTACGGATGGGAACCTTATTTCGAGGATGTAGAGCACAATCCCTATCTAGCCGATTTCTACGAGGATATGCCACGCTGGTCTTTTAATGTACAAATGTACTTTTTGAATAGCCGCATCCGCCAACAATTGGCTATCAAAGCGGGTAACAAATCAGTGATTCAAGACCGAACTATTTATGAAGATGCGGCCATATTTGCACCCAACCTTTATGAAATGGGATTGATGTCAGGCAGAGATTTTGAAAATTACCAATCCTTTTTCAACAACTTAAAACAACTCATCAATCCGCCCGATTTGCTGATATACCTCAAAGCATCGGTTCCTAAATTAGTTGATCAAATACAAAAAAGGGGCAGAGAATATGAAGAAAATATTCGCCTAGATTATTTAAAAAGACTCAACGAATTTTACAATAAGTGGATTGATAACTACAAAGAGGGCGCGTTATTGGTTATTGATTTAGACAAATTAAACTTCGAAGAGAATACGGATGATTTTGCTGAAGTGCTGAAGAAAATTGAGCAAGAAATAAGCAAAGCATCTTAAAATTACCGGAAAGACCAAAGCTTTCCCCCTTCAAAAATCGGATACGAATGACCCTAAGATTAAGGATATTTTTTTGCCTCTGTTTTTTAGCGTTGCATGCAACAGCATTGGCTGGAAAAATATCGGGTAAAATAGTTGATGAAGATGGATTACCCCTAGCTTTTGCAAGTGTAATAGTAAAAGGCACTACCCTAGGTACTAGTGCTAATGCCGAAGGATTCTATATCCTTAACCTACCCGAGGGTAATTACTTATTGCAAGCGCAATATATCGGTTACAAACAAGAGCAATTTGCCTTAAAAATATCGGCAAATGATAATATCCAACACCATTTTACCCTTTCGATACAAGGCTATGAATTAAAAGATTTTGTCGTAAAATCTGGTGGTGAAGACCCTGCTTATCGCATTATACGCAATGCCATTAAACGAAGAAGTTTCCACTTGAAACAAATGCAGTCCTTTCAGGCCAGCATCTATTTAAAAGGAGTATTGCGCAATCGCAAAACACCTGATAATATAATGGGTATTAAGCTTAAAGAAGATAAAAAGAAAGACATAAAAGGCTCTATGGGATTAGATTCTGCGGGCAAAGGGGTTTTGTATCTTGCTGAGCAAGTTGCCGATTATTTCTCTGACGGTAAAAAAAATAAACTCATCATTCGATCCGTAAAAGAAAGTGGTGCACCCAATGGTGTGGGCATGGGTAGTGTGCCTCCAGTGATTAATTTTTACGAAAACAATGTGAATGTATTGGTCAGTAGCGGAGCAAACGATTTAGGCTTTGTATCACCGATAAGTGCCTCTGCCCTTGGTTCTTACAGCTATAAGCTCATGGGCGATTTTAAAGAAAATGAGCAAACTATTTATAAGATTAAAGTCATTCCTAAAAGAAATTTTGAGCGTTGCTTTGTTGGGGACATCTATATTGCGGATGAAGATTGGGCTATACATAGTGTGCAACTTTTACTCACCAACAAACAAGGATTAGATTTACTAGACACCTTGCGGACCGAGCAATTATATGTGCCTTTGGGCAAAGATATTTGGGTAATCAAAAACCAGGTATTCTACCCTACCCTCAACATTTTTGGCTTCGATATATCAGGCAATTTTGTTACTGTATACGATAATCAAAAAGTAAACCATAGCATACCCGACAGTATTTTCAATAAAAAAATAACGATTTCCTATCAACGAGATGCCACTAAAAGAGATGAAGCTTATTGGAATGAATTAAGACCGCTAGCATTGGAGATGGATGAAAATAAAAACTACAGCTACAAAGACAGCATCTATAAAGTAGAAACAGATCCTGTACGAATAGATTCTTTGCGCAAGCGAGGCAACAAAACAAGTATCAAAGAATTCTTTTGGGGCGGAATCACGCTCAACAGCAAGGCCTATAAACATAGACTGAGTATTTCGCAAGCCTTATTTGATGTCCATTACAATACGGTAGAAGGACTAAACTATGCACCCAGCATCAATTATAGGCTTAGAATAGACACCGGAAAAATACTAACCGCGGAAGCACAGTTGCGCTACGGATTTAACAATACACGTTTTAATGCTAAGGGTCTGCTGCGTTACACCCAAAGCGATAGAAAGTGGTCGACTAGAAAGTGGTCAATCGCCTTAGCAGGTGGAAAATATATAGCCCAACTGAATAACGACAACCCGGTGGGAGAGCTAGTGAATACTTATGTTTCACTGGTAGAACAAAGAAATTATTTTAAAATTTACGAACGATGCTTGGCAGGTGTGCAGCTCAAAAGAAATTATGGCAATGGTTTTCTATGGCATGCATCAGTTCAATATGAAAATAGAATTCCCTTGCAGAATACGACCGATTTCTCCTTTGTAAAAAATAGAAATATCAATGACTTTACCGATAATCTACCACAGGAATTTGCGAGCCAAGCGATGCGAGCACATCAAGCGCTAATCGCCAATCTAGAATTGAGCTACCAGCCAGGAGTTCATTATACCCAATTTCCAGAGCGTAAAGTGCCCCAAGGAAGCAATGCTCCTGTTTTTTCCGTATCCTACCAAAAAGGAATACCTAATTTGCTCAACTGTATTGTAGATTATGATAAATGGCAATTTCAAATTCAAGATGAAGTAAACATCAAGCGGATGGGTAGCTTCGAGTACAATGCAATTATTGGTGGCTTTATCAATGATGACAATGTACAAATACCAGACATGAAGCACTTGTTGGGCAACCAATACAGCGTTGCTGGCCCCTATTTAAAATCTTTCCAATTAGCACCCTATTATCGCTACAGCAACGTAGCCAGGCTATATGGCGAATTGCACTTCGAATATTCTTTAAAAGGCCTCATATCAAATAAAATACCCTTTTTGAAACAAGCGCATTGGTATTTTGTTTTGGGCAACAACAGCTTCTATAGCGAGCAAAATCAATATTACACAGAAGCTTTTGTAGGAATTGACAATATTGGTTTTAAAATGATTAGGGGTATTCGTTGCGATTTTATTAAAAGTTGGGATAGTTACAAACAAAACAGTTATGGAATTCGTGCGGGCTTTAAGTTAGGCAACTCGATCAAAGCAGAAAACAATACCAAATTCAATATTTTTTAAACAACACAAATAAGCTTGAGTACATGAAAATATTGGCAATAGAAAGTTCTTGTGACGATACAGGTGCAGCTATAATAGCTGATGGGCTTATACAAAGCAATGTTATCGCTTCTCAATCGGTACACGAACAATATGGTGGCGTAGTGCCCGAAATGGCTTCCAGAGCCCATATGCAAAACATCGTCCCTGTAGTAGCCGTTGCCTTAAACCAAGCACAAATGGCCATCGAAGAAATTGAGGCCGTAGCTTTTACACAGGCCCCTGGATTAATAGGCTCTTTGCTCGTAGGGGCAGGTTTTGCAAAAGCTATTGCGCAGGCTAGAAATCTACCTTTGATAGCCGTACACCATATGCAAGCCCATGTAATGGCTCATTTCATTGAGGAGCCGAAACCTAATTTTCCTTTTCTATGTCTTACTGTTTCGGGTGGACATACACAATTGGTTTTGTGCAAAAGCCATTTGGACATGACCCTTATCGGTGAAACGATAGACGATGCTGCTGGCGAAGCTTTTGACAAGACCGCCAAAATGCTGGGGCTACCTTATCCGGGCGGACCATTAGTAGATAAATTAGCAGCTGAAGGCAATCCTTTAAAATTTAACTTTCCGATCTCCAGCCTACCCGATTACCAATTTACTTTTAGTGGTTTAAAAACCTCAGTGCTTTATTTTTTGCAAAAAGCAAAAAAAGAAAATCCCAATTTTATAGCCGAAAACTTAAAAGATATTTGCGCCTCAGTGCAATACACCATAATCGAGTCCTTGATGCGTAAATTGAAAAAAGCGGCTAAAGAATTAGGCGTTCAGCATATCGGTATTGCAGGTGGTGTATCGGCAAACAGTGGTTTGCGTCAAGCAGTAAAAACCTTGGGTGAACAAAATGGATGGCAGGTTTTCATTCCCGATTTTCAATACTGCACAGATAATGCAGCAATGATAGCCATTACAGCACATTACAAACAATTGGCCGGACAATATGCCGAGCTCGGCACAATACCCACAGCGCGCGCAACTTGGAGTCATGAGTAACAACTATTTTGACTTCAAAAAAATGCGGATTGAGCAAGCAAATTGCGCCATGAAAGTAAGTACAGACGCTTGCATTCAGGGAGCATGGACACCTATTGAGGCTTCTTGGAATAAAGGACTGGACATTGGAACAGGTACAGGTTTATTGTCCTTAATGTTGGCTCAAAGAAGCGACCGTTTGCACATTGACGCTCTTGAAATTGATACATCAGCGGCTCAACATGCAGCAATAAATGTCCACAATTCACCCTTTGGCCCACAAATCAATATCCATCATATCGATGCAAGAAAATGGGAAACCAACAAACTATATGATCTCATCATTTGTAATCCTCCTTTTTTTAGCAAAAGCCTAAAAGGAGCAGATGATCAAAGAAATTTGGCACGACACAATGATGCCTTTAGCTTTATTGACTTAGTCAAACTAATCGAAAAAAACCTTGATAATAATGGACAGGCAAGCATACTATTGCCTTGCACTGAATTAAAAAGATGGGAAGAAGCACAGGAACAATCCTCTCTAAAAATCCATCAAAATTTATGGATAAAGCCATTTGCACACAGTAAGGCCAATAGAGTTATTCAGATTCTAGGACAAAGCATTCGGGAAATCGACAATAAAGAATTGGTCATCTATGAATCAGCCAAACAATACACTGCCGCATTTACAAATTTGATGCACCCGTTCTATCTACACTTGTAGCGCTTCGCAAAGTATTTTGCCAGATCATAAAAACAGAAATGCACATCCAGCCTACCCAAAATAAATAAAATCCTAAATGCAATCGCTCACCAGCTAGGCGATGAGACAGGTCGCTGCGAAAATCTTGATAGGTAAAATATAAGCCAATCATAGCCAAAACAAGACAAGAAAGGTTCATCAAAAAGGCTTTTTGCTTATTCAGTTTTGACTGCAACCATACTTGTAGCACTAATAAAAAAACCAATACCCCAAAATTAAATAAGGCCCCTTTCCACCAAAGTTTCATAAAGGAATAATAGTAGTATTTCTTTTTAAAAAGACTAATGGCCGTGCGTGCCAAAAATGACATACGGGAAAGTAGATATCCCGAAAGAATAGACAAAGCTGCTAGTAATGCAATCAGGGAAAAATATTTTTTCATAAAAGAAAAATTTATGGCCAAAAATACTTTAATCACAATTAGAAATAAGCAACATAAAACAATAACTTTGCACACTTTGAAAGCTACTATGGCTTCGTAGTACAATGGATAGTACAAGAGTTTCCGAAGCTCCAAATCCAAGTTCGATTCTTGGCGAAGCCACAACCTAAATTAAAAAACGAGAACAATATTTGTTCTCGTTTTTTTATGTCTTAAAAAGAAAAACCAAAAATATTAGAATAGGCTACTGCACCATCTTGTGTCGTTTGCTTAATCTGCCCAGTATAAGTTCCAGATGGCAAAGTAGTTTTGATACTGATATAGGTTACTTCATGGAATGCAATCATCGATTTATTAACTTGAACAAAATCTGCAGGTGCAAATCCCTGTCCGTCGCAAACTGCGGAGCCAGTTGGTTTGATCAAAACTTCATTAACTACACCTCCTGTTGCATCACGAATAATCACCTTTCGCTCCTTTATCTCTGTAGCGATAGCATATAATAAAGGGGGGCATACGCCAGATATTTCATGTGTTCCAAAAAAACCATAAAAGCCAATAATCTTGCAGGGCATAGGATCAATGCTAACATTGTTAATGATAAGATCCCTATTCACAATATGGACATCACCTTTGATAAGATAATTCTTCTCGCTAAAAGATTTAAACCCAATTAAAGGAAGCTCACCAACCATACAGTCATAAATTTTACGCTCTACATAAGGCGAATTGGCTAACAAATTTCTTGGAATATCAAAGGTCAACATGGTATCGTTCATCACATTGGCCACTACAGAAAATTGATTCATGGCATTATCAACAGCAGAAAAAGTAACCTTTATTTCAGGCACATTTTTGAAGCCACTACCATATAGCGTGTGTTGCGCACCTTCTATCGAAAAAATACCATTGTCCTTATCGTGTGCATTAGATGGGCCACTATACAATTTTGAATAATTAATAAAATAATTGGGTGTGGTAAAAGAGTCCATTTTACTAAATGCAAATTCATTTCCCCGAGTCAATTCAACCCGAATTAGGTAAGTAGTTTTTAATTGCAAATTGCTCAAAAGAATATTATTTTTATCTGTATAGACAACATCTTTCCAGAGTTTATCCTCCGATTTTTTGTATTGAAAATGGGCAACAATATCTTTCTGACTATGGTTTTCAACAAAGGAAACGATAGCCTCATTACCCATTAAAGAAATGAGGTTAAGTTTGATGTTGCTTGCGTATTCTTGTAGGCTATTATCTACAACCGAATTATCCTTTTTGCAAGAAATAGCGAAAAGGCTAAATATTAAAAATAAGGCACTAAATATTTTCTTCATGTTACAATTAGTTGGAACAAATATACTCTTAACGCACAAAAAAGCCTCTGAAAAATTTCAGAGGCTTTTGATTTTAAATATGGCTATAAAATTATCCTAAATAAACTTTTAAAGCATTGCTGTAACGCGCTTTTTGTAGGCGCTTAATCGCACGCTCTTTAATTTGACGGATACGCTCTTTGGTAAGGTCGTACTTTTCACCAATTTCTTCAATAGATGGACCAGCCTCTCCTTCAAGCCCAAAATAGGCAGCCAAAATTTCAGCTTCGCGAATGCTTAATGATTTTAAAATTCGGCGAATTTCGGCACGAAGTGAATCTTTCATAACATCATCATCCGTATCACTACTACCTTCCAATAAGTCACCCATTGCTACATCTTCGGCTTCGTGTACTGGTGCATCCAATGAAGTGTGGCGTGTATTGCTGGTAAAAATATTGGTTACTTCTGTTTCGCTCATCTCAAGGATGTTGGCTAATTCTTCGGTAGAAGGCTCACGCTCATGCTCTTGTTCAAACGCGATAAATGCTTTATTGGCCTTATTGTAGGTACCGATTTTATTTTGAGGCAAACGAACCAAACGACCTTGCTCGGCTAATGCTTGTAAAATAGACTGGCGAATCCACCAAACAGCGTAAGAGATAAATTTAAAACCCTTTGTTTCATCAAAACGCTGTGCTGCTTTAATCAAACCTAGATTTCCTTCGTTGATTAAATCACTCAATGATAAGCCTTGGTGTTGGTATTGTTTGGCTACCGAAACCACAAAACGCAAATTAGATTTTACAAGTTTCTCTAAAGCCCATTGGTCATTCATACGGATTTTTTGCGCCAAGGTCGTTTCCTCTTCGGGCGTAATCATCGATATTTTAGAAATTTCTTGAAGGTATTTTTCTACCGCTTGCGAGTCGCGATTGGTAATCTGGGTTGCAATCTTTAATTGTCTCATAGTTGTAATATTTTTCTGTTTTCATTTACTTAAAAACAGTACTGTTCATAGTATAAACGTCAAAAAGCTTGCCATCGTTTGTAAGGAGTCTCGTTTTTCATCAAATTAACAGATCTTTTTGCCCTATTCTAGCGACAAAGTATCAAATATTTTAATTTTCTTCAAACTTGAAAGAAAAAACCTATGAAAACATCCTTAAAAACTTAAAAAACCTTAACCTTTCAGTCGAGCACAAAAGTATATTCTGTATTTCAAAAATGCTACCTTTGCACACACTTATAATTCAACTTTAACAAAGAATATGTCACAAGACCTCTTTACGCACCCAGATTATTACCAATTAGACGAATTATTGACCGATGAACACAAATTGATTCGTGATACCGTTCGCGCTTGGATTAAAAAAGAAGTGAGTCCGAATATTGAAAATTGGGCGCAAAACAACCAATTCCCCAAACATTTAGTACCCCAAATGGGTGATTTAGGGGTATTTGGCCCAACTGTACCCGCCCAATATGGTGGTGGAGGATTGGATTACATTAGCTATGGCTTGATGATGCAAGAAATTGAACGTTGCGATAGCGGTATGCGCAGTACAGCAAGTGTACAGGGCAGCTTGGTGATGTACCCAATTTATGCATATGGAAACGAAGAACAACGCAATAAATATTTACCCAAACTCGCTTCTGGCGAATGGTTAGGCTGCTTTGGACTTACCGAACCCGATAGCGGAAGCGATCCAGGAAGCATGCTTACCAATATCAAAGATGCGGGTGACCATGTCATCTTAAATGGTGCTAAAATGTGGATCTCAAACGCACCACATGCACAAGTAGCGGTGGTTTGGGCGAAAGACGAAGCGGGAGAAATCCGTGGTGTGATTGTAGAGCGTGGCATGGAAGGCTTTACTACTCCAGAGATTCATGGCAAATGGAGCCTACGTGCAAGTTGCACCGGTGAGCTTGTTTTTGATAATGTAAAAGTACCCAAAGAAAATATTTTACCTAATGTAAAAGGCTTGAAAGGTCCCTTAGGCTGTTTGTCTAAAGCACGCTATGGTATTGCCTGGGGCGCATTAGGTGCTGCAATGGATTGTTACGATTCGGCATTACGCTATACCCTACAACGAAGTCAATTTGGTAAGCAAATTGCAGGATTCCAATTACAACAAAAGAAATTGGCCGAAATGATTACCGAAATCACCAAAGGTCAATTATTGGTTTGGCGCCTAGGTGTATTGATGAACGAGGGCCGTGCTACCCCAGCCCAAGTAAGTATGGCCAAACGCAACTCTTGCGAAATAGCCTTAAATATTTGCCGCGAAGCACGCCAAATGCATGGAGGAATGGGCATTACCGGTGAATACAGCATTATGCGACATATGATGAACCTTGAATCTGTGGTTACTTATGAAGGTACCCATGATATTCATTTACTCATTACGGGTATGGATGTTACAGGCTTAAATGCTTTTAAATAAAGATTGTCAAGAATGTTCAATATAAAAAGGGTAAACTTCGGTTTGCCCTTTTTTTTGCACTATTATAGTAAACATGCGCATTGTGGCCTGTCTTGTCGAAAAACAGACGAAGAAGCCCCATATTGGTTATGGGAACAATTGAAGAGTGGGGTAAAAAATAAAATAGTGTACTATTGCAGCATTATTATTTAAACAATACAAACTTAATATGAGCAAAGCGATAGCAGCATTACTATTAGCTACCATGCTTTTGGGCTGTAATAAAATATTTGAAGATTCGACTGCTCATGATGGTGTCCTACAGTATTCCAATAAATCTTCCGACTCTTATAAATTATTCTTAGACGGTTCGTATTTGGGCAGTATCGATGGCGGAACATCTTACGAAAAGAAGCTAAGTCCTGGCGAATATAAGGTCAAGGCAATTCAAGAAAGTGGCTATTTGGTAGACCCTATCGAAAAAACAGCCATTATAAGCATTGGAGATAAGGAAGTAAAAGTGTTTGCTTTTCCCTAGCTTGACGATAAAAAAAATAAAGCAAACAAAACTGCCTTTTATCAAGAACTATTTTGGCAATACCGCAAAAGCTATCGCCCCACACTCCGCCCAACAGCCCTAGCCTGAAGCGAACGGACTTTACACGTTTGTTATGGGTTCATCGATAGGGCAAAGTATCGAAACTTCAAAAATGGCCCTTTATCCAAATCGATCACAACAGTAAGGTGCACTAAGCATAAACCTCATCGGCAAGTCGAGGCTGTGCAGTAAAGAATTGGATTCGTCCAGATGTATTGTCAACAAGCTATCAACAGTAACCAAATTGAAGCACAAAGGAGTGTTTTATTTATTACCTTGCGACAAATAATTTTCAACAATAAAATAAGGCGTAAGCAAGTATGCTCAAGATTGGCGTTTTTGGGGCAGGTCACCTCGGCAAAATTCATATTCAACAATGGAAAGAAATAGAAGGAATAGAGATAGTTGGTTTTTATGACCCCAACGATGAAAATGCAGCATCGGCCATAGATCAATATGGGGTAAAGCGTTATAGCGAGAGCAACAGTTTGCTGCAACTCTGTGATGCAGTTGATATCGTGAGCAATACAACCCATCATTTTGAAATAGCCAAAGCTGCATTGCTATTGGGCAAACATATTTTTGTAGAAAAACCCTTTACCAATACCCTTGAAGAGGCCCAAGAACTCATTAAACTCATCAAAGAGGCCAATGTAAAATGCCAAGTCGGTCATGTAGAACGATTTAATCCTGCTTTATTGGCTTTGGGTGATATGAACATACAACCCATGTTTATTGAAACGCATCGATTAGCCACCTTTAATCCGCGTGGTACAGATGTATCGGTTATTTTAGACCTAATGATTCATGATATTGATATCGTCCTTCATTTGGTTAAATCACCTGTCAAAAGAATTTCGGCCAGTGGCGTGGCTGTACTGAGCGAAACCCCTGATATTGCTAATGCCCGCATTGAATTTGACAATGGCTGTGTGGCGAATCTTACCAGTAGCCGAATTTCTTTGAAGCGCATGAGAAAAATGCGTCTTTTTCAAAGAGATGCCTATATCAGTGTAGATTTTTTAGATAAAAGAACAGAAGTTATTAAGCTGACCGACGAGGGCGAAAACCCTAAGGGCATAATGGATGTTCCCCTTGAAATGGCTAATGGCGATAAGAAAATCTTATCCGTAAATATGCCCGAAATACCTGCTATTAATGCTATCAATGCCGAGCTTAGCGAATTTGCTCGAGCTATTATCAACGATTTGCCCGTAAAAGTTACAGCATTTGACGGCTACCAGGCAATGGAAGTGGCTCATTTAATTTTGAAAAAAATGAGCATGCATAGCCAATTGCACAATGAATAAGCCAAAAGCACGTTAATAGTTTATTGTGGACTTCTTTTACCCAAAAATGCCCATGCACAAATTTTTATATTTAGCCCTTTTGATCTGCCTTAGCTTTTCGGCCTGTAATATCATCAATCCAAAAGAGCAAGTACCTACCTATTTACAAATAGAGCCATTTGTGTTTTCAAACCCAGACTCTAGCTTTACGGGTAGTACCACCTATAGTATTCCTTCGGCTTGGATTTATGCAGATGATATTCCAGTAGGCGTTTTCGACTTACCTTGTCTCGTTCCCGTAATGATGAGTAAAACCAGTAAAATAAAAATAATTGCTGCTGTGTATAACCAAGGATTGAAAAGCTATGTATTTCAATACCCTTTTTATCGAATCGATACAACTACCTTGATATATAATCCCGGAAAAACGCAAAGCTATTCACCTAAAACACAGTATTTAACGGGCCTAAATTCTAACTCATTTAGATTAAAAATCAATTTCGAAGAAGGATTGCAATTTAAAAACTTAGGTAGCGATACCGCAATGGTTATTGAAAAAGACCCAAACAATGTAATTTCGGGTGAAAATAGTGGCGCTATTTATTTAAAATCTCCTCAAAAATTTTCGGAAAATATTTCGGTCAATTATTTTGAATTACCCACTGGTGCTTGTTATTTAGAGTTTGACTACAAAAGCACTATACCCTTTCAAATAGGCTTGCAAGCAGAAAATGCTGAAGGAAAAATTTATGGCGAATATCTTGCGGGCTTTAACCCTAAGACTATTGCCAACAAAATTTATTTAGATTTGAGCACCTTCACCAAAACCAATAAAACCTATAAAAAATTCTACCTTAAAGTGCGGTCTTCTTTAGAGGATTTTAATGGTAAGTACAGCGAAGGCTATGTGGTATTGGATAATTTTAAAGTGATTTCACCATAAGCATCGAAACCGTGTTTAATCAATTATCCTCGACCAAAAAGAACGCTATTAGAGCATTTATACTGTCCGATTTTGTGACAGCTGCGCTTTCATGGATACTCTTTTGGGCAATTAGGCATAAGACCTTATTGCAAACCAATTTTGGTAAAGCCCTTACATTTATGAAGCCTATAGACTTCATTGAAGGCTTTGTATTATTGCCTCTTGCATGGCTCTTATTGTATTATTTATGCGGCACTTATTTCGATCTGTATCGCAAGTCGCGCATCAACGAAATCTATCGTACGCTTATATCATGCCTCATCGGCAGTTTGTTGCTAGCCCTAGTCTTAGTAAGCGATGATACTGACGATATTTCTTATTTCTTCAGCATGAGCTGGCGGTATTTTTTATTGCACACTAGTTTTACCTTAATGGCTAGAATGTTTCTGCTTTTTGCCGTAAAACAAAACATCATTAATGGTAAAGTAGGCTTTAACACAATGATTGTTGGTGGTAACGACCAGGCTATAGAAATCTATAAACAAATAACGAACAACGATAAAATACTAGGCAATATTTTCATGGGCTTTGTGTATTCACAAAAAGAAACAGGCAATGGAATGAGTCATTATTTACCGCAATTGGGCAACTTGTCGCAACTTGAAGATATTATCGATACCCATAAAATAGAAGAAGTAATAGTGGCTGTAGACAGCTCTGAAAGAGGACTTTTAGAAAACATCCTGACCAGATTAAGCTATAAAGCAGTTGTCGTAAAAGTTTTACCCAATTTATACGATATCATATCCGGATCGGTAAAAACGAGCAATGTCTATGATGCTATTTTGGTGCATATTGAGCCCACCTTAATGCCCGATTGGCAAGCGGTTTGCAAAAGAGCTATCGATATTAGCGTCTCTGCTATAGCCATGATCTTGCTCAGCCCCATTTATCTCTTTGCAGCCATCAAGGTTAAACTGTCATCACCCGGTCCAATATTTTACAAACAAGAACGCATTGGACTATATGGCCGGGTATTCAATATCATCAAATTCCGCTCAATGTGTATTGGTGCAGAAGTAGAAGGCCCTGCTTTATCCCAAAAAGATGACCCACGTATTACAAAATGGGGTCGTATCATGCGCAAATGGCGTATAGACGAAATACCTCAATTCTATAATATACTTATGGGTGACATGAGTCTTGTTGGCCCTCGTCCAGAACGAAAACACTATATCGACATCATCTGTACCACCCATCCGCATTACCGGTATTTGCATAAAGTAAAACCAGGACTAACCTCTTGGGGTATGGTAAAATATGGCTATGCCCAAAATGTAGAAGAGATGAAAAAAAGAATGGAATACGACCTTCTTTATATCGAAAACTGCTCTTTGGCACTAGATATCAAAATAATGCTCTATACCATTATCGTAATTATCGAAGGAAGAGGGAAATAAAAACGAATCTAGTAGTTTTGGCATTAAGGCATTATCTTGCCATCGATAACAATAATGAGCACATGAAATACTTTTCTTTAGTTGTAGTAATCTTGTTTTTTACAGTAAGTTCTAGGGCACAATCTGGACCTATCGAAACAGGTCTTCCCTTTAAAATCTTTGATACCAAGACGGGCGAACAATTGACCCTAACAGAGTTAGCCGATAGAATAATTAAAACCGACGTCCTATTTTGGGGTGAAGAACATAACGATTCTATTGGCCATATTCTTGAGTTAAAAATGCTGAAGATGCTTCATGAACGTTACGATGAAAAACTAGTTTTATCTCTAGAAATGTTTGAAACAGATTGTCAAGTATTGTTAGATGAGTACTTGAGTGGATTTATCAACAAAGAGAAGTTAATAAAAGATGCACGAGCCTGGAACAACTATGAAGATTACAGCCCACTAGTAGACTATGCGAAAGAACATAAATTGACTGTAATAGCAGCTAATAGCCCTCGTCGCTACAATAATCTAATGAGCAAAAGAGGCCCCAAGTCTTTGGATAGTTTAGGTGCTGCATCAAAATCACTCATTGCAAAACTTCCGATTTACGCCCCTAAAACTGGCGCATACTATAAAAAATTTGTCGGTATTATGGGTGGAGAAAACAACATCCATAGCCCCAATATGTTTGCATCACAATGCCTTTGGGATGCAACTATGGCCAAAAGCATAGAAAAAGCTATTAGTAATAATAAAAAAAATGGCTTAGTAATGCATATTTGCGGCCGTTTTCATAGCGATGAATATTTGGGTACAGTAGCAGAATTACAACGCCGAAATAAAGACAGGAAAGTGCTCACCATTAGCTGTTTCCCTGCTGAAGATTTTACAAAACCAAATTACGAGGCCTATGAAAATTTGGCTGATTTCGTGGTAATGGTGAAGAAAAATGGGGAATAACCCTATGCTTATTTAGCCCTGTTTTTTTCCTGTCGTTCGCGTGCTATTCTCTTTTTGGAGTGTATAAATTCATAAAAATTATCGAAATTTTTACGATAAGTGATACCCATACCTTGGCGCGCTACGTTGTTACCTACGAATAAATCATAACTACTCGTACGAAAACCAATTAAACTAAATCCTCCATCGGGTATTAATAAATATTGGGCTCTAAAATCCCCCGCAAGATTAAAGCTACTGGTGTTTTGGTTGTTATTAGATGGTCTTCCCCAATCATAAGCACTACCTA
The DNA here is from genome assembly GCA_034680125.1 of Chitinophagaceae bacterium. Classification (GTDB taxonomy): domain Bacteria; phylum Bacteroidota; class Bacteroidia; order Chitinophagales; family Chitinophagaceae; genus Rurimicrobium. The sequence goes on from JAXITL010000011.1 coordinate 30,574, forward strand.
TTTGTAAGCTCAATCGATCATTAAAATAATTTTTCTTGAAACCAAATTTGACTTGATTTCGGGTATCGGTAGAACTTATTGGGCTGCTACCCGAGCTTGTACTTGTGCTCACATCCTGACCAAAGCTTTTGTATTGTACCAGTACCTGTAATTTTTGATCACCTAATAATTTATTCAAAGCCGAGCTAAGTAAAGGAGAAGCTTGTGAGGCAATTGTTTCGCCTAAAGTATTTTTGGCACCTGTTACAGCAAGGGTACTGGTGATACCTTGGGATGGAATAAAAGATCCCAGAAGCAGTAGAGAACTGACTTGGTTGGTTAAGGCCGTCTTATCGCTATTATTAATTCTGTTTAACTCTGCGTAAGCTGTAGTACCAATTGATCTTTTTTCGACCAATTCAATCTCATAATTAAGATCTGGAACAGCTAAAGTTCCTTTCATACGCAACTGAACATTTACTGCCTGAGCTGTTTTGGCATCTTCTTCTTCTTTGCTACCTTTTATGATATCTGCTTTGTTATTATCTAACAAATCAAAAAGTCTAGCCGTCGTAGGATATGTAGCCTGAACATCTAAACGCGTATTAGCGATATTACCCGCAAAGGATATAGTACTACCTGCGTTGATTAAAAATTCTTTGGAAAGCACTTGCCTAAATGTGAACAGATATTTACCTCTTTCAATATTGTAGGTACCAAACATAGAGTAATCCTCGTTTGCAGGCACATCGATGGTCAAATTACCGTTACCATTGGCGGTTATTTGGTCCCCCGTATTGGGATCAAGTACCAAGGTCACATCCATTAAATTATTGAGAATGGCTGATATTTTAACACCCAATTTATCTTTTGACTTAAGGACCTGCTTGATTGGGGCATTTCCAATTGTTTTAAAGGTAATGTAGGTATTTGCACTATGGTCGCCCGCTGAATTGTAGGGCAAAAACAAACTGGATTTCTGGGTAGGAGTGGCGCTGATAGCCATATTGATATTGTTGAGGCTACCTGCTACGGTAAAATTGGCTTTTGCAATAACATGCCCATAAAAAAGGTCGTTTTCATAATCTTTCAAATTGACTACTTCGAATTGATCTGTACTCAGCTTTATATCAAAAATAGGATTGTTGATTTTACTAAACTGAAGGGTCCCTGTAGCCAATGCTTTGTTTTTGTACACATCAAACAATTCAATATTATCCAGGCTTAAAGTTTGATTTTTAATTTTAATGTTCCCTTTAGGGATATTATACAATGCGCCGATATAATCAACCTTTGCCAATACATTAATGAGAGATAAGCCACCATCAAACACTGGATTTTTAAGACTTCCATTGATGGATACTTCACCATCTAAGGTGCCCCCAATTTTACTAGCATAACCTTTTAAAAATGGTTGTAAAAATTTAAGTGGGAAATTGGCTATGCGCAGCTTAGCATCTAATTGCTCGGCAGATTGTGTGTTTAAAGAAATTTTCCCTTCGCTAAGCAGAGAAAATTTGGGATTAAAAATACCACTGTTTTTGTCCAATAATACCCATTTTTTTTCAGCATCATAATTACCAATAATCTTGATCAAGCCAAGGGTATCACCAAATAATGAAACCCCAGAAGCCTCAATATTAGCACTCATTTTAGCTTGGCCAAAAATATTTTGCAGACTAAATTGTCCATTAATTCGACCTTCAGGTTTGTACTCGGCGGCAGATGTAAGGCTAGCCAGCTGGGCAATGTCTATATTGTTGGCATTGATAAGTAAAGGTCGACCAGGTTTAGAAAAATCGGTATTAACTTTTAATTGTTGAAGGCCCGAACCAAGGTTAAAATTATTAATCGATAAATAATTATTAGCATAAACAATTTTGTTATTTGCTTCTATTTCCCACTTTGCATTGTTGAGATAAAACTCTGAGGGCAAAAAGGATAGATACAAGGAATCCCTACTTGTATAGGCTTTTCCAGCAATTGTAGCAGTACCATATTGTTCATCTGATTTAGTAACAATGGTATAATCCAAGGTATCATTACCTAATTGGGCATCCAAATTTAGTGAGGTATTCAATAAATTATCACCCACAATAAAGGAAGCAATAGAAGTTTTTAAAGATAGATTATTATAGTCTCCTAGTCCATTTACCTTTGCTTTATAAAACTTAAGATTACCCACCTTACCGAACGGCACAGTAGCGTCCAAACTTAAAGAGCGGGTACTTGTATTAAAGTTTCCTAAAATGGTGGAGCTGTCAAACCCACTCACATAAAGGGTAAAGGCCTTTAATAAATCATCAACTTCATGAGTCTTGATACTAAAATTCAAATTTTGATTGGCAGCAATACTAGCAGGTGCTTTAATATAATTGGGCAAATACTTACTCAAATAATATTGCATAGAGTTAGGTATTTCACTCAACAAAAATTGGCCATCAACTTTTGCACGCAACAAATTACTTTCTACATCAAGATGCTTTTCCTGACCATTGTTGTAGGATAATATATTGATAGAATCCAAATCCATACGCTGGGTATGGCGATGAAGGTCGATATTGTATAGTTTAGCCGAACCAGTAAAATCATCAATGGTTTTACCAGAACAATCAAGGTCAAAATCGGCAGATAAAGTAGTCGGTGCATCCACAAAATGTAAAGCCTTCAAATCACTACTCAATAAGTTGGCTGTAGCCACAATTTTAATATCCTTTTCACTAAAATCGATACTACCGTTAAACGCGGCGGCTAGATTGCTATCGTTGATAATTAATTGTCCATCAAATTTACTTTTATCAAAAATACCATCCGCTACAATGTCTCGATAAGTATATCCATTAAAGGTGAAATCCTGAAAGGTAGATTTTGCTTTTATATGAAAGCCTGCCAGGTCGAAACTGGCACCTTGCAATTGTGCCTTGAATGTAGTCTTGCCCAAACTGCTTTGGTTCAACAAGCGCCCTACATCAAAAGAGGAGGAGCTAAGCGTACCAGAATAAGTTGGACTTGATCGGTAGGGCAATTTCATCACCATGTCGGCAGATGCCATTCCTAAATTGGTTTTGATAATTCCTTTTGCTGCAAAATCATTGAGTAATCCTTTGAAACTTCCGCTAAAATAGGCGTAATCAATAGCCTTAATATTAATGTTGGGGTTGTTTTTGAGTGCGGGGGCATATTTGAGTACAGAATTTCCAGTTGTGAAAATTTCCCCATTTTGAAAATCGAAAATACTCGAATCCACATCGGGCAAGCCGATTATGGTTAGATCGCCTTTTAGGGTACTAAAACCATCTGTTGCGTTTATATTTTTAGCCACTAGATGATCTACGGTTCCTTTAGCCTCGCCTGAAATTTTAGTGATACCAACAGGCAAATCACGTAATTGAGGGGCAAAATAGGCAACATCCTTTGCATCTACTTGTGATTCTTTAAGCCGGGCATCCATTTTTACCTTAGCTATATA